>NZ_QGSZ01000210.1 GCF_003857055.1 Micromonospora inaquosa | reverse complement strand
TTACGGGCGACCGCGACGACGTCGCGGCGGAACTCCAGGGGGAACGCTTTCGGCATGACAGACATCCTTCCAGCGAGGAACAGATCCTCACAGGTCAGGAGTCAACCGAACCGGGTGCAGTCCCGTGCACGACACCAACCTCGCCGCGTCGATCGAAGCCCTCATGCGGAGCAAGCACGGGGTGCTCTACGAACAAGTGACCTGACAGGTGCGCGCGGCTTACCCGCCCTTGCAACGGAGCGAAGATACCTGGACCAGCCTCGTACAGGCGCGCCGCTGGGGCAAGTCGAACCAAGCCCCACGCGGGAGACTCACGTTGGCAGCCGGAAGCCGCTGATCTCACGCGACTGTGCCAGCCACTGTACGGCCAGCCGGCGCGCCTCTTCCCGGGGTATTGGTGACCTACGGCGGATCACCTTGGCCAGGCGCCGCACCGCGACGTCCTCCCACTGTTCCCGGAAGTCGTCGTCAGGAATTTCGATGAGGATCTTCGGCCGGTGCGGGTCGTGCTTCAGGCGGTCACCCGGGCGGCCGGGCTGCAAGTAGATAGCGCGGCTGTTGAGGGCATTGTCGACGATGATGCCCTCACCCTCGATGCTGAACATCAGTACCGCCCGGGCCTCGATCGGGCGAACGAACCACAGCGACAGAGAGACCAGGTCCTTATTTCGCTCAGCCTGCCCCCACCGATACGTGACGTCGCCGGGTGAGAGATGGCTGTGCAGGCGGACCAGTTCGTCGAGGTCAGGCCGGCTGGTGGTGTCGATAATGACCAACGGCACCATACGGCCGTCAGCGGCCGGACCCGCAATCGACCCGTCCGCGACGACGGGCACGATGTCAGCGGGATCTACCGCTCGTCTCGTCGGCCGCTTGGTCGTCCGACGTTTGATCATGCTCTACCTCCCGCAGGACGGATGCGCTGACTGTCACGGCTATACCGCGGCTGTCCTGCAAGACCGCGTCGTAACGCTGGATGCCGGCACCGTGTGGGAACAGGCCGGCGGGTAGTTCGAAGGTCAGCCACCCGGCGACCGCGCCGTTGGACTCCAGACGCACAGGCAGGTCCAGCGCCGTCACGTCGCCCGGAAAATCATCTCCGGTAGTCCGGTGACCGACCTTGACCGTCATCGCGTGCCCGGTCGGCAACGTATAGGCGATGTGCAGCTCAGCGCCGACGATAGCCGCATCGCGGTCGGTGGGGTTGACTGCCAGGATCTTGATACCGACCCAGCGTGAGGCGCCTGAACGGCGCCACGATGCCGAGTCGGCAAGAGTGACATCCAGTCGGGCCGCCCGGCGCTCCTCTTGCTGCATCGATAACGCCAGGGCGCGCCGCGAGGTGTTGCGGTTGGACAGTGCGACCAGCAACGCCAGCAGTGCCACGGCCGCCGACGCCACGGGAACCCACTGCGTCCAGCCGCTATCCGAAGACACGGGCGGCTGGGCCAGAACCAGGAGCATGTGGCACAGAATGCTCGACAGCACACGCCCGTGACACCGGATGATCGGCCGAGCCCACGACAGTGATGGCGGAAGCGGTGCCAGGAGCCGGCGGACTTCACGGAGATCACGGAGCAGCCAGCGGGTGACTGAGACTGACCACACCCCGCTACATGTAGTGCACGCCGGCTGTTACCGACGGGGGCGGAAGGCCCCACCTGCTGCCCTGATCATGTCCGCCCGATGCTCCGACTCAGAGCTTAGAAGCACGACGGCAAAGATGATCATTCCGGCCACAACTCCGGCCACGGGTGTGCCGACGATGATGAGGACAGTCCGCGGCGACAGGTTTTGAATGAATCCGAAATCCACAAGGTTCTCCGAGCTCTCGCCGAGCTGGAGCCACACAGGACTCAGCTCGGCCACCAATTTGGCTTGTTGGCTGAGGTCCTGCTCCGACTTAGCAGACGCCTTGTGTTGCTCTGACCACGCGCTCCGTAGGTGCTTCGGTGTCCGGTCCCCGGTCAGCAGCCGGGTCGACCGCAGGCCCCGCCTGACCGCGCCACCGCGCCACGGCGGCCGCGCTGGACGCGACGACCAGCGGCCCGCCGACGGCGATGGACCACACCGCCCAGCGCGGCGCCCGCACCTTTCCCTCAGCTTTGCGTCGCTGACTTATCGGCCGCCTCCTCGTCGTCTCCTTCGTCGTCGGGGTCGTGCGGGTCGTCGGCATCCCCCACGGGGTCGGTCTGGCCGGCGCGGGCCCACGCCTCGGCCATCAGCGCCCGGAAGAAGTCGGCGCGCTGCTGCTAGCTCATCTGGTCGACCTCGGCGCGGATCGGGCGGCCATCCGGTCCGGTGTGGGCGGTGGTCGAGTCCGGCAGGCCCAGCGCCAGCCGCTCGACGCGGGTCGCCACCTCCAGCCAGCGGGCGATGTCCCGAGGGCCGAGCTTCGACGCGTCGAGGGCCTGCAACCGGGTCACGAGCGTCGCTTGCCGCGTCGACGCGATCCGGGCTTGCCGCCTGGCCTTGTCGCGCCGCTGCTCGGCCAGGCCCTCGGCGTACAGCCGGTCCTCATCGCGGTCCCACGTCTGCGCCCGCTGCACCACCCACTTCCAGATGCTCGCCGGCTTGTGGAGGTAATCCCGGCTCTTGTTGGCCTCGGTGGCGACCTTGGCGACGGTGCGGGTGCGGCCCAGGTCGCGATACAGCACAAATACCCGTACGCCTTCTCGGGCTCTCGGCGCTGCCGGTCCCCCAGGGCAGGAACTCCGGCTCGCTCATGGTCACCTCTTCGTGCTGTCGTGCCTGGTGCGGGCGGTCCGGTCTGCGGGGAAGTCAGGCCGGGCCGCCCTATTGCGGCCGGACAGCTGCCGGACAGAGACATGCCCGGCTTGGCCAATTGCCGATGCCTATCTCCCAAGATACGGTTGAGGGCACGGTGGCCCCGCGCCGCCGGATTCTCCTGTCGCCCGCCGGCCCACGCCTGGCACTGGGGACACCGAGGGACACGGCGTTGATCGTCACGCGGGTGCGGTAGCTCCGGCACATCCCCTGTCGCCGGCGGTCGCGTGGGGTCCGCCGGAGGATGGATTGATTGTGAGCACGGACAACCGGGCCAAGAAGCTGGCCAAGCAGGAAGGCATCGCTTATGCCACCGCGCTGCGTCTGACCCGCGATCAGCAAGACGACGAGCGGAAGCGGAAGGCCCAGGCGGAGATGGAGGCGCTGTTCCCGTCGCTGGACAGTCTGCTGCCGGAAGCGGTGAGCAGCGCATGCCGCACGATGGCGGGCAACAGCATCGGGCGCTACGTCGGGAAGAACAGCGAGAACTGGACCGCCGGGCTGACCCTCGACGACGTCGATCTTCCCACGGACATCCTGCGCGAGATGGTGATCGACGTGGTCACGCCCGACCTCGACACGATCAACTGGCATGTGGACGACGACCCCGACGAGCAACACCCCGGCTCGGTCGAGGCCGTAACCGAGGTGACCTTCACCGGTTGGGGCCGACTGGCCGCGGTTGCTGGGCGGCACAACCTGCGGTTGGTCGACCCGGACGTGGACGGCAACGCCGAAGTTACCTTCACGAGCCGCGTGCGACTGGAGTGGCACTTCGTCTACCACCCGGGGATGAACTATCTCGACCTGCTGTACGCGGGCGCGTCCGAGCTGATGCCGACCAACCCGCACTACTAGGCACGGGCTAGGTGTGCTGTCCGGGGAGGCCGGTTGAGGTTGTGTGACGACACGCTTTGATGTCGTAGGTAGGTGAAGGCCTCCGGTTGTGGAGTGGAGCTGTCGAGGAACCGCTCCGCCAACCAGGAGGCCTTCATGTCCCACGCTAATGCTGCTTTGACTCCTCGCGCACGTCTGCGCCTGGCGCGCCTGATCGTGGATGAGGACTGATCAGTCGCTGCGACGCTGAATCTCAACAAAGCCAGGTACCACCTCGGCCAGATGTTCGGAGAGCTCGCGCACCGCCGGCTGACGTGCGCGGATAAGACGCTAACCGGGCATCACGCATTGTCCCCGGCGGTCGAGCGGATGCTCGGTATGCCAACACAGTGCACAAGCCGGCTGCCACCAACTCCGGACCGACAGTCCTTGACCAGCGCCAGCGGACTGCTTGTCCGACTCGACTGCGAAGATCCTTCGTAGAAATATCGGCGTGTCGGACAACCAGCGTGACGATCTCAAGGATCCCCTGACTCGATGGCTCAACGGGCAGCCGCAGGCCGACCCGCAACTGCCTACCCAACGGCGGCGTGGTCTGCGGTTTGCGTTCTACGGTCGGATGTCGACGGTCGAGCACCAGGACCGTGTGACCTCCCGGCACTGGCAACGGGACTGCGCCACTGAACTCGTCGCCGCTCACGGGGTGATCGTCGCCGAATACTTCGATGTCGGCTGCTCTCGACGCCGCAATTGGCGGCAGCGCCCGAAGGCCACCGCGCTGCTGGCCGCGCTCGACGACCCCGATCGCGGGTTCGACGCGATCGTGGTCGGCGAGTACGAGCGGGCGTTCTCCGCCAATCAGCTGCAGCACCTGGCGCCCGTGCTCGAACAGCACGCTGTGCAGCTATGGCTGCCCGAGACGGACGGGCCTGTCGATCACCACAACCCGACCCACCAGGCGCTGATCATGATGCTGGGCACCCAGTCGAAACGCGAGGTTCAGCGCGCCCGGTTCCGGGTTGTCACGGCAATGCGGGCCCAAGCGCGGGAGCAGGGACGGTATCTCGGGGGCCGGCCGCCCTACGGCTATCGACTCGCGGACGCCGGCCCTCACCCAAACGCCGCCCAAGCGCGATGGGGTCGCCGGCTTCAACGCCTCGAACCGGATCCGGCCACGGCCGGACACGTGCGGTGGATGTTCGCCCAACGCCTGGATGGCCAGAGTCTCGCCAGCCTGGCGCGCGCACTCATCGACGCCGGCATACCGTGCCCGTCTGGCGTCGATCCCGACCGCAATCCACACCGCAGTGGCGACCGGTGGACCCTACGAACGGTCGCGGCCATACTCGCCAACCCCCGCTACACGGGTCGGCAGGTCTGGAACCGGCAACCCGCGCACAACGACGCCGACGCTAGCCGCTCGGAGCGAGAACCGATCCGACGGAACCCGACCATGGACTGGGTGGTCTCCAAGCAACAGGCCCACACCGCGCTGGTCAGTGAGCAGGACTTCGTCGCCGTCCAGGCTGTCCGCTCCCACCGGAGCGCCCACGACGGCACCACCCGCCACTACCTGTTCACCGGCCTACTGCGCTGCGGACCGTGCGGGCGAAGATTGGAATCTCACTGGATCAACCGACGCCCCGGCTATCGATGCCGCCATGGCCACACCAGCACCCAACAGCCCACTAATCACCGGCGCAGGATCCTCTACCTCAGGGAAGACCACATCATCACAAGACTCGCCGACCATCCCCGCCTCCCCAGCGGGATCCAGACTCCACATGACCTGGTCGCACACCTGCACAAGAGGAAGATCACCATCGTCTGCGACCAGGAGCACTGCACACCAACCACAGAAAGATCCGCGCAGGTCAACCTGCGCGGATCATGATCAGTATGTGGTAATGATGTGTCCGAGGGGATTCGAACTCTTGTACGTATCATCTGTGCTCCATTAGGGGTGCACATGCTGCTAGATTACGGCACGGTCAGGTTTGACTCAACCTCGCGCGCTCATCACCGGGCGTGAGCATGAATCGAAGTTGGGACGCGTAGCGTCCAAGCTTGCCAGCCAGCTGGCTCAGTTATCGACTGACCGAAATGAACGTACAGGCATCAAGCTGGAGCCCCACCGCTTGAGCCACGCCGCAATGCACCGCGTCCTGGCCAGAATCACCCGGCTTCTCCAGCAACACGACACCACTATCCCGCCTGCCACCCAGCCGCCCGCCGCACTCGCAACCCTTCGCGACCGCGTCGAAGCCCGATCAACACCACCTTCGGAACCCAATAGGCGAGTTAATCTTCGGCAGCGGGTCTGTGGATCTAACGGTGTTTCCGGCCTGACCTGCCGGGCGTTGTGCCTGGTGAGGAGGGTGCCGTGATGACCGCGACACTGAACGACCAGACCGGACGTAAGAAGCGGCCCGAGCCGTCGGCGGAGGCTAAAGCCGCCGCGGAGCTGGTGCGGGCCGCGAAGGAACAGGGCCTGTCGCTGACGGGCCCGGACGGGCTGCTCAAGCAGTTGACAAAGACGGTCTTGGAGACCGCGTTGAACGAGGAGATGACCGAACACCTCGGCTATGCCAAACACGAACCCGACGGCGCCGGCTCGGGCAACGTCCGCAACGGCAGCCGGTCGAAGACGGTGCTGACCGACGCATCGGGGCAGGTGCAGATCGACGTGCCTCGGGACCGGGCCGGCACGTTCGCGCCGCAGATCGTGCGCAAGCGGCAACGTCGTCTCTCAGGTGTCGACGAGGTGGTGTTGTCGCTGTATGCCAAAGGCCTCACCACCGGGGAGATCAGGGCGCACTTCGCCGAGATCTATGGGGCGTCGGTCAGTAAGGAGACGATCTCGCGGATCACCGACAAGGTGATCGAGGAGATGACCGACTGGTCCCACCGCCCTCTCGATGAGGTTTATGCGGCGGTGTTCATCGACGCGATCGTGGTCAAAGTTCGGGATGGGCAGGTCGCGAACCGGCCGTTCTACGCCGCGATCGGGGTCACCCTCCACGGGGACAAGGACATCCTCGGTCTGTGGGCCGGCACCGGTGGTGAGGGCGCGAAGTTCTGGATGAGCGTGCTGACCGACCTGCGTAACAGGGGTGTGAAGGACGTGTTTTTCCTCGTCTGCGACGGACTGAAAGGCCTGCCGGAGGTCGTCACCAACGTGTGGCCCCAGACCGTCGTGCAGACCTGCATCATCCATCTGATCCGCAACACGTTCCGGCTGACGTCCCGCCGGTATTGGGACGAGTTGAAACGCGACATCAAGCCGATCTACACCGCCGTGAACGCGGTGGCGGCCCGAGCCGCGTTCGAGGACCTGGCCGACAAGTGGGGCGGACGGTATCCGGCGGTGATCCGCTTGTGGGACAACGCCTGGTCGGAGTTCATCCCGTTCCTCGACTACGACCTGGAGATCCGCAAAGTCATCTGCTCCACCAACGCGATCGAGTCGCTCAACGCCCGCTACCGGCGGGCCGTGAAGGCCCGCGGCCACTTCCCCAACGAGCAGGCCGCGTTGAAGTGTCTGTACCTGGTGACCCGATCCCTGGACCCCACCGGAGCAGGCCGAACCCGATGGACGATGCGCTGGAAACCCGCCCTGAACGCCTTCGCCATCACCTTCAGCGACCGCTTCCCGGCCGCTGAAACCTACTAACCAAGATCGCCGGAAACACCGTTAGCGAGACAGGCCCTCGGCAGCCCCTTAGTACTGCAACGGCAGTAGGCGAATCGAGTTCGACTCGCGTTCGTTGGTCCGACTGTGACGGACGTTGATGTTGATCGTTGGCATGGCGAGTTGGACCGGCTGCATGCCCGGATCGGGCCTCGGTTTCGGCGGTCGGAGCCGCGGCTGCGGGTCCGTCAGTACCTGTGTGGGCTGGTCTCTGGTCTGGGTCGTAAGAACGGCTGGACCTTGGCTGAGCAGGCAGGGGACGTGTCGCCGGACGGGATGCAAAGGTTGTTGCGGTGGGCGGACTGGGACGTCGACGCGGTCCGCGACGACGTGCGGGACTACGTGATCGAGCACCTCGGCGACCCGGCCGGAGTCCTGATCGTCGACGACACCGGGTTCCTGAAGAAGGGCACCCGGTCGGCCGGAGTGCAACGTCAGTATTCCGGCACCGCCGGGCGGACGGAGAACTGCCAGGTCGCAACGTTCCTGGCCTACCGCTCAGCGAAGGGCCACGCGCTTATCGACCGGCAGCTCTACCTTCCGGCGTCGTGGACCGATGACCGGGACCGGTGTCGGGCCGCGGGGATCCCGGACGGCGTCGAGTTCGCCACAAAGGTGCAGATGGCCCGGGAGATGCTGGGCCGGGCGTTGGATGCCGGGGTGCCGGTGGGGTGGGTGACGATGGATGAGGCCTACGGGCAGTCGAAAGCCCTGCGGGTCTGGTTGGAACAACGGGATGTGGGTTATGTGGTCGCGACCCGCCGCAACGACGACATGATCACCACCACGATGGGCACCTGCCGAGCAGACAAGCTGATCGCCGCTCTGCCGGCTCGTGCGTGGTGCCGGCTGTCCGCCGGTGCCGGCGCCCACGGCCCGCGCGAGTACTGGTGGGCGCGGGTGCCGGTGCGGATCTGCTGGCAGCCCGGCCGGGGGCACTGGCTCCTGGCCCGGCGCAGCATGACGACCGGAGAGATCGCCTACTACGTCTGCTACGGACCCCGCCGCACTCGACTGCTCGACCTGGCCCGCATCGCGGGGGCCCGTTGGGCGATCGAGGAGTGTTTCCAGCAAGCCAAGAACGAAGCCGGCCTCGACGAATACCAGGTCCGCGACTGGCGAGCCTGGTACGCCCACATCACCCTGTCCATGGCCGCTCACGCCTGGCTGTCCGTGGCCCGATCCCTTACCGCAAAAGGGGATCCAGCCCTGGCGACGACATGATGATCGGCTACACCGTACCGGAGATCCGAAGACTGCTCACCGCACTCATAGTGCGATCAACCCACCCACCCGAGCACGTCTGGGCCTGGTCACGATGGCGCCGACGACGCCAACACCAAGCCCGGACCTGCCACTACCGACGACACGGCTACCCCTGACCAACTGCCGTTGCAGTATTAGAGCGCGTTTCACATTGCTGTCAGTCGGGTGTGTTGAAGGTGAGGCGTTGTTGGCGGGTGGCGGGTTCGCCTCGGGTGAGGCGGCGGAGCATGCCGCTGAGGGCGGCCCATCGGATCATGGCCTCCGAGGTGGCGGGGTGGGTTTCGTAGTCGCGGGCCAGGCGGCGGTGGGCGGTGATCCAGGCCAGGGTCCGCTCCACGACCCAGCGGCGCGGTTGCGCGACGAACCCTTTCTGGTCGGCGGGTTTGCGGACGATCTCGACGGTGGTGCGCAGCAGGTCGCGGGCCCAGTCGACGAGGCGCCCGGCGAAGCCGGTGTCGGCGAAGACGTGCCGGATCGGGGTGGCCGCGTAGGTGGCGAGCAAAGCGCCTTTGGCGCCGTCGCGGTCTTGCCAGGACGCGGCCAGGACCCAGACGGTGACCAGCAGGCCGAGGGTGTCGGTGACGATGAACCGTTTCCGACCGTTGATCTTCTTCCCGGCGTCGTAGCCGCGGGACTCACGGGGCACGGTGTCCGCGCCTTTGACGCTCGGCGAGTCGATGATTCCCGCCGTCGGCTCCGGGTCACGGCCGTGAGCCACCCGGATCTGCTCGCGGAGTTCGGTCAGGATCCGCTCGGTCACGCCCCGCCGGTTCAGCCGCGTGAAGTGCGCGTACACGGTCTGCCACGGCGGGAAGTCCACCGGCAGGTACCGCCACGCGCATCCGGTGCGTACCACGTACAAGATGGCGTCGATGACGGCCCGGCGGGGATGCTTTTCTGGTCTGCCCATCCACCGCGGGGACGGCAGCATCGGCTCGATGATTTCCCACTCGGCGTCGGTCAGATCAGACGGGTACCGCCGCACTCGATCCATACCTGCCCATCGACCAAGTCGCGCTCATCGATCGGACCCACTGTGCGACACACCCGACCAACCCACAAACCAAACGCGCTCTTAGGCTTGTTCCTACCTTGGATACGAAGGCCGTTGCGCTTACGAACCCAAAAGCATCACGATGCGCCTGGGACGATCGTGCTACGACGACCGCCCCAGGCACATCTGCCACTAACTGCTGCTGGTCGGCGCGGGGCTCGCCTCGTCGGGGCCGAAATTCGGCTCAACCCCATCCCCCCGGGTAACCCCAACGATGACGCCGATTACTGTTACCACCGCCACGAGGATGAGTGCGAAGATGAGAACCTTCCGGGTCGTACTCAATCGTCCTCGGTCGGTTGCAGAACTCATACTGCCCTCCACGCTCGTAAGCGAGTAGCTAGCTCCTACCGGTGAGAACCGCGTCGCCATAGCCGTTCATGCGGTACTGCGACCAAACAGTCGTCGTTGAGGCGCAATACCCGACCCAAGCGTAGCAGTGGTTCCCCGTCGTCTTGACGTCCCACGCACTCCAACCCACACCGTAAGCCTGACTCTGTGAGCACCCAAGATGCTCGTAGGTGGGGTAACCCCCGTCGACACCGTTGCAGCCCGTCCAGGTAGAGCTGATCCAGGTGTTGGTGGCACACCACGTAACATCCGTGTGGGTATAGAGCTTGAGCGGGCCAGCGCCTATAAGGCCTTGATCCCAGCCGCCCTGGAAGCAGGCCGTCGCTGCCATCTCGCGCTCGCCCGCAGGTTGGCGAACCGGCTCGGCACTGCCTTGGGCGGAGACCGAGGAGGTGGCGTCGATGATTCGAGGGGCCACCACCTTTAGCGTTGTCCCTGCGGGCACGAGCCCCCGAGCGCGGATCTCCGCAGGCGGCAGGGCGCGGAGACTGAAGGTCGAGCCATCCTCGAATACGTGAGTTCGAACGGCCAGTACGTCAGCACTAGGCTTCGGGTCAGCAACCCCCGGACCCGCTGTAAGCAGCACGCCACTCACAGCAAACGCGAGGGCAGAGCTGATGAACCGCGCCGCGCGGTGTAATCTTGCCTTTGTTTCCACGATTGTTCCTCCTAGTTGAGTGGGTAGGAAGTGGGAACGCGGCGGCTCGCCGGGCCCTAAACCGGCGAGCCGCCTTCCTGATTGATCACACTAGCCGACGATCAGAAGGTGGAGGGACCCTCGACCGTCCCGCCGATGCCACGTCGTCGATCGATGGATCGGGGTCACCACAGAAGGTCAGCCGAGCATCGGACAATTAGTGCTTTTTACTTGATTCGGTGTTCAGCTCAATTGCATACGGTCACGATCCAGGCGAATGTAACGTTCGTGTAACGACCGCCATGATCGCCATTGGCGCTTGCGCTTGGAAAGCAGCGCGGTGCCTCCATTGCGCCGCTCCGGACGTAAGATTCCGGGAGGCACCGGAACGTCGACCCAACATCCTCACCATCATGCGGACGGACGGCCTTGCGATTTGAGCCGGCTACGACGCATCAGCTCAGCGTGGCGGGGTTGAACGCCTGGCGGGCCTCCGCGCTCATCGCCACATCCTGCGGGCGGTCAGTCTTACGCAGCAGCAGCGGGTCGTCAGCGGACCGGACGGGACCCAGTTGGTCGGCGAGAGCCTGCAGATGCCGCGCGAGGCGAACGAACCGGGGCAGGGCCTGACCGATCAGGCCCTCGCCGAAGAGCGCCTGCGGAGCGCTGCCGCGATGGTGAACCGCAGTTCACAGCAGCTCGGTGCAGCGGCTGTCGCGGTCGGCCAGGCAGCGGGCAAGGTGGAGGAGATTCGCGCGCGGGTGCGTGGGCTCGGCGGTCTGGGAAACTGACCGCGGGTGGCGGCGGGAACCGCCGACCACCCGCGCATGCTGACCCACCGCAGGCAGCCCTTCGGGCGGCCGTGAATCTGGCACGTCGCAGCGAACCGCACGACAAGACCGAGGCGTTCCTCCTCGCCGACGCGGCGATCACGCGCGATCCTGACTTCTCCGCCGAGCCAGACGGTCGGCTGCGCAACCGACAGATCCGGGCGGGCAGGCTTCCCGCCGCCGGAGTGGGACTCAAACCGCCGCTGGCTCAGGCCATCGTGATGGACCACGCCGAGGCGCAGGCCGCCGCCGTGCTGCGCCGTCCCGGCAGCCCACCGGAGGCCACGCGCGTGCTCAATCACACCCCCTGCGACGATCCGATCAGATCCCTGGTCTGCGAAAAGATCCTCGCCACGATCCTGCCGCAAGGAACACGCCTGACGGTGTTCCTCACCGACGGCGACCGCACGTGGCTTCATAAGCTGTACGTCGGAACAGGAGAAGGGATCCGGCGATGAGCATCGACATCACCTGGGGACGCGGCGACGGCGCCGCGTCGCTCAGCACCGTCGCCGAACTCGACGCCACACTGGACACAATCAGTCGCGCCCACACCGAGCAACTGCCCTGCTGCGTCACCCTCGTCGCTCCCGGCGGCGGCGAGTTTCCCGTCATGCTCGACATCTGCGTCGGGCACCCCGATCGGTCGTTCGTCTATCACGTCGCTGCCGACGGCAGCAGCGCTTGGGGATACCAGCCAGACCTCGAACCCGGGCGCGCGTTCACCTTCGACTACGCCGGCACGCCCACCGACGCCTGGCCCGAACGCACCCGCGTCACCGACGCGACCGCCCGGCAAGCGGCACGACAGTTCCTCATCAGCGGGGGGCGACGACCCGACGCGGTGGCCTGGGAAACTGTCGAATAGCCTCGAGCACGGACAACTCCGAGGCGAATGCCGCAGCCAGGGGTAGAGCGTGGCTCGGAGGGGACCTCGCAGTGAACGGTGACCGCGGAGCCGCCTCACCCCCGGAACACCGCACGCGGTTCTCCGTCCCTTACTCGGCATAGATGGGGACCGCCAGGAGCAACTCAATCTGCGACTCCAGAGCGTTCTGACCGACGGCAAGCAGAGCCGGAGGGCTTCTTCGGGGACGCCGAAGAGGTTGTTCTGGCGGTGGATGTGACCTGTTGGCTGCGGCCGGAAGCGCACACCGTACCGGAGCGGATCCTGTGTCACACCTACGGTCGTGGCAAAGACCAGCACATCGGGGTGCCGGGATGGCGGTATTCGTTCGTGGTCGCCTTGAAGACCGGGCGTAGTTCGTGGACCGCCCCGCTGGACGCCATCCGTCTCGCACCAGCGCCAGCGGACTACCTGTCCGCCTCGACCACGAGAATTCTTCGTAGGAATGTCGGCGTGTCCCACAACCAGAGCGACGGTCTCGATCCGCTGACCCGTTGGCTCCACAACCAGCCGAACAACCCGCAACCACCTACCCATAGGCAGCCTGGTCTGCGGTTTGCGTTCTACGGTCGGATGTCGACCGTCGAGCACCAGGACCGGGTGACCTCGCGGCACTGGCAACGGGACTGCGCCAGCGAGCTCGTCGCCGATCACGGGGCGGTCGTTGCCGAATACTTCGATGTTGGCTGCTCTCGCCGCCGCGGTTGGCGGCAGCGTCCGCAGGCCGCTGCGCTGCTGGCCGCGCTCGAGGACCCGGATCGCGGGTTCGACGCGATCGTGGTCGGCGAGTACGAGCGGGCGTTCTCCGCCAATCAGCTGCAGCACCTGGCACCCGTGCTCGAACAGCATGCTGTGCAGCTATGGCTGCCCGAGACCGACGGGCCGGTGGATCACCACGACCCGACCCACCAGGCGCTGATCATGATGCTGGGCGCCCAGTCGAAACGCGAGGTTCAGCGCGCCCGGTTCCGGGTCGTCACGGCGATGCGGGCTCAAGCGCGGGAGCAGGGACGGTATCTCGGAGGCCGGCCGCCCTACGGATACCGGCTCACCGACGCCGGCCCTCATCCGAACGCCGCCCAGGCGCGCTGGGGTCGCCGGCTTCAACGCCTCGAACCGGATCCGGCCACGGCCGTACACGTGCGGTGGATGTTCGCCCAACGCCTCGACGGCCAGAGTCTCGCCAGCATGGCGCGCGCCCTCAACGACGCCGGCATACCGTGCCCGTCGGGCGTCGATCCGGACCGCAATCCGCACCGCAGTGGTGACCGGTGGACCCTACGAACAGTCGCGGCGATCCTCGCCAACCCTCGCTACACGGGCCGGCAGGTCTGGAACCGGCAACCCGCGCACAACCACACCGATGCCAGCCGCTCGGAGCGAGAACCGATCCGGCGGAACTCGACCGTGGATTGGGTGGTCTCCACGCAACTGGCCCACACCGCGCTGGTCAGTGAGCAGGACTTCGTCGCGGTCCAGGCGATCCGCTCCCACCGGGGCGCCCACGACGGCACCACCCGCCGCTACCTGTTCACCGGCCTACTGCGCTGCGGACCATGCGGCCGACGATTGGAATCCCATTGGATCAACCAACGCCCCGGCTACCGATGCCGCCACGGCCACACCAGCACTCAACAGCCCACCAACCCCCGACGCAAGATCCTCTACCTCAGAGAAGACCACCTCATCGCAAGACTCGCCGACCATCCCCGCCTCCCCAGCGGCATCCAGACCCCACACGACCTGGTCACACTCCTACACGGGAGGAAGATCACCATCGTCTGCGACCAGGAACACTGCACACCAACCACAGAAAAATCCGCGCAGGCCAACCTGCGCGGATCATGATCGATATGTGGTAATGATGTGTCCGAGGGCAACACGAACCATTACCCCACCGCCGATAACGATCGGCACGAGCCTGAAGCTCGCACAACTCTAGTACGGCAGCCGCCGCAGGTCACCGAGTGGCGCTGGCTGCGGGCGGAGGCCGAAACAACGCCCTGACCACACCGCATGACAGGTCGAAGGGCCCGGCCGCGCCGGGCCCTTCGCGTCTACCTCACCGCCGACGACGGGTGTGTGATGAGGTCGAGGACATGGAGGGAGTGAGGCAGATGACCAGCAACTATCTGATCGTCGTCGGCGTGGACGGCTCCGATGGCGGGCGGCGTGCCCTCGACTGGGCGGCCCGTGAAGCGGCGACTCGCGGTGGCGCGGTGCAGGCGGTAGTCGCCTGGCGGTGGGACGGGATCGAGTCCGGCCCGATGACTGCCGGCAATCCGACCGACGAGGAGGAGCGGGCCCGCGCGATCCTCGATCGCGAGATCCAGGCACTCACGGCCCGTCGAGGCTCGTCGTCGCCTGTCGCTGCTGAGGTCGTGGAGGGCAGAGCCGCCGACGTGCTGACGCGTGCCGCTCGCAGCGCCGAACTGCTCGTTCTCGGCAGCCACGGTCACAGCCGGATCCGGCACACCGTCCTCGGGTCGGTGAGCGAGGAATGCGTAAGCAAGGCGTGCTGCCCGGTCGTCGTCATCCCCGTGCCCGTGCCGGTGCCGCATGCTACGGCAGAGCCGGCGCTGCCGGTCTAACCGCAACCATCGCTGAGGAGGAGCGGCCCGATCGCGGCTGCCCCTCCTCCACGCGCTGGCTGTTCGGCGGGCCAGCGGACCGGACGCCTCAAGCGGGCGATGGTGGCGGCCGGGTTTCCAGGAGGATCCAGTTCAACGCGACGCGACGACGCCGCTGTCAAGGCCCAGGCCCGCCGCGGTGTTCAGGCTCGCCGAGGGACATGGACGTGCGCCTTACCGGGCAAGCAGGGCGATCAGATCGCTTCCGGTGACGATGCCCACCGGACGGCCGTCCGCGTCGACAATCGCGACGGCGTCGACGCCGCCCGCCCGCATCAACCGTGCGGCGTCAATCACCCGCGCGTCGGTGCTCACCGTGGCGGGGTCCGGATCCAGCGCAGCCGCGACGGTAAGCCGAGACAGCGCCGCGTGGTCATGCGCCCACGCCGCGGCCACCGCCCGGTCGGCGAGCACGCCCAGGCACCGCCCGGCCCCGTCGACCGCCACAAGGTGACGGCGCCCGGTGCGGACCAACGCCTCCAGCGCGTCGCCGAGCAGAATGTCGACGTCTACGGAGAAGACCGGGCTGCTCATCACCTCGGTGACCGGCCGGGTCGCCAACCGTCCCGGCCCACCGTCGGGCTCACGTCCTGCAATGTAGATCGCCTTCATGATCGCCTCTCAGGTTGCCCGAGGGGCACAGAGAGGGGCGCGTCGCCGGATGCTCCTCTCCGTGCCCGCTGCCTTCAGGCGATGCCGGTGAAGGTGGTCCGTCCGGACCACCGGTCGGCGAGCTGACTGTCGTCGAAGTCGAAGCCGAGCTCGTTGGTCACTTCGACGACGCCGCTGACCTGTGCGGCGAGTCGGCCGGCGATGTCCGCCGAGGACTTGCGGTCCATCTGCCCGGTCAGCCGGACCACGCCGCCGTGCACGGTCACCTGGACGACGCCCTCCTCGACCGCGAGGACTCGGCGCAGGACTTCCTGCACCACGTCGTGGCGGATGTCGGCGTCGGGGCGCAGGTGCACCTTAAGCAGGTCGCTGCGGGTGACGATGCCGACGAGCCGGCCCAGGTCGTCGATCACCGGCAGGCGCTTGACCTGCTCACTGTTCATCGTCTTGGCTGCGGCGACCAACGGCGTGTGCGGAAGGGTGGTCACCGCCGGTGCGGTCATCAGGTCGGCAGCGACAGCGGCGTCGGCCTTGACCCGCTCCTTCCGCCGTCGGCTGCCCTCGAAGACGCGCCGCTCGTGCGGCTGCCCGATGAGCTCCACCTTGTGCAGCAGGTCCGCCTCGGACACCACGCCGAGCACGTGCTGGAACTTGTCGACCACGGGCACCGCGCTGACGTGCCGTTGCGTGAGCACGTCAATGATCTCCCGGTACGGGGTGTCGTCCCGCACCGTCGCGACGTCCGTGCTCATCACGTCGCACACCTGCCATGTCCTCATCACGACCTCCTTCGCAGTCCTGACCTCACCGTACGAATCCGACAGCGAGGCTGGTCAGAGCCGGATGACCGCTGTCGAAGGGACCTGCGGCAGGCCGGTTGAGGGTCGGATGGCCCTGACCCGTATGGGGCCGGCTGCGGTTGGCTGAAGTGGACGGAAACCGGATGTTCAGGAGGCCGACCGTGATCGCGACCGCCGCGTCAACCCCTGCCACATCAACCGCCGTTACCGCAGACGCCGCTGCTGGGGGCCGTGAGCTGACCGGCGTCGACGCGTTGACCGCCGATGGCGGCATCGTCCGCATCCGCCCGGTACACCCGGCTGACCGGCCGGAACTGACCGCGCTCTACGGCCGGGCCGGTATCGACAGTCTGCGGATGCGGTTCTTCGTGGCTCCCGGGCCGGCGATGATCGCCTCCGAGATCGATCGGCTGTGCCGGCGGGCGTCACCGCGTCACGAGGCGTTCGTCGCTGAGCAGTCCGGCGCGGTCGTCGGCGTCGCGTCGTACGAGCGCGGCAGCGCTGAGCGGCGGGCCGAGTTCGCGGTGTTCGTCGACGAGACGCAGCGCGGGCGCGGCATCGGCACCCTGCTGCTGGAGCACCTGGCCGCGGCCGCCCGCGCACAGGGCGTTGACGAGCTCGTCGGCGAGGTCCTGCCGGGCAACAGCCGGATGCTGAAGGTGGCCCGGGATCTGACCTCCGGCCTCCGGTCGCGCCTTGCTAACGGCGTTGTCGACCTGGCGCTGACCACCGGCGCGGACGAGGCTGCGCAGCTGGCCGTGGACGAGCGTGAGCGCATCGCCGAGCGGGCCTCGCTGCGCCCGCTGCTGGCGCCGACATCGATCGCCGTCGTCGGTGCCGGCCGGCGGCCGGGCCGTATCGGCCACGAAACCCTTCGGGCGTTGCGGGAGTACGGCTTCACCGGCGATCTGTACGCGGTGAACCCCCACGCCAGCGCGATCGCGGGCGTGCCCGCGTACCCGTCGTTCGCACACCTACCCGGTCCGGTCGACCTGGCGGTTATCGCGGTGCCGGCCGAGGCCGTTGCCAGCGTTGTCGCCGAGGCGGGCGCCGCCGTCGTGCGAGCCGCCGTCGTGCTCGGATCCGGCTTCGGCGAGGCGGGCGCGCAAGGGCGGGCCCGGCAGGCCGAGCTGGTCCGGCTGGCCCGCGCGCACGGCATCCGGCTGGTCGGACCCAACTGCCTGGGCATCGTCAACACCGATCCCGCCATCCGGTTGAACGCCAGCTTCACTCCGGCCGCGCCGCTTCGGGGTGGGTTGGCGGTGGCCTCCCAGTCGGGTGCGGTGGGCATCGCGCTGCTCGATCACGCCGCGCGAGCAGGTTGCGGTGTGTCGACCTTCGTGTCGCTCGGCAACAAGGCAGACGTCAGCGGTAATGACCTCCTCGCCTACTGGTTCGACGACCCGGCCACCACCGCCGTCGCCCTGTACCTGGAGTCGTTCGGTAACCCGCGCAAGTTCGCCCGTACGGTGCGGGCCCTCGCCCGCCGCAAGCCGGTTCTGGCGGTCAAGAGCGGCCGGTCGACGGCCGGAGCGCGGGCCGGGGCCTCGCACACCGCTGCGGCCGCCGCTCCCGATGTAGCGGTCGATGCGATCTTCGCCCAGGCCGGGGTGGTGCGGGTCGACCACCTCGGTGACCTGATGGACGCCGCCCGCATGCTCACCGACCAGCCGCTGCCCGCCGGTGAGCGGCTGGCCGTGGTCGGCAACGCTGGCGGAGTCAACGTGCTCGCTGCCGACGCCGCGTCAGCCGCCGGCCTACGTGTGCCGTCGTTGAGCCCGGCGCTTCGCGAGCGGCTGGCAGCCGTCGCCCCCGACGCGGCCGGCCATGACAGCCCCCTCGACCTGGGCGCCGCGGCCACACCCGCAGCATTCGCCAAGACGGTGGAAGCGCTGACGGTCAGCGGGGAGGTGGACTCCCTGCTCGTGATTGTCGCCGCCACCCGCACCAACGACGTGCCCGCGACCCTGGCGGCCATCACCCCGGTCGTCGACGCGCACCCCGACCTGACTGTCGCCGCCGTCGTCATCGGCCTGCCGGAGGCGCAGCCGACCTTCGGCGCGCGGCGCACGCCGATCTTCGACCTACCCGAACGGGCGGTGCGGGCACTCGGGCACGCCACCCGGTACGCCGCCTGGCGGCGGGAGCCGCTCGGCACCCGACCCGAACTGTCCGACATCGACACCGCTGCCGTCCGCACCGCCGTCGCGCAGGGGTTGGCCGCGGGTGCCGGCTGGCAGCCGTACGAGCGCACCGCCGCCATCCTCGCCGGCTACGGCATCCCGCTGGTCACCTCCGTCACCGCCCGCAGCAAGGACGACGCTGTCCTCGCGGCCGAGCGCATCGGCTACCCGGTCGTGCTCAAGTCAGGGGACCCGGACCTGGTGCACAAGAGCGACACGGGCGGCGTCCAGCTCAACCTGGCCGACGCCGCGGCAGTGCGCGCCGCCTATCGAGCGGTCACCACCGCGGGTCGGACGGAGTGCGGCGCGCTGGTCCAGCCGTTGGCGCGCGGACAGGCGGAACTCGTAGCCGGCATCGTGCACGACCCGCTGTTCGGCTCCCTGGTGATGGCCGGCCTCGGCGGCGTACACACCGACCTGCTCGGCGACCGGACATTCCGGCTGGCGCCGATGACCGACCACGACGCGGAACGGATGTGGCGCTCACTGCGCGCCGCGCCACTGCTGACCGGATACCGAGGCGCACAACCGGTCGACACCACCGCCGTCGAAAACTTGCTCCTGCGACTGGGGCGTCTCGCCGAAGAGGTACCCGAGGTCGCCGAACTGGACCTCAACCCGGTGCTGGTCGGACCCGACGGCGCCCTCGCCGTCGACGCAAAGCTGCGCCTCGAGCCTGTCGGCGCGGAACCCGACCCCGCCTTGCGACAGCTCCGTCAACCCCAGTAACCCCCCGCGCGACGCCTCCGTCGCGCGCCCACCATCAGGGAGGCTCTCATGACCAGCAGGTCGATCGTCGTCGGCTACGACGGCTCCGCCAGCGCCGCAGCCACCGTGGAATGGGCCATCACCCATGCCACCCGCACCGGCACGCCCCTCCTGCTCACCTACGCCTTCGACTGGCCGATCGTCCCCGCGGCGCTCTCCCCCGGACCAGCGAGCTGGCCCGACACCACCGCGCGACATGACGCCCAAACGATGATCGACGACGCGGTCGCCGAAGCGGCCAGGTCCCACCCCGGCCTCATCGTCACCGGCACGCTGCTCGACGGGCCGCCCGCCGTCGTGCTGCAGGAGGAGTCCCGGCACGCGTCCCTCGTCGTGCTCGGCAGCCGGGGACACGGCGGCTTCGCCGACCTGCTCGTCGGCTCCACCAGCTTCGCGGTCTCCGCGCACGCCCACTGCCCGGTCGTGGTCGTCCGCGGCGATGAGCAACGGCCCGGCGCACACTTGCTCGCGGGCGTGGACGGATCCCCGGGCTCCCTGCTGGCGCTCCAGTACGCCCTCGAGCAGGCCGCCGACCGCGGCGTGCCCCTGCACGTCATCCGGGCCTGGACCCCGCCGACACCGCGGTGGAGCCCGCCCAACCTCGATCAGCGAGACATCACCGCAGCGGAGAAGGCCGCGCTCGACGAGCTGCTCGCCGGCTGGCAAGAGAAATATCCGGACGTCGAGGTGACCACAGAGGTCGTCGCGGACAACCCAAGCCGCGTCCTCGCCAAGGCCAGCCGATACGCCCAACTGGTCGTCGTCGGATCCCGCGGGCGCGGCGGATTCCGCGGCCTGCTCCTCGGCTCGGTCAGCCAGCAACTGCTGCACCACAGCCACTGCCCGGTCGCGGTCATCCGCGAGATCCCGCCAGCGACGGCGGAGCGGGCCGATCCCGTCTGACCCGCACTCCGAGAAGGGTCCCGACCTGCCCCCGGTCGGGACCCCGGTTCTGCAGCCGTACCGCAACCGGACGAAGCTTGAGGCGCGCAGGCAAAGAAAGGACGCGATGGCACACGACCGGGATCGTCATCGGGCTCGACAGATCGGCATCGGCGCACCACGCGCTGACGTGGGCGGCGCGAGAAGCGGCACGTCGCCACGCCACACTTCTGGTTGTTACCGCGTGGCCAGCCGTGGACCGGATCGGCGCCCGGGACAACGGTGAACTCGTCCACCACCGCGTGCGGCTGCACCGGATGCAGCGCGACGCCGTCGCGGCGGCGACCGCGGGGCCGGCCAACCCTCCTCAGGTCGCTCGGGAGATGGCGTTCGCCGACCCGGTCACCACGCTGTGCCACGCGGCGGGCTTCGCCGACCTGGTGGTACTCGGTGGAGACGCCACGGGCGGCCTGCGACCGCGATCGGTCGCCGCCGGGGTCGCCACCCGGCTGGCGCGACACCGGCGCGGCGGTGAACCCGCGCCGATCGTGGTCGTATCCACGCGCGGCTGCGTGTCGATGCACCGAAGCCCCCGCGAAACGCCCGTCGACGCCGCCCACGCTGCGGCCTGCTGAGCGACGCACCAGACACAAGGGGCGTACCCGCAACTGACCATCCAGGTCTCCGCGTGATAGTGGACGAGCTCATAACGGAAATCGCGAACTACGATGACCTCACCTCCGGCGCCAGCGGCGGCGTACCGTCAGCGGCGGCGACCGCTGAGCCCTGATTGGTCAGTTCACTCCCGAGACAGCGCTACCTTAACGCGCCGGTCTGCGCCGCATCGCACCTGCCGCAGGACCTTGCTTGGCAGGCGCGCGACCGGCTCGTCGGTGAAGCGCTCACACGTGCCGCAGCGTGTCGAGCCGACGCTGGTACTCCTCGTCGTTGATCTCGCCCCGCGCGAAACGCTCGGCGAGCAGCCGCTCTGCCGGATCGCCCACCCGGCGCTCGCCATGATCGCGCAGCGCACGCCACCCGACCCATCCGCCAGCTGCCAACAACCCCACGAACGCAAGGCTGTTGAGCAGCATCAACAGGTAGCCAAAACCACCCATGCCGTTGTGGTGCCAGAACACGTCCGCGCCCCCTTACTGTCCGGCCCGCACGCGTCGTGCGATGCCGCTGGCCACTTGTTTCGACGCTAGGTCGCGGCGGACGACGCCCGGTAGAGACTTTCGGCACTCCCGCCGCAGGGCGTCACCCCTCGCGAGGGTCGCGACAGCCACCGCATGATCAGGGCCGAAGGTCCCTGACCGTGCAGCGCCAACGTTCTGGCGGCTGCGGCCTGCGGCGACAGAATGAGTTCAGGCTATGCCTCAACGCTCACCGCCGTCATCGAACCTGGCTGGTGGCGGGATTCAGAGCCGCGCCGTCAGCCAAAGACCGGCCAACGCGACCACCACCAGTAGGGCGATCGCCCCGACCGCCATCGAGATGTCCCGCCGCATGACGACCTCCTCCAGAATCGGACGCTTCCCTCGGCGCGCCAGCTCGTACGTCAGCGGCAGCGGTACGGCGTTGACGACGCCGTACAGGTGCTGACCGACAAGCCGCTGCGTTTGCAGGTTCAGCCGTGAATAGGGAGGGCACCCCGGCCGTTTACGGCCGGGAGGAACGCCGTCACGGACCTGGACGCTCCTGGCTCTCGATGTACTCCTTGACCACGTCGAGTGCCGCCTCACGAGCCGGCGAAGTACGACGGCGACCACAGGTGACCGCCCCCGCAGATACCAGCTGAGGTGGGACGAGAACTCCTGGCGCAGATACCGGGTCGAGACGTGTGGGTGCCAGAAAATCGGTTACCTTACGCAGCCTGCGAGTGCTCGCCGATCAGGCCACCGAGACGATCGCGCCGCACCACCCGCACACCGGCTACGGCGACTGGTGACTGCGTCGGGCGGAGCGGTGGCGCCTGTCCCAACGAGCGGTGCGGGCGATGCACGTTGTAATGGTTGACATACTCACGCATCACCGACTGCAGATGGCGACGCCCGAAGATCAGCATCCGGTCGAGTAGTTCGCGGCGCACGTGCCCACCCAGCGCTCCGCGTACGCGTTGGCCCTCGGAGCCCGCACCGGCGTCTTGAGCACCTCGATACCGGCGGCGACGAACACAGCGTCGAACACCGTGGTGAACTTCGTGTCCCGATCCCGCACCAGGAACCGAAACCGCCCAGCCCGCTCGCCGAGGTCCATCAGAAGATTCCGCGCCTGCTGGGCCACCCACTCCCCCGCCGGGTGCGTGGTGATCCCAAGCACGTGGACTCGGCGGGTGGCGACCTCGACGGCGAACAGCACATACAACCTCCGCAACAAGACCGTGTCCACGGTGAAGAAGTCCACCGCCAGGACGCCTTCGGCCTGCGCCCGCAGGAACTGCCGCCAGGTCACCGCCGACCGCTTCGACGCCGGATCAACCCCAGCACCCCTGAGGATGGTCCACACCGTGCTGGCGCCAACCCGGAAGCCCAACCGGCACAGCTCGCCGTGAATCCTGCGGTAGCCCCAGGTCGAATTCTCCCCGGCCAGTCGCAACACCAGGCCGCGGATCTCAGCGGTGACCGATGGCCGGCCCCGCCGGCTCGGATAGGTCCACCGCCGGCGAACCAGATCCCGATGCCAGCGCAGCAGCGTGGCCGGCCGCACGAACAACCCGTCCCACAGCCGGCGGGGCAGCAGCCGTGCCAGACCGGCCAGCATCGCCCGGTCAGCCCAGTCCACCCGCGGCCGAGCGACCTGTCGCCGCAGCACCGCCACCTCATGACGCAGCAGCAGAAGCTCGACGTCTTTGGCCGCCGAGTCCCGGGCCAGCAGCACCGCCCACTGCATCAATTGCGAGCACATCAAGTAGACCAGTCGTAGTGCCACTCACCGATCATCCCGGCAGGTACCAGCCCCACGAAACCCCAGCTCAGCCGCAACGGACGACTTTCTGGCACCCACAGGTCCTGGTCGTCGACGAGACCGGCGACCTGAAGAAGGGCGTGCATTCGGTCGGGGTGCAACGCCAGTACACCGGCACCGCCGGCAGGATCAGGCCTGCTATCCGACCACCAACACACCGACCGCACCGAGAACGCCACCAAGCCGCTCAAGGCCCTACCAGCCGCACCTCACCGCCGATGAGGTGACTGGCCCTCCCGGCAACCGTGCACGAGGTCGTTAGCGGCACTGGCGCCCGGCGACGCGGCGGTTCAACTGGTCGCCGCGCATGGCCTCGTCCAGTCCTCGCCGAAATCGGTGACTGCTTCGGCGCGCCGATAGGCTCCCCATGGCTGCGGTCCGGGCCCGAGGTTTGGCAGCTCCGCCTGGAACGGTCAGCGGTGCCGCCTGACAGCCGAATTGCACGACCTCGACGGATGATCGGCCCGTGCTGCTGGGACCAATGGCTCTATCTGGCGGAACGTGAGGACGGGGACCCTGATTCAGGGCCTCGCATCCTTCCGGTCCGAGCCGATGACGACCGACACCGGCGACGCGAACGAAATGTGGAGACGATGATGAGTGCAGGCCAGCGCCGCTCCAGTACGCCCGGCGCGACACAAGCCACCGGGAGCGGCCGGCAGCGGGCGGTGATGCTGGGCCTGGCCGCCCTCGGGTTCGCGATCAACTTCTGGGCCTGGGCGCTGCTCAGCCCGCTGGCCCCGAAGTTCAAGGACATCCTGCAGCTCAGCTCGTTCCAGCAGGCCCTGCTCGTCGCTGTCCCGGTCGTCGTCGGATCGGTGGGCCGGATACCGGTCGGGGCCCTGACCGACCGCTTCGGCGGACGGGTCATGTTCCCCCTGGTCTCGCTGACCACCATCGTCCCGGTGCTCTACCTCGGCCTAGCCGGACACACCACGCTGGCCGGACTGCTGGTCGGCGGGTTCTTCCTCGGCATCGGCGGCACAGCGTTCGCCGTCGGCGTGCCGTTCGTCAACGCCTGGTTCCCGCCCGAGCGCCGGGGCTTGGCGATCGGAGTGTTCGGTGCCGGCATGGGCGGCACCGCGATCAGCGCCCTGACCACGGTCAAACTGGTCACCGCGCACGGCGTCGCCACCCCGTTCATCGTCACCGCGATCGTCCTGGCCGCGTACGCCCTGCTGGCCGCACTGGTGCTGCGCGACGCCCCCGGCCGGGTCGTCCCGGCAGAGCCGCTGTCGCGGCGGCTGGCCGACACTGCGCGGTTGCGGATCACCTGGCAGGCTTCCGCCTTGTACGCGGTCCTGTTCGGTGGCTACGTCGCGTTCTCGGTCTACCTGCCGGCCTACCTGAAGACCGCGTACGGGCTCACTCAGGCCGACGCCGCCAACCGGATGGCCGGGTTCGTGCTGCTGGCCGTGGTGATGCGCCCGATCGGCGGCTGGCTGTCCGACCGGCTCGGGCCCACCCGGGTGCTGGCCACGTCGCTCGGCGTCGTGGTCGTCGGCGCCGCCGTCCAGGCGTTCACTCCCGGCCTCGCGCCACTGGGCACGATCGCGTTCCTGTCCATGGCCGCCGCCCTCGGCGCCGGCAGCGGCGCGACGTTCGCGCTGGTCGCCCTCCTCGCACCGCAGAACAAGGTCGGCTCGGTCACCGGTATCGTCGGCGCTGCCGGCGGCCTCGGCGGGTTCGTCCCCCCGCTGATCATGGGTGCCCTGTACGGCCAGTACCGCTCGTACGCGCTCGGCCTGGGCGCGCTCGCGGTCGTCGCGCTCGCCGCCCTGGGGTTGACCCTGACCGCTGTCGCCAAGAGCATCGGCCAACCGGTGACCGACCCGGCCGCCCGGGGCACCACGGTCAAGGGGAGCACCGCTCATGTGTGAGTACTGCGGCTGCCAGGCTGTGACCGCCATCGACGATTTGACCCGCGAACATGACGTGGTCGTCAACCTCATCGGCGAGGTCCGTGCCGCCCGTGCGGCGACCGACACCGCGCGCATGGCGGAGCTGGCCTGCCGGATCACGGCCGTCCTCGAGCCGCACACGCAGGTCGAGGAGCAGGGCTTGTTCCCGGCACTGGCTGCCGATTTCCCCGACCATGTTACGGCCTTGCGTGCCGAACACCGGCACATCGAAGCTGTCCTCGGCGAAGCCGTGCACGGCACGCCCATCGACCCGACCTGGCCCGGGCGGCTCGTCGCCACCCTGGAACTGCTCCGGGAGCACATCCTCAAAGAGCAGAACGGCGTCTTCCCGGCCGCGCTCGCCAACCTGGACCCGGACGACTGGGACGCCATCGACACCATCCGAGCCAAGGTCGGCACTTTGCTGCCCGCTCCCGGACGCTAACCAACCGGCCATGCCTCCATCGGTGTCCTCAGGCTCGTCTCGGCCGCTGGGCCGGAAGCCGTCACACGATGGCCACGTTCGTGCCCGTCCAGGGGCTAGTGTGCAGACCATCACGCGGAAGCGATCTACGACAGCTCGACCGGCCTCCAGGGGAGACCCGATCGTGGGCAGCCAAACCAGCCTGCAGCAGACCCCGCGACATCGTGCAGCTCTGGAGGACTCGGTGACCGACACGCTGGTCAACCACCGCCGATTTTTCACTCGGGTCGAGGTCTCGGCCGAACACCGCGCCCTTTATCAGATCGGCGGACGCCCCGCGGCCCGGCGATCTCCTCGTATACCTGCTCGCCGGTGAGGCATATGTCAACGGGCTGTGGCTGCCGTCGGCGATCACGGCCTCGATCCTGCTACTGACCATGACCGTCGTACACCGAACCGCGCATCGGCGCGACGAGGAGGATGTTCATCTCATGACGCCCGATCAGCACCCCCGCCACAACACCGGCAGGCCGGGGCACCCTGATCAGCCGGGTTTGGACGGCCCGCTGGGCGAGGCCCTGGTACGCACCCGTCGCTACTTCACCAAGGGAACGGTGTCCGAGGACCTGCGGACCCTCACGAAGCGAGGGGGCCGGCAGGCCGACGACTTCTACCGGGACCGGTGGAGCCACGACAAGGTGGTCCGCTCGACGCACGGGGTGAACTGCACCGGGTCCTGCTCGTGGAAGGTCTACGTCAAGGACGGCATCATCACCTGGGAGACCCAGCAGACCGACTACCCGTCGGTCGGTCCGGACTCCCCGGAGTACGAGCCCCGCGGCTGCCCACGCGGGGCGGCGTTCTCCTGGTACACCTACTCGCCGACCCGGGTCCGCTACCCCTATGTCCGCGGCGTCCTGCTCCAGATGTTCCGCGAGGCCAAGAAGCAGCACGACGGTGATCCGGTGCGCGCATGGGAGCACATCGTCGAGAATCCGCGGCGGGCGAAGGCCTACAAGGCCGCCCGCGGCAAAGGCGGCCTCGTGCGTGCCACCTGGGACGAGGCCTGCGAGATCGTCGCCGCCGCGCACGTGCACACGATCAAGAAGTACGGGCCCGACCGGGTGGCCGGCTTCTCGCCCATCCCGGCGATGTCGATGGTCTCCCACGCGTCGGGGGCCCGCTTCATGAACTTGGTCGGTGGCTCGATGCTGAGCTTCTACGACTGGTACGCCGACCTCCCCGTCGCCTCGCCGCAGGTCTTCGGCGACCAGACCGACGTTCCCGAGTCGGGTGATTGGTGGAACGCCGGCTACTTGATCATGTGGGGCTCCAACCTGCCGGTCACCCGCACCCCCGACGCGCACTGGATGACCGAGGCCCGCTACCGCGGCCAGAAGGTGATCGCGGTCGCTCCCGACTACGCCGACAATGTGAAGTTCGCCGACGAGTGGCTGCACGCCAAACCGGGGACCGACGGCGCGTTGGCCATGGCGATGGGCCATGTCGTGCTCAAGGAGTTCTTCGTCGACCGGCAGACGCCATATTTCACCGAGTACGTGAAGACCTACACCGACCTGCCGTACCTGGTGAAGCTCGAGGACGCTGGTGATGGCGCGTTCACCGCGGGCAAGTTCTTGACGGCCGCCGATCTGTCCTTGACCGGCGCGGCGCAGGAGAACGCCGCCTTCAAGACCGTTCTCATCGACGCGCGCACCGGTGAGCCGGTCGTCCCGAACGGTTCGCTCGGTCACCGGTTCGGTGACGCCGGTGTCGGCCGGTGGAATCTCGAACTCGGTGACGTCGACCCGCTGCTCTCCCTGCTTGAAGGAGCCGAGGAGACCGTCCTGGTGCGGATGCCCCGCTTCGACACCGCGGACGGAGCGGCCGCCGACCTGCCCCGCGGCGTCCCGGTCCGCCGGGTCGACGGGCACCTCGTCACGACGGTCTTTGACCTGCTGCTCGCCCAGTACGGCGTCGGCCGTGACGGACTGCCGGGGCAATGGGCCCGCGGCTACGACGACGCGGACGCGCCGTACACCCCCGCCTGGCAGGAGGCGATCACCGGTGTCCCGGCCGCTACCGCTGCCCGGGTCGGACGGGAGTTCGCCGCGAACGCCGAGGAGTCACGGGGCCGATCGATGATCGTCATGGGGGCCGGCACGAACCACTGGTTCCACTCCGACACGATCTACCGCGCGTTTCTGACTCTGACCAACCTCACCGGATGTCAGGGCGTCAACGGCGGCGGCTGGGCGCACTACGTCGGGCAGGAGAAGGTCCGCCCGATCACGGGCTACACACAGATTGCCAATGCCCTCGACTGGAGCCGCCCGCCCCGCAACATGATCCAGACGGCTTTCTGGTACCTGCACACCAACCAGTTCCGGTACGACCAGTTCGGCGCCGACACCCTTGCCGCCACCACCGGCAAAGGCCAGCTGGCCGGCAAGTCCACGGCCGATGTGATCGCCCAGAGCGCGCGGATGGGCTGGATGCCGTCATACCCCACGTTCGACCGCAACCCGCTCGACCTCGCCGACGATGCGGCCGCCGCCGGTCAACCGGTCGGCGCGTACGTCGTGGAGCAGCTCAAGTCCGGCGAGCTCGACTTCGCCGGTGAGGACCCGGACGCACCACAGAACTATCCGCGCATCCTGTCGATCTGGCGGGCCAACCTGCTCGGCTCGTCGGGAAAGGGCAACGAGTACTTCCTCAAGCACCTGCTCGGCACCGACTCGTCGGTTCGCGCGACCGAGACGCCGGAGGACCGCCGCCCGGCCGAGGTGACCTGGCGTGACCAGGCTCCCGAGGGCAAGCTCGACCTGCTTCTGACGATCGACTTCCGGCAGACCAGCACCACGATCTTTTCCGACGTCGTTCTCCCGGCGGCAACCTGGTACGAGAAGCACGACCTCAACACCACCGACATGCACCCCTTCGTGCACTCCTTCAACCCGGCGATCGCGCCCCCGTGGCAGACGCGGACCGACTGGGACGCCTGGCAGAGCATCGCAGCGAAGTTCAGCGAGCTCGCCGCGACCCACCTCGGCGTGCGCAAGGACGTCGTCGCAGTCCCACTCACCCACGACACGGCGGACGCGATGGCAAACCCGCACGGCGTCGTGCGTGACTGGAAAATGGGCGAGTGCGAACCGATCCCCGGCGTCACCATGCCCAAGCTCGTCGAGGTCGAACGTGACTACGGCGCGATCGCCGAGAAGATGAACGCGCTCGGCCCTCTGGTCGACACCCTCGGTGCGACCACCAAGGGCGTCACATTCGAGCTAGGCAAGGAGGTCGATTACCTGCGACGCAAGAACGGCGCCGTTCGCGGCGGCGTGGCCGACGGCCGGCCGTCGCTGAAGAAGGACGTCAACGTCTGCGAGGCAATCCTGGCCATGTCCGGGACCACCAACGGGCATCTGGCTACTCAGGGGTTCAAAACGCTCGAGAAGCGCACCGGTGTCCGGCTGGCCGACCTCGCCGAGGAGCACGAAGGCAAGCAGATCACCTTTGCCGACACCCAGGGGCCACCGGTGCCGGTGATCACCTCACCGGAGTGGTCGGGCTCCGAGACGGGCGGGCGACGGTACTCGCCGTTCACCATCAACGTGGAACGCAGGAAGCCCTGGCACACCTTGACCGGCCGGATGCATTTCTACCTGGATCACGACTGGATGACCGAGCTCGGCGAGGGCCTGCCCGTCTACCGCCCACCGCTCAACATGGCGGCATTGTTCGCGGAACCGTCGCTGGGGAACGTCTCCGACGGGACGGGAGCCGGCGAGGTCGAAGGGCTCACGGTGCGGTATCTGACCCCGCACAACAAGTGGTCCATCCACTCGGAGTATCAGGACAACCTGTTCATGCTGTCACTCTCGCGCGGAGGCCAGAACATCTGGATCAGCGACCGGGACGCGGCCAAGGTCGGCATCCAGGACAACGACTGGATCGAAGCGGTCAACCGCAACGGGGTGGTGGTCGCCCGGGCGATCGTGTCGCACCGGATGCCCGAGGGCACGGTGTACATGTACCACGCACAGGACCGGCTGATCGACGTGCCGATCGCCGAGACCTCCGGCAAACGGGGCGGCATCCACAACTCCCTGACCCGGATCCTGGTGAAGCCGTCCCACATCATCGGCGGCTACGCCCAGCTCACGTTTGCGTTCAACTATCTCGGGCCGACCGGCAACCAACGCGACGAGGTCACGGTCATCCGCAAGCGCTCACAGAACGTGGAGTACTGACATGCGCGTCATGGCCCAGATGGCGATGGTGATGAACCTCGACAAGTGCATCGGTTGCCACACCTGCTCGGTGACCTGCAAACAGGCGTGGACCAACCGCACCGGCACCGAGTACATCTGGTTCAACAACGTGGAGACCCGCCCCGGCCTCGGCTACCCCCGGACGTATGAGGATCAGGAGAAGTGGAAGGGCGGCTGGGAGCGCAACAAGCGCGGCAGACTGGTGCTCAAGGGCGGCGGGCGGTTCAAGAAGCTCCTCACCATCTTCTCCAACCCCAAGCTCCCCTCGATCGGGGAGTACTACGAACCCTGGACCTACGACTACTCCACACTCACCGACGCCCCCGCTCAGGAGCACACCCCGGTCGCTCGCCCGAAGTCGCTGATCTCCGGCAACGACATGAAGATCGAGTGGTCGGCCAACTGGGACGACGACCTCGGCGGGTCCACCGCGACCGCACACCGTGACCCGATGCTGCAAAAGATCAGCGACAAGGTGAAGTTCGAGTTCGAGCAGACATTCATGTTCTACCTGCCGCGGATCTGCGAGCACTGCCTGAACCCGTCGTGCGCGGCGTCGTGCCCCAGCGGCGCGATCTACAAGCGAGCGGAGGACGGCATCGTCCTGGTCGACCAGGACAAGTGCCGAGGCTGGCGGATGTGCGTGTCAGGCTGCCCGTACAAGAAGGTTTACTTCAACCACAAAACCGGCAAGGCGGAGAAGTGCACGTTCTGCTTCCCGCGGATCGAGGTCGGCCTGCCGACCGTCTGCTCCGAGACGTGCGTCGGACGGCTGCGCTACATCGGCCTGATGCTCTACGACGCCGACAAGGTCCTCGAGGCGGCGTCGACCGAGGACGACCACGGACTCTACGAGGCGCAGCGTGAGGTCTTCCTGGACCCGTTCGACCCTGATGTCATGCGGGAGGCGGAGAAGGCGGGAATCGCCCGCGACTGGATCGAGGCCGCGCAGCGCTCCCCGATCTACGCCCTGATCAACACCTATAAGGTGGCGCTGCCGCTGCACCCGGAATACCGCACGATGCCGATGGTCTGGTACATCCCACCGCTGTCACCCGTGGTCGACGTCGTACAAGAGACCGGCGAGGACGCCGAGGATAAGGGCAACCTGTTCGCGGCCATCGACGCCCTGCGCATTCCCATCGAATACCTCGCCGAACTCTTCACCGCGGGCGATGTCGGACCGGTCGACGCCGTCCTCAAGAAGCTGGCCGCGATGCGCTGCTACATGCGTGACATCAACATGGGCCGCGACCCGGACGGCACCATCCCGGCCGCGGTCGGCATGAGCGAAGAGCAAATGTACGACATGTACCGGCTCCTCGCGATCGCCAAGTACGACGAGCGCTACGTCATCCCGCCGGCGCACGCCGAGCAGGCGCACTCCCTGGAAGAACTGGCGACCGAGTGCTCGGTCTCCGCGTACGGCGGCGGGCAGCAGGACCTCTTCGGCGAGGGCTCCGGCGTGCCGACACCGATCGCCGTCGAGAACTTCCAGATGCTCCAGGACCGTCAGACAGCCGACACGCTCGCTTCGCCCGCCGACAAGGGCGCGCGCGTCAACCTGCTGAACTGGGACGGCAAGGGCTCACCGGCCGGACTCTTCCCGCCGAGAAAGAAAGACTCATGAGCCGTCGACCGAACGCCGGCCTCGCCCCGCACGAGCTGACAATCGTCTGGCAGTCGGTGTCACTGCTGCTCGACTACCCCGACTCCGAGATGCTGGCGCGCCTGGACGTGATCCGGGGTGCCTCTCAGCACTTGCCGGTGGCCATCGGGGACTCGATCCGCGGATTCGCCGACCACCTGGAGCGGACGCCCCTGCCCCAGCTGCAAGCCGATTACGTCGAGACGTTCGACAACCGTCGCCGGTGCAACCTGTTCCTGACCTACTTCGCCCACGGCGACACCCGCAAGCGAGGAATGGCGCTGCTGCGGTTCAAACAGACCTACCTCAGCGCCGGCTACGAGCTCGCCGACTCGGAGCTACCCGATCACCTCTGCGTGGTGCTCGAGTTCGCGGCAACAGTGGACCAGCATCTGGGTCGGGGCCTGATCCTCGATCACCGAGCGGGGCTCGAGCTGCTGCGCCTGTCGCTCGCCGACCTGTCCTCCCCTTGGGCGGCCCTCATTGACGCGGTCACCGCGACCCTGCCTGCCCTGCGCGGCGACGAGCGGGACGCCGTACGCCGTCTCGCCGCCGAAGGCCCCCCGGAGGAGGAAGTGGGGCTGGCGCCGTTCGCCGCCCCGCAGTTCAGCGCCGGCGCCGCACCGAAACCGATCCTCTTGTCCATGCCGTCCTTCCCAGGAGCACGCCGATGAACGAGTTCCTCTTCGTCGTGGTGCCCTACATCTGCCTGACGACCTTCGTCGTCGGGCACCTGTGGCGCTACCACTACGACAAGTTCGGGTGGACCACCCGATCGAGCCAGCTCTACGAGAACCGGCTGCTGCGCATCGGGAGCCCGCTGTTCCACTTCGGGATGCTCGGAGTCGTCGGCGGCCACATCATCGGGCTCCTCGTACCGCAGTCGTGGACGGACGCCGTCAGGATCAGCGAACACAGCTACCACGTGGTGGCCGTCACGGGCGGTCTGCTCGCCGGCGCCGCCGCGCTGGCCGGCATGGTGATCCTGATCTACCGCCGCCGCACGGTCGGTCCCGTCTTCTCCGCGACCACCCGTATGGACAAAGTGATGTATGCGTTCCTCGCCGTCGTGATCGTGCTCGGTATGTGGAACACGATCGCCGGCTCGATCATGACCATCGGTGGTGAGTACAACTACCGTGAGGGCGTCTCGGTCTGGTACCGCTCGTTCCTGGCCTTCCAGCCGGACGCCAGCTTGATGGCGAGCGCACCGCTCGGCTTCCAGCTGCACGCACTGGCCGCCTTCGGCCTCTTCGCACTGTGGCCGTTCACCCGACTCGTACACGTGTTCAGCGCACCCGTCGGCTACCTGACCCGCCCCTACATTGTCTACCGCACCCGCGACGAACAACTGGGCAGCCACCAACCGCGGCGCGGCTGGGACCGCATCTCCCAATGAATCCCCAGACGCGCCTGCCAGATGCCGGCGAACACGGCGTTGACTTTCACGAGATCACCACCGAGACCGAGACGACGGTCCGTGACGTCATGCTCCGGCATCCGAAGACACTTCCTGCCGATGCCTCGATCAGGCAAGCGCGGGCAGCCTTGGATAACGACCATGTGCACCTGGTGCTGTTGACCGAGGGCAGGAGGCTTGCCGGGACCTTGACGCGAACCGACCTCCCGCCACGGGGAACCTTCGGTCCCGCACTGACCTGGTCGACGCTCATGGACCGTACGGTGTCACCGGACACTCCGACCGCTGTCGTGCACGGCCTGATGATCAGTCGGGGAATCCGACGCATGGCCGTAGTCGCCGCAGACGGATCGCTGCTCGGCCTGATGTGCCTCAAACAACGGAGAACAGGATTCTGCTCCGACGCAGACGTCGCAACCCGCTCACGAGACCTTCCATAGAAAGGGCTCGTCCGGTGTTGCGGTGCATCGACCTCGATGCCCGGACGGTACAGGTCAAGCCCTACTGGCCAACTCGTGCGCGGGCCGCAAGAGCTTCACAGGCTGAGTGGCATTTGGGTCATGACCACGCTCGTCGGCCATCAGATCCGTATTTCCGCTGCCATGATCCAGTGACGCCTGGAAGCGGTACACGTCGCGGGGGCGGTGCCTGTACTCGAAATGACCCGCAATCCACCCGGCGAGGAGCCCGCCAGTTATTGGAGCGATCAAGTAAACCGCGAGCAGGTGGACCTCGCCGGAGAGAAGGGCAGGTCCCAACTGCCGGGCAGGGTTGGCCGACCCACCCATGAGCGTCCCCAAGATCGCACCCTGCAAACCGAAGAGACCTCCGACGATCCAGGCCAATGGCCACCCGGGCAGACGAAATTTCACCCGACACATCACCGAGACGATGATCGCAAGGGTTACTGCCTCGGCGACCGCGACGGACAGACGCCTCCTCACAGTCCCGCCCGGCCCACGTCGATCCGGACGCATTCACATGATCAGCCGGATCAAACTAGCGCCGTAGGGCCGTTCGGCACCCGTACGGTCCTTCGAAAACTTCGCGGCTGCAGGCCGCCGACTCGGACGCTGCTCGGCTGGTGAATGCGAGGCGTTCTGCCGGCGCGTTGATCGCTTCAGCGAAGTAGTCGGCGTAGGCCGAGCCCGCTGATCGACAATGTAACGGCCGCCATGATTGGACCGCCGGCCTGCTGCGTCGGCGCGACACCCGCAACGGCCGGCTACGGATCCGCACGACCACCGATCTGACCATCCACCTAAGGGACGTCTCGTAACTGGGTGAAGGCGTTGCCCGGCACGGGTCCGGCGGTCAGCCGGCGAGGATGATGTTGTGGAGGTTGGCGATGCCGGAGGCGGCGTCGGCCAATGTGTGGGCGGCGCGGCGGTAGTCGCGCAGGATCTTGAAGCACTTCATCCTGGCCAGGGCATGTTCGACCCCTGCTCGAACGGTCCGGTGTTCGACGTTCAGGGCTTGCTTCCAGTCCGGCAGATCACTGCCGTCGGCGGGCTTGCGGTACGGGATGATCACCTCAGGGTTGCCGCGGTAGCCGCCGTCGGCCATCACGGGCCGCCCGTCCAGCTTCTCCTCGATCCCTGAGCTGCGGTAGACGATCGTGTCGTTGCGGTTGCCCGGCTGCGGGTCACCGACGGCGACGACCAGGCGGGTGGAGGCGTCGATGGCAACCTGCAGGTTCGTCGAGTACCGGTAGTTTTTGCTCCGGGCGGCCAGGCGGTGATCGCGGGTAGGGATCAGAGTGCCGTCGACGACGGCGATCTGCTCGACCGGGCGCCGGCGCACCGGCGCCAGAGCGAGCAGCGGGCCGAGGGCGTCAATGACCCGGTGCGCAGCCGAGTGCGACACCCCGAACAGCGGCCCGATCTGGCGCATCGTCAGGTTCGTGCGCCAGTACGCCGCCACCAGCAACACCCGATCCGGCAGGTCCAAGGCCCACTGCCGGCCCGGCCGGCCATCAGCGATCGCATCACCGCCACGCTCGGCTACCAGACGGACCAGCTTGCGGAACTGGGCGGGCTGCAGCCCGGTGAACGGAAAGATCCACTCAGGGTGGGCTGCGGTGATCACCTGCACCCAGGCATCCTGACCGATCATCCTCAACGGACAGACAGCGGGGTTACGAGACGTCCCTTAGCCTGAATCCACCGACGTGATCTTTGGCTGGCGATGTCGATCATCATTCGTTGATGTGTGTTGATGGCTGGGGTGGTGGGCGTGGTGGGCCCGCCGGCTTGTTCCGGCTTGCTCCTTGTTGCTCGGGCCTGTGG
>NZ_QGSZ01000194.1 GCF_003857055.1 Micromonospora inaquosa | reverse complement strand
GGCCAGGAAAGGCCCGTGAACTCATCCCGAGACGTCATCGCGCCCGACGCCTGACCGCCCTGGCGGGCGCTCTGGTCGGCGTTCTCGTCGGCATCGGCGCCACCCCCGGTGCGCCGTCGCCGACCGCCGAGGCGGCCGCCGTCGCGCTGGCGGCCGCCATCCAACCGGGGCAGAGCACCCCGATCGTCGGTACGCAGTCCGGCCGCTGCCTCGAAGTGCCCAACTCCAGCACCACCAACGGCACCCAGACGCAACTCTGGGACTGCAACGGCAGCGCCGGCCAGACCTGGACGTGGACGTCGACCATGCAGATCCAGGCGTACGGCAACAAATGCCTGGACGCCTCCGGCCGAGGCACCACCAACGGCACCCAGGTGATCATCTGGGACTGCAACGGGCAGAACAACCAACAGTGGAACGTCAACAGCAACGGCACCATCACCGGCGCGCAGTCCGGGCTCTGCCTCGACGCCAACGGCGCCGCCACCGCGAACGGCACCAAAATCATCCTCTGGGCCTGCAACGGTGGCACCAACCAGCAGTGGGCCTCGCCGAACACCACCCCGCCGCCGACCAACCCGCCGACCGGCGCGCGCCCGTGCGACATCTACGCCTCCGGCGGCACCCCGTGCATCGCGGCGCACAGCACCACCCGGGCGCTCTACGAGGCGTACGCCGGCAACCTCTACCAGGTCCGACGCTCGTCGGACAACACCACGCGCAACATCGGGCTCACCGGCACCGGCGGCACCGCCAACGCGGCGACGCAGGACTCGTTCTGCTCCGGCACGACCTGCGTGATCACTGTCGTCTTCGACCAGTCCGGGCGCGGGAACGACCTCTGGTACCAGGGGTCGAGCGTCGTACCGGGCTCGCCCCAGAGCAAGCCGGCGATCGCGACCTCGGAGTCGCTGACCGTGGGCGGCGCGAAGGCGTACTCGCTCTACATCAATCCCGGTAACAGCTACTGGCGCGACGGGCACCTCACCGGCGTGCCGACCGGCGCGGCCCCCGAGGGCATGTACATGGTGACCAGCGGGACCCACGTCAACAGCGGCTGCTGCTTCGACTACGGCAACAGCGAGACGACCCGGAAGGCCGACGCCGCCGGGGCGATGGACGCCATCAACTTCAGCAAGCAGTGCTGGTTCGGCGGCTGCTCCGGCAGCGGGCCGTGGGTGCAGGCCGACCTCGAGTGGGGTCTCTTCCCGGGCGGCAGCAGCTCGTGGAACCCGAACCAACGCGCGTTCAGCAGCAAGTTCGTCACCGCGACGCTCAAGAACAACGGCACGACCCGCTTCGCCATCAAGGGTAGCGACGCCCAGTCCGGCAGCCTCTACACGCTGTACGACGGCTCGCTCCCGCCCGGATACAGCCCGATGAAGAAGCAGGGCGCGATCATCCTGGGCAGTGGCGGTGACTGCTGCAAGCCCGACGGTGGCGCCAACCTGAGCGCCGGCACCTTCTACGAGGGGGCGATGGTCGCGGGCTATCCGTCCGACGCGACCGAGAACGCCGTACAGGCCAGCGTGGTGACCGCCGGTTACCGCTGATCCTGGCGACGCCCGACCGAGTCGTGCGCCGGACACCACCTCGTGGTGTCCGGCGCACGTTCGTGGACGTCGACCCGGTCTCAGGCGACAGTGCAGGACGCGCCGTTGAGGGTGAACGAGGACGGTCGGGCGTTGTTACCGGTGTGGGTGGCCTGGAAGCCGATGGTCACCGAGCCGTTGGCGGGGATGCCGCCGTTGTAGGCGACGTTCCGGGCCGTCACCTGCCCCGAGTTGGGCGAGTAGGTGGCGTTCCAGCCCGAGGTGATGGTCTGCCCGCCCGGCAGGGTGAAGACCAGTGACCAGCCGTTGACTGCGCTGGTGCCGGTGTTCGTGATGGTGATGTTCTCGGTCAGCCCGGTGTTCCAGGCGTTGAGGTCGACGGCCACCCGGCAGGCGCCGGACGTCGGGGGCGGCGTCGTGGGGTTGGTCAGTCCGAAGAACGTGATGGCGGACGCGGCCATACCACCGGAGGGCAGGCTGTGCCCGGCCCCCTGGATGCTGTACGCCTCGACCTGGACGGTGCCGCTGCTGTCGGCGTACCGACGCCGGTTCCAGTTGGCCTGGGGCGTGTCGGTGGAGGTGGGTGTCTGGCTCAGCCCGAACACGTTGGTCCACTGCTCGATCGCCTCCTGCAGCAACGAGTACGGCACGAGCGTGTCGTTGGTGCCGTGCCACAGCTGCACGCGCGGGCGGGGCCCGGAGTAGCCGGGGTACGCCTGGCGGACCGCGTCGCCCCACTGCTGCGGGGTCCGGTTCATGTTTCCGCCGGTGCACTGGCTGCTGCCGGGCGGGTAGTCCGCCGCGTTGGCGAAGCAGTTGAACGGCACGCCCATGAACGCGGCGCCGGCCTTGAACACGTCGGGGTAGAGCGCCAGCATGTGGTTCGTCATCATGCCGCCGGACGAACTGCCGGTGGCGTAGACCCGGTCCCCGTCGGCCGCGTACTGCTGCTGCACGTACCGGATCATGGAGATGATCGACACCGGGTCGCTGCCGCCGCCACGTCGCTTGGCGGCGTCCGACCAGGTGTCGAAGCAGTTGCCGAACCCGGCCTGCTGAGTCGCGGACGGGTAGATCACGATGTACCCGTACCGGTCGGCGAGGCTGGCGAACTCGCTGCCGGAGTAGAAGCCGGGGCCCGACCCGCCGCAGCCGTGCATGGCCACCACGACCGCCGGCCGGGCCGGGCGGTTGTCCGGCACGTAGACGTGCATGCGCATCCGGCCCGGGTTGTCACCGAAGCTGGTCACCTCGGTCAGTGACGCCGCGTACGCGGGCCCGACCGTGGGGGCGACCAGGCCGGCGGCCACCAGTGACGCGGCCAGGGTGAGTAGCAGTTTCCTTCTGAGTTTCAACGGACGACTCCTTCGATTGCCTGTGCAGGCTGGATCGGCCGTGCGACCGGTCGCGGGGGGTGCCCGACTCCCGCGGTGATCGCACGTTGCCCGCTACCTGTGGTTCGCCCAGCCCGGCTTCGGATGGCGTCGCGTGGCAATTAGTGTTCCCTCCGGGCCAACAAGTGTCAATCGAGCACTCTCTATTTGTAGCGACGGCGCTCCGTCTACAGTCGTCGTACCGTCCCCGAGGAGCACGGAGCGCCTGTGGCAAGCCTCTTCGACATCGACGAGATCTATCCGGACGACGGAGACCATCCACTCCGGCTGCCCCGCAGGCAGGTCGGCAACTCGCCTCAGGGTGTCGCGGTGACCCTGTTGGCGGACTACACACTGCGGACCCGTGTCGCCCTCCCGTCCGCCGCCATCGTCGCCCTGCTCGGGGAGACCGGCGTGACGACGGCTGGAGCGCGGACCGCGATCAGCCGGTTGGCCCGCCGTGGCGTGTTGGAGGGCAGCCGACTGGGGCGGCGCAGCTCCTACCGGCTCAGTCGTGCCGCCGCCGCCAACCTCTCCGCCGGCGGGCACTGGATCCTCGCCTCCACCACGTCGACGGCGCGGTGGGACGGGTGCTGGACGATCATCGCCTTTTCGCTGCCGCAGGACCGCAGTACGCAGCGTCGGGCACTGCGGGCGCAACTGCGGTGGCTCGGTTACGCGCCGTTGTACGACGGATTGTGGATCTCGCCGCAGGAGCTGACTCCCGCGGCTCGGGCCCAGCTCGACCGGCTCACCCTCGGCGCCGTGACGGTGTTTCGCGGGCGGCAGACCGCGCTCGCCTCGACCATTCACCGCGCGCCGATCGAGGCCTGGGACATCGAGGCGATCAGCCGGAGCTACGACGCGTTCCTCCGGCGTTGGACGCCACTGCTGCCCGGGGTGGTGTCCGGGGAGGTCGACGGTGCCGCCGCGGTGCGGGCCCGTACCGAGGTCATGGACACCTTCCGGCGGTTTCCCGTCCTCGATCCGCAGCTGCCGGTGGAACTCCTGCCGGGGGAATGGCTCAGGCGGCCGGCGCGGGAGTTGTTCGCGGCCGTCTACGACGGCCTCGCCGCACCCGCGGAGCGACACGTCCGGGCGGTCGTCGAGCGGTTCGCCGACGCCGCGCAGCCCGGCATCGAGGCCCACACCACCGCCGACCTGGTCGCCGGAATACGCGCCGACGATGACCAGGCGCTGCCGTCTCCGAGTAGCTCGGCTACCGGGCGGGCGTGAATCGCGAGGCGGTCGCTGTTGGCCGACGACTGTGAGCGATAACAGGGTTGCCGTCCGGTACGACCCCGGTGGCGCGTTGGCGTGGCTTGTCCGCTGCCCGGGCAGCAGTTGAGCACTGTTGCTCTGGGCGTTTGGTACCGGGTGTAACGGGGCGTTCCGGGAGATCGGCGTGAACGACCCGTTACGTCTTGACGAACGGCATGTTATCGCTCACTCTCGATATAGAGGACGATCGCTGTCGTGGCTCACCGGGCGAGCCGCGCAGGGCGTACCTCCGATCACGACGTCCGCAAGGGCATGCGGACGTCACCTCGGGAGCCGGCGGATGCCGGTGACAGCCGTCACGGATTGTGCGTCCTGATGTCGGGCGGCCAGGATGACCGCCCCGATCAGTCGTCCCGATGGAAGTGGCACATCACCACCACCGATGCAACCACTGAGAAGGAACGCCATGAAACCCATGAGAACGATGCTGGCCGCGGCGACCATCGCCGTCGCCCTCACCACTGGCATGACGGTCGCGCTGACTCCCGCCTCCGGTGCCGGCACGACCTTGAAGGCGGCCGCCGCCGAGAAGGGCCGCTACTTCGGGGCCGCTGTCGCGACGGGCAAGCTGTCGACCAGCGTTTACACGACGATTTTGAACCGCGAGTTCAACAGTGTCGTGGCTGAGAACGAGATGAAGTGGGATGCCACCGAGCCGCAGCAGGGTCGGTTCAGTTACAGCGGTGGTGATCGTCTGGTCAGTCACGCGCAGGCCAACGGGATGAGCGTGCGGGGTCACGCGTTGCTGTGGCACCAGCAGCAGCCGGGCTGGGCGCAGGGCATGTCGGGTAGCGCGTTGCGTAACGCGGCGATCAACCACGTCACCCAGGTCGCGACGCATTTCCGGGGCAAGATTTATGCCTGGGATGTGGTGAACGAGGCGTTCGCCGATGGTGGTTCTGGTGGGCGGCGTGACTCGAATCTGCAGCGCACCGGTAATGACTGGATCGAGGCGGCGTTCAGGGCGGCGCGGGCGGCGGATCCGGGTGCGAAGTTGTGTTACAACGACTACAACACCGACGGGATCAACGCGAAGTCGACGGGTATTTACAACATGGTGCGGGACTTCAAGTCCCGTGGTGTGCCGATCGACTGTGTGGGGTTCCAGTCGCACCTGGGGACCTCGCTGGCCGGTGACTACCAGGCGAATCTGCAGCGTTTCGCTGATCTCGGTGTGGATGTGCAGATCACCGAGCTGGACGTGATGACCGGTGGCAACCAGGCCAACATCTTCGGCGCCGTCACCCGCGCCTGCCTGGCCGTCTCACGCTGCACCGGCATCACCACCTGGGGTGTGCGGGACTGCGACTCGTGGCGCGGCTCCGACAACGCCCTGCTGTTCGACTGCAACGGCAACAAGAAGGCCGCATACACCGCCGTGCTGGACGCCCTCAACGGCGGCTCGACCCCGCCCACCACGCCCCCGCCGGGCTCCGGGGTGGACACCAGCGCCTGGTACGTGTTGCTGAACCGGAACAGCGGCAAGGCGCTGGACGTGTACGCCGCCGCCACCACCGACGGGGCGCGGATCAGCCAGTGGACGCGCAACAACGGCAACAACCAGCAGTGGCAGTTCGTGGACTCGGGCAGTGGCTACTACCGGGTGAAGTCCCGCAACTCCAGCAAGGTGCTCGACGTCAGCAACTTCTCCACCGCCGACGGTGGCGCGATCGTGCAGTGGTCCGACCTCAACGGCACGAACCAGCAGTTCCGACTCGCGAATTCGTCTGATGGCTACGTGCGCCTGATCAACCGCAACAGCAACAAGGCCGTTGAGGTGCAGGGCGCATCCACCGCCGACGGTGGCAACGTCGTGCAGTACGCCGACTGGGGCGGCGCCAACCAGCAGTGGCAACTGGTCCGGATCGGCTAGCGACCAACCCCACCTGAGCTGGGGTCCAGGGTGGCTGCCGGCCGACCGGGATCCGGCCGGCGCCCGCCCCGGCGAGGTGTGACGAACGGTGGCCCGCCCCACTGGGGCGGGCCACCGTGACCCATTGCCGAACCGTTGCCCGGATCGATGTCAGTCATTTGACGTATGACGTCTTTACCGCTAATTTTCACCCGCGGACCACGCGGTCGCCGGGAGCCAGGACGTCGCACCGCGCGGCTCGGCGCGGGCCCGCTCCGAAGCCCGGATCGTGGCACCGCCATTCACCTGCGTCTTTGGCCGCAAGGTTGCCCGCACAACACCCCAGACGTGCCGACACCACCACCAGGACGCCGGCACGTACGCCAGGGCACCCGGGGGCGTTTCGCTCGTGGGTGACCCCGATCGAAGGAGTGGACCATGAAAGCCCTCGGTGAGGCTCGTCCCGCCTCTCGACAGAGACGTCGCTGGCGGTCAGGGTTGGCCGCGGCGGCAGCCGCGGTCATGGCAGCCAGCACACTCGTCGCGGTCAACGCGACGCCCGCGGCGGCAGCGACAGTGGACACCAACGCCTGGTACACACTGGTGAACCGGAACAGCGGCAAGGCGTTGGACCTGTACGCCTCGGCCACCAACGACGGCGCGCGGATCAGCCAGTGGACGCGCAACAACGGCAACAACCAGCAGTGGCAGTTCGTGGACTCCGGGGGCGGCTACTACCGGGTCAAGTCCCGGCACTCGGGCAAGGTGCTCGACGTCAGCAACTTCTCCACCGCCGACGGCGGCGCGATCGTGCAGTGGTCCGACCTCAACGGGACGAATCAGCAGTTCCGGCTGGCCGACTCGGACGGTGGCTACGTTCGGCTGGTCAACCGCAACAGCAACAAGGTCGTCGAGGTGCAGGGCGCTTCCACCGCCGACGGTGGCAACGTCGTGCAGTACGCCGACTGGGGCGGCGCCAACCAGCAGTGGCAACTCGTCCCCGTCGGTGGTAGCAACCCACCACCCACGGGCGGTAGCGGGTGCGGCAAGGCGCCGACGCTGTCCAGCGGCACGCACACGATCCAGAGCAACGGCAAGAGCCGAACCTTCATCCTGCGGGTGCCCGCCAACTACAACAACAGCAATCCCTACCGGCTGATCTTCGCCTTCCACTGGCGGGGCGGCACCATGCAGGAGATCTCCTCCGGCGGCACCAGCGGGACCGCGTGGTCCTACTACGGGCAGCAGGAGCAGTCGAACAACAGCGCGATCCTGGTGGCGCCCCAGGGATTCGGCAACGGCTGGGGCAACTCCGGCGGTGAGGACATCACCTTCGTCGACGACATGATCAGCCGGATCGAGAGCAGCCTCTGCGTCAACCCGAGGCAGCGGTTCGCACTCGGCTTCAGCTGGGGTGGTGGCATGAGCTACGCCGTCGCCTGCGCCCGGGCCACCGTCTTCCGGGCCGTCGCGGTCATCTCCGGCGCGCAGATCAGCGGGTGCAGCGGCGGCACCCAGCCGATCGCGTACTTCGGGCTGCACGGAATCTCGGACAACGTCCTGAACATCTCCCAGGGCAGGGCGTTGCGCGACACCTTCGTCCGCAACAACGGTTGCACCGCCCAGAACCCGCCCGAGCCGGCAGGCGGCAGTCGTGCGCACATCACGACCGCCTACTCCGGATGCCGCGCCGGATACCCGGTGCAGTGGGCCGCGTACGACAACGGTCACATGCCCGGCCCGGTGGACGGCACGTACGCCGAAAGCGGCATCACGACCTGGACCAAGGGTGAGATCTGGAGGTTCTTCGCCCAGTTCTCGTGACGCTGATCGGCCAGCCGGCGGCGTCCGCTCCCGTACCTCGGGGGTGGGCGCCGTTCTGGTCGTCCGGAACGGTCAGCGTTCGAGGCGGGCGGGGCTCCCCGAGCCGCTGCGACGGACCAGCCAGGCCTCGGTGATGTGGGTGAACATCGCGTCGGCGGCGCCGTTGGAGTCGTGGGCGGCGATGCGTTCGTAGATGCGTCGGTGGCCCTGGTTGGACGCCACGCACAACGCGCGTTCCGTGCGGCCCATGTACCGGGCGGTGTTGATGACCTGGCTCTCCAGCGCGCGTACGACGCCACGGGCGATGCGGTTCCCCGACGCCTGCATGATCGTGTCGTGGAAGGCCCGGTCGTGGTCGTGGTAGGTCACGTGGTCGTCGACGAGTTCGTCCATCCGGTCCACCATGGCCCGCAGTCGGTCGATGACCTCGGCGTCGGCGAGACGGGCGGCGACGTTCGCCATGTCGGACTCCAGCACCCGCCTGGTGACGACCAGGTCGTCGAGGATGGCGAAGCTGTCGTCCACCGCGATGGTCGCGGCGAGGACGAGCTCGTCGAGCATGTCCCAGTGTGACGGTGGGGTGACCATGGTGCCGGCGCCCTGGCGAACCTGCACCAGCCCCTTCTCCTGGAGGATCTTCACTGCTTCCCGGACGACGGTCCGGCTCACCCCGAAGGTCTCGCAGAGGATGGGCTCGGGAGGCAGGGACGTCCCGGACGGGTGTACGCCGCGGACGATGCGCTCCACCAGTTCGGCAGTGACCGCCCTGGCGAGATTGGTCGGCCGACGCACCCACGCCGGGGTCGCCGGGCTGTTCAGGGCTGTCTCCCGCGGTGGCGTCATGTCCCCCTCCGAATGGCTCGCCGTGGCACGACGTCTGGATCAGTGTACGGCCGACTGTTGACGTCACACGTCATACGAGTTACCTTCCGGTCAACATTTGGCTCGCGGGACACCGCCGGCCATCCCCCATATAGAGGTGACAACTGATGAGACAGCGCGCAATGTGGTCGGCCGTCCTCGTTGTGGGCCTGGCCCTGGCCGGTTGTGGAAGTGCTAGCGATTCGGGCAAGTCAACCAGCTCGGACGGCAAGCTGGTGGTGTGGGACTGGAAGTCCGGCGAGCCGTTCGCCAAATCCTATCTGGACAAAGCCAAGGCTGACTTCAAGAAGAAGCACGCCGATGTCGAGGTCGAGTTCGTCGCGCAGCCTTTCGACCAGTACTACACCCTGCTCGGTGCGGCGATCCAGTCCGGCAAGGGCCCGGACGTCATGCTGTTCAACGGTGGCGGCCAGATCCGCGACCGGGTGGACGCGCTGGTGCCCCTCGACGAGTACGTGGCCGAGGACAAGCAGCGGCTGGCCGGCTGGGAGGCGTTCACCAAGGACGGCAAGATCTACGGCGCCCCGGTGACGCTGCAGGGCTACCCGATCTACTACAACAAGGCGATCTACCAGAAGGCCAACCTCGACCCGGCGAGCCCGGCCACCACGTGGGACAAGTTCGTCGCCGACTGCGCCGCCATCGCCAAGGCCGGCTCCAAGTGCTTCGCCCTCGGCAACAAGGAGGGCGTCGGCATCCAGTTCTGGATCTCCAGCATGGGCTCGACCACCCTCACCGCGCAGGAGTACGACGCCTGGATCGCCGGCAAGCGCGACTGGAACTCGGCGAACGTCAAGCGGCTCTTCCAGCTCTGGAAGGAGACCGGCGACAAGAAGATGAACAGCGACGGGGCCAACTCGACCGCCATGTTCAACGACTCGTTCGCGCTCTTCCAGTCCGGTAAGGCCGCCCACGTCATGGGTCTGATGTCGGACGTGGGTCACTGGCAGGACTTCAACGAGTTCCTGACCCCGGAGAAGCTCGGCGTCATGAAGGCCCCGATCGTCACCGCCGGCACCACCCCGACCCTTCCCTACGACGGCGGCATCGGCTACGCGGTCGCCAAGTGGACGAAGGACCCGAAGATGGCCGCCGACCTGGCGCGCTCCCTGAGCTCGGCCGACGCGTTGAAGGCCTTCTACGCCGACGCCGGCGCGATCGCCGCCGACACCACCATCGACGTGTCGGCCGGCGGCCCGGCGGTCTCCACGATCGTCGGTGAGCTGAAGAGCGGCAAGCCCGCTCTGCACGTGGCGCTCTCCTCGAAGACGATCGACCTGATGGGGCGCCTCTCCCAGCAGCTCCTCAGCGGTTCGATCACCGTCGACGAGGTGGTGAAGCAGTTGGCCGCTTCTGACCAGGCGGGCTGACCTCGTGCCAATTGGAAACACGCAACCGTCGGTCCGTCCGGCTTCGGCCGGACGGGCCGGCGGGGCGGCGGTCACCCCCGCCGCCCATCGGAGCGGCGCACGACCCCGTCGCTCCCATGGCGGCCTGCGGGCCGAGCGTTACGCCCCCTACATCCTGGTCGCCCCGGCCGTTTTGATCATCGTGCTGCTGCGGCTCTACCCACTGCTCCTCGGCGTCAACTTCTCCTTCACCGGTGACGGCGCGCAGAACGGGGAGGCGGTCGGATTCGGCAACTACAGCGAGCTGTTCGGAGATCCGCTGTTCCGCACCGCGCTGGGCAACGTCGGGCTGCTGGTGCTGCTGCTACCGGTGGCGGTGGCGATCCCCGGCCTCCTCGCGACGTTCATCTACCTCCGGGTGCCGGGCCACCGCTTCTACCGCAGCGTCTACTTCTTCCCGGCGGTGCTCTCGCCGGTCATCGTCGGTGCGATCTTCAACCTGTTGCTCGCCTTCGACGGCCCGCTCAACGCCGTGCTCGGGTCGGTCGGTGTCGGTCCGGTGGACTGGCTCGGGGACCCGGACATCGCGATGTTCATGGTCGTGGGCGTGCATATCTGGGCCACCTTCGGAATGGCCCTGGTGGTGTTCCTCGCCGGTTTCGCCACGCTGGACGCCGCGCTCCTGGACGCCGCCCGGGTGGACGGGGCGTCGCTGCGCCAGGTCGTCTGGCACGTGGTCATTCCGAGCCTCGCCCGGACCATCCAGTTCGTCTTCGTGACCACGATGATCGGGATGCTGACCTCGATGTTCGGGTTGCTCTTCGTGATGACCAGCGGCGGCCCGGAAGGCTCGACCTACCTGCCGGAGTACTACATCTGGATCCAGCAGGGCCAGATGAACCGTCCGGCTCTCGCGTCGGCGGCGTCGACGATCCTCTTCGTGATCATGCTTGTGGTGGGGCTTATGCAGATCAAACTGCTGGAACGAGCGGGGAAGGAGGACTGATGTCTCGCATCCGACTGGGACGGTGGTTGATCGCCGTCCCGATGGCACTGCTCGCGCTGGCGACGATCTACCCCCTGCTCTTCACCGCCAACGTCGCGATGAAGACGCGGCGTGACTACATCCTCGACCGGTTCTCGCTGACCGACACGCTGCGCTGGGAGAACATCAGCACGGCGTGGAACAGCGTCGGCATGGGCCGCTACTTCGTCAACTCGCTGTTCGTGGTGACGGCGTCGGTGTTCCTGCTGCTGCTGTTCGGGTCGATGGCCGGTTTCGCCCTGAGCCAGCTGCGCTTCCGCGGCTCGTCGGCGTTGTTCCTGGGTTGCCTCGCGGGGCTCTTCATCCCGTTCCAGGTGATCATGGTGCCGCTCGCTCGGATCATGGCCGACACCGCGCTCATCGACACCTACCCCGGTCTGATCCTGGTCTATGTGGCCCAGTTCCTGCCCTTCACGGTCTTTCTCATGACGAGCTACTACAAGGGCATCCCGCCGGAGATCGTTGATGCCGCGCGGATCGACGGCAGCACCGTGTACGGCGTGTACCGCCGGATCATGCTGCCCCTGGGCACCCCGGCGCTGCTGTCGGTCGGCATCCTCAACGCGCTGTTCTGCTGGAACGACGTCCTCATGGCGCTGGTGATGATGCCCTCGGCCGATCACCGGACGCTCATGATCGGGGTGACGTCGTTGCGCGGGCAGTACTCCGACAACATCCCCACCTTCGCCTCCGGTGTGTTGATCGCCGCGATACCCGTCCTGTTGGTCTACCTGTTCCTCCAGCGCCAAATTGCCGACGGCGTCGCCGCCGGTTCCACGAAGGGTTGACATGCAGATCACGGGATATCGGACGCTTACGACGGTCCAGGAATGGGGGCGACCCGTCGGCGACGCCAACGGGGTGTTCGCCGACGGGGTGGTCCCGGTCTCGATCGTCATCGTCGACACGGATGAGGGAATCTCCGGGGTCGGCCTCGGGCCGCACGTCGAGATCGAGCGGATCTTCGCAGCCATCGAGGGCGAAGACCCCCGTGCCGTGACGTCCCTGTACGACCGCATGTTGCGGCACACCTTCAAGGCGGGCCACGCGGGGCCGGTGTTCGGCACCATCGGCGCGCTGGACACCGCGCTCTGGGACATCAAGGCGCAGGCCGCGGGCGAACCGCTGTGGCGGCTGCTGGGCGGACGCGACCGGCGGGTCACCGCCTACGCGTCCGGGCTGGACATCGGGCTCACCGACGATGAGCTCGTCGCGGAGTACCAGGTCTACGCGAGCCACGGCCTACGAGCGGCCAAGCTCAAAGGCGGGCTCGACATCGAACACGACCGGCGCCGCCTCGGCCTGGTCAAGGAGGTCCTGACCGAGGCCGGGCACGGCCGACGGCCCGGCCTGATGCTCGACGTCAACGAGGCGTGGACCAGGAAGCAGGCCGTCCGGCACGTCTGCGAGCTGGAGCGCACCCTGGACCTCATCTGGATCGAGGAGCCGGTCCGGCGCTGGGACGCGGAGGGCCTCGCCGCGGTCAGCCGAGGCGTGTCCGCGTCGGTCGCCACCGGGGAGAACCTCACCGGGCTCGAACAGTACCGTCCGCTGATCGCCGCCGGCGCTGTGGACATCGTCCAGATGGCGGCCGTCTGGGGGATCACCCACTTCCTGCGGGCGTCCGCCCTGGCCCATGCCCACGACCTGCCGGTCAGCCCGATCGGCAACAGCCCGATCGGGCTGCTGCACGCGGCGACTTCGGTGCCGAACCACCTGACGAGCGAGTTGCAGGACCTGCACCCACCGGTCGGTGTCTCCATCGACCTGCACGTCGAGGATGGCGCCTTCATCCTCGGCGACTCACCCGGGCTGGGGATCCGGGTGGACGAGGAGCGGATCCGGGTGGCCAACCGCCGTCCGCGGGCGCAGACGGCCGACAGCCCCAACGTCCGACCGGAGCGGGCCGGACGGCGGCTGTTGGCCGGGGTCGACGGGGTGATCCCCACCCGCCAGGTGCCGGTCACGTCGCTGAACTCCCACAACGACGTGTCGCCGACCGCACGGCACTGAGCTGACCGCCAGAACAGAAGGGCGTGGGTGCATCGCGACGGCGATGCACCCACGCCCATGCCCGGTCGGCACGACCGACGTACCGACCGTCGAGACGGAGGAACGATGAAGGCAGTCGTCTACCGGGGCGCGCGAAACCTCGGAATCGAGAACCGCGACCCGGAGCCGCCGGGTCACGGCCAGGTACGGATCGAGGTGGCGTACACCGGGATCTGCGGCACGGACCTGCACATTTACCACGGCGACATGGACGCCCGGGTTGGTGATTCCGCGATCATCGGGCACGAGATGTCCGGGCGCATCGCGGCCGTCGGCGAGGGCGTGACCGGCTGGACTGTCGGTCAGCCGGTCACCGTGATGCCGACCCGACCCTGCGGGCGGTGCGCCGCCTGCCAGCGGGGCAACTCTCACGTCTGCCACGCGATGAACTTCCTCGGCATCGACTCACCGGGCGCCATGCAGTCGTCCTGGACGGTTCCGGTGGAGCTGGTCCTGCCGCTTCCGGAGGAGTTGCCCCTGGACCACGCGGCGCTCGTCGAGCCGGTGGCGGTCGCCGTGCACGACGTACGCCGGGGGAACGTCACCGCCGACGACCAGGTGGTCGTGGTCGGTGGTGGACCGGTCGGCGTCCTCATCGCCACCGTCGCGCGGAGTCGCGGCGCGCGGGTCCTTCTCGTCGAGCCGGACCCGTTCCGGCGCGAGGTGGCGGAGGGGATCGGGATCGAGGCCGTCGATCCGCGATCGACTGATGTGGTGGCGCTGGTCAACGACCGTACCGATGGCGCGGGCGCCGACATCGCCTTCGAGGTGTCCGGCTCCCCGGCCGGCGTGACCACGGCGGTCGACGTCCTCACCACTCGCGGGCGGCTGGTCATGGTGGCGATCCATCCCCAGCCCCGGGAGGTGAACCTGCACCGGTTCTTCTGGCGCGAGCTGGAACTCCTCGGCGCCCGGCTGTATCAGCGCGACGACATGGTGGAGGCGATCCGGTTGGTCGCCTCGGGTGCGATCCCGGCAGAGCAGCTGATCTCCCGGATCGAGCCGGTCGAGGGTGCCGGCGCGGCCTTCGCTGCGCTGGAGGGTGGCGGCGTCATGAAGGTGCTGCTCGACGTGCGGGAGGGCAACCAGTGACGGCCCTGTTCGATCTGTCCGGACGGACCGCCGTCGTGACCGGGGCGCGGCGCGGCATCGGTCTCGCCATGGCCGAGGCCCTGGCCCTGGCCGGTGCTGACATCGTGGGCGTCTCCGCCCAGCTCGAAGCCGACGGCAGCGAGGTCGAGCGTCGGGTGCGAGCCGCCGGGCGCCGGTTCACCGCGCTGCGGGCGGACCTCGGCGACCGGGCGGCCGTGCACCGGCTGGCCCGCGACATCATCGCTCTCGGGCCGGTCGACATCCTGGTGAACAACGGCGGCACGATCGCCCGGACCCCGGCCGCGGAGCACCCGGACGAGATGTGGGACCACGTGATCGAGGTGAACCTCAGCAGCCAGTTCGTCCTCAGCCGGGAGATCGGCCGGACGATGGTTGAACGCGGCCGAGGGAAGATCATTTTCACCGCGTCGCTGTTGAGTTTCCAGGGCGGCATCACCGTGCCCGGTTACGCCGCGTCGAAGTCCGGCGTGGCCGGCCTCACCAAGGCGCTGGCGAACGAGTGGGCGGCCCACGGGGTGAACGTCAACGCCATCGCGCCCGGCTACATCGCCACCGACAACACGCAGGCGCTGCGCGACGACCCCGATCGCGACCAGGCGATCCTCGGCCGGATCCCGGCCGGGCGGTGGGGCCGGGCCGACGATCTGGGCGGTGCCACGGTGTTCCTGGCGTCGACCGCGTCGGACTACGTCAACGGCGTGGTGCTGCCCGTCGACGGCGGATGGTTGGGCCGATGACGGGCGCACCGGAGCCCGGCCGCGCCGGGATCGTCGACGCACACCACCACCTCTGGGTTCGCGCCCGGCATCCGCAGCCGTGGATCGACCCGGTGACCATGGCGGCCATCGACGCCGACTTCGAACCCGCCGATCTCGCGCCGCTGGCGCGGGCGGCCGGGGTCACCGCGACCGTGGTGGTGCAGTCCATCGCCTCCGAGACCGAGACGGTGGACCTGCTGGGCATGGCGGCCGAGGACACCCTGATCCGTGGGGTCGTCGGCTGGGTGGATCTGACCGCCGCCGACGTCGCGGAGCGCCTTGACCGGCTACGGGCCGCTCGGGGCGGGGAGCGGCTCGTCGGCATCCGCCACCTCGTGCAGTCCGAGACGGACCCGGCGTACCTGGACCGCCCGGACGTCCGGCGGGGGATCGCCGCGGTTGGCGCCGCCGGTCTCGTCTACGACCTGCTGGTACGCCAGCACCAACTCCCCATGGCCGCGCGCCTCACGCGCGACCTGCCCGAGGTGGGTTTCGTCCTCGACCACCTCGGAAAGCCCGCGCTGGGCCGCCCGGAGATGGCGCAGTGGAGCCGGGACCTACGGGCGTTGGCGGCCTCGCCCAACACGACGGCGAAGCTCTCCGGGCTGGTGACGGAGGTGCCAGCTTCGCACTGGACGCCGGGGGACCTGCGACCCGCCGTCGAGGACGCGCTGGACGCGTTCGGGCCGGACCGACTGATGTTCGGCTCGGACTGGCCGGTCTGCCTGCTCGCCAGTTCGTACCAGCGGTGGGTCGACACCCTGGCGGAGCTGCTGGACGGCCAGGACGGGGCCGGCCGGGCGTCGGTCTGGGGCGGGACGGCACGCCGCGCCTACGGGCTGGCGGCGTCATGATGGCGCGCGCCCTGCCGCGCCGTCCGGAGGTACGTCTCACCGAGCTGGGCTTCGGCGCGGCCCAGGGTGGCAACCTGTACCGGACGACGACGGACGAGGAGTTCGCCTCGGCGGTCGACGCCGCGTGGGAGGCGGGCGTCAGGTACTTCGACACCGCGCCGCACTATGGCCTCGGGCTGTCCGAGCGCCGCCTCGGCGCGGCGCTGCGCCAACGGCAGCGCGACGAGTACGTGGTGTCGACGAAGGTCGGGCGACTCCTGGTGCCCTCGCCCGAGGACGCGCATCTGCGGGACTCCGACGGGTTCGATGTGCCCGCGACCCACCGGCGGGTGTGGGACTTCAGCCGCGACGGCGTACTGCGCTCCATCGAGTCCAGCCTGGACCGGACCGGGCTGGACCGGATCGACATCGTCTACCTGCACGACCCGGACGACCACTGGGAGCAGGCCGCGCAGGAGGCCGTACCGGCCCTGATCGACCTGCGGGACCAGGGCGTCGTCGGTGCCATCGGCGCCGGCATGAACCAGTCGGCGATGCTGGCGCGGTTCGTGCGGGAGACCGACGTCGACGTGATGATGTGCGCCGGGCGCTACACCCTGCTCGAACAGGGCGCGGCCGGTGACCTGCTGCCGGCCGCCGAGAACCGGGGGGTGGGCGTGGTCATCGCGGGCGTCTACAACTCGGGGCTGCTCTCGCGGGACCGGCCGCCGGCCGACGCCGTCTACAACTACCAGCAGGCCCCGGCAGCGCTGATCGAACGGGCGCGACGAATCGCCACGGTCTGCGAGATGTACGGGGTGACGCTGCCGCAGGCGGCCCTCGCGTTCGTCCGCCGGCACCCGGCCGTGGTGTCGACGGTCGTCGGCGTTCGCAACGAGGCACAGGTGGCCGAGACCGTGCGGCGGTCCGGCATCGTCGTGCCGGACGAGTTGTGGGACGACCTGGCGGCGGCCGGGCTGCTCGCCGCGCCGCCCGGTCAGCGCTCTTCGGCCCGGCCCGACTGACGACGACACCCACCTTTGCTCTGCACCCGCGGATGCGACGGTGACGACGACGTCCCGGCCGGGACCGGCTCCGTTACTCGGATACCGGTCCCGACCGGGACGTCAGTTGTTACCGCGACAGCGGCGGGGTCACACTGCGGTGAACCGCCACTGCTGGTTGGCCGCGCTGTGGCAGGTCCACTGCAACAGCCGGGCGCCGTCGGTGGTGGACGCGCCGTTGACGTCCACGCAGAGCCCGCTCAGCACATTGCGCACCGTGTACACGCCGGAGGTTCCCGTCGCGGTGGCGGTGAACTTCTGCTGGTTGCCGTTGTTGCAGGTGGCCTGCTGGAGGTAGGCACCCGCCGCGGTGGAACTGCCGATCACCTCGACGCACTTGCCGCTGTGCACCGCCTTCAGGTAGACAGCACCGCTGCCGGCGTCGACCGCCTGCCACTTCTGGTTGTTGCCACCGGTGGCCGCCCACTGGGTGATCTGGGCGCCGTCGGCGGTGGAGACACCGCTGACGTCCATCAGCTTGCCGCTGTGTTGCGCGGTGAGCGTCCAGGTCTTGCCCGCGATACCGCCACCGCCGTCGCTGCTGGGTGTCCCGACGCCGTTGCCGCCGAAGGTGTGCGAGTCGAGGTCGAACCAGTTGTTGCCGCTGCCCTTGAACACCATGTAGAGCGTGTGGCTCCCGCTGAGGGCGGCGACGTTCACCGGCGTCGTGGACTGGTAGTTGTCCCAACCACCGGTGCTGGGCACCGTCGTGGTGGCCAGCAGCGTGCCGGTCGGCGAGTCGGCGCGCAACTCGATCGAGCCGCCACCGGAGGGCGACGACAGCCGGTAACTGACGGTCGAGATGCCCGACAGGCTCATCGGGTTGAACGCGATCCAGTCGTTGTTGGAGATGTCACCGACGCGCTTGGTGCTCTCCGCCGCCGCCTGGTCGATGACCCGGATGCCGGACTGGCTGCTGAAGTACTCGGCCTGCTTGTGCTTCGGCTGGAGGATCACCTGCGCGGTGCCGGTGAGTGGGGCCGCGCCGCCCGCGCCACCGCTGTCGGTGTACCGCGCGTTGAGTACGTAGAACAGGTTGGCACCGTCGGGGTGGCCGCCGAGCAGATCGGTGGAGATGGTGCCCGAACACCCCGGGTACTCGGTGGTCTCGTGGGCGTGGTCGTCGTGACCCAGCGCCGGGTTGAGGATCACCTTGGAGCAGTCGACGGTGCCGCCGTCCGGGTCGGTCACGCTGATCTGGTACGGCACCTTGTCACCGAAGGTGAGCATGCCCCCGTTCGGTGGGGTGGTGATGGTGACCACCGGTGCGCTGTTACCGACGGTGATCTGGACGTTGGCGAAGCCCGTCTTACCGGTGTTGTCGGTGACCTTCAACTGGGCTGTGTAGTTGCCGTTGGAGGTGTACACCTTCGACGGGTTGGCCGCCGTGGAGGTGGTGCCGTCGCCGAACGTCCACTGGTAGCTCAACGTGTTGCCGTCCGGGTCGGACGTGCCCGCACTGCTGAACTGGACGGTGAGCGGTGCGGTGCCACTGGTGGGCGTGCCGGTGGCCTTGACGATCGGTGACCGGCCGCCCTGGATGTAGTCGATCCGGTAGAGCCCGGAGTCGCTGTTGCCGCCGCCGAAGTTGGTGCCCCACTCCAGCAGGTAGAGCGAGCCGTCCTTACCGAACTCCATGTCCATCGGCTTGTTGAACCCACCACCGGGCAGGAACGGGTTGGTGCGGGTCACCGCCGAGGAGGAGTCGAAGTGCACCTCCTTGATGTAGTTGCGCGACCACTCGTAGAAGAAGTGCACGCCGTCGTAGTAGGGCGGGAACTTCGTCGCGGACGGGTTCGACGCGTCGTACCGGTAGACCGGGCCACCCATCGGCGCGGAGCCGCCGGAGCCGAGCTCCGGGAAGGTCGTCGAGGTGGGGTAGCCATACCAGATGTTGGGCATGACGACCGGCTTCAGGTTGACCAGCCCGGTGTTGTTCGGCGAGTTGTTGACCGGTGCCGAGCAGTTGAACTTCGCGCCGACGACGCCGGTGTCCGGGTTGTACGGCGCGTAGGGCTGGTTGTTGCCGTGGCAGAACGGCCAGCCGTAGTTGCCGGGCGTCTTGATCACGTTCAGCTCGACCAGGCCCTCGGGGCCACGGTTGGTGGTGGGCGGGTTGCGGTCCGGCCCGTAGTCGGCCAGGTAGACCCAGCCGTTGGCGGGGTCGATCGAGAACCGGAACGGGTTGCGGAAGCCCATCGCGTAGATTTCCGGCTTGGTCTGCGCGGTGCCCTGCGCGTAGAGGTTGCCGCTCGGGATGGTGTAGCTGCCGCTGGCCCCGGGGCGGATACGCAACAGCTTGCCGCGCAGGTCGTTGGTGTTACCCGCGCTGCGGGCGGCGTCCAGGTTGGACTTGCCCGAGCGCCAGTCCAGCGGGGCGTAGCCCTGCCAGTTGGGGTCGAGGTTCGGCGGCGTGTCGTCACCGGTGCCGATGAAGAGGTTTCCGTCCGGACCGAACTCGATGTAACCGCCGGTGTGCCCGGGCTCCGGGAACGTCCGGTCCCGGTACGCCGGGATGTCGATGATCGTCACGCCGCTGGACATGTTCAGCGTGTCACCGCTCATCGTGTAGCGGGAGACCCGGTTGACGTCGGTCGAGCTGCTCGCCGGCGAGTGGTACAGGTACACGTACCCGTTGGTGGCGAAGTTGGGGTCCAGCGCCATGCCGGTGAGGCCGTCCTCGCCGCCGGTGTAGACGCTCAGCGTGCCGGCGGTCACCGTGCTGTTGGTGGAGGGCTTGAAGATCTTCAGTTGCCCGCCGCGCTGGGCGTAGAACACGCGCCCGTCCGGTGCCACGGCCATCGCCATCGGGTCGACGGTGTTGTCGTCCAGGGTGCGCTTCTCGAAGTTGCCCCAGACGGTGCCGCCGCAGTCGCCGGCGACGTTACCGGCGGCCCACCGGACTCCACCGAGAACGTGGTTGCGGAAGTTCGTCTCGCTGTAGGAGTCGATCGCGTGGCCCATCGCGGTGGCCCACACCCGTCCGCCGCCGGTGTTGCGGCACCAGGAGATCGGGTGGTCCGGCCCCATCGCCCGGGAACCCGGGTTGTAGGTGCGCTCGTCGGCGGTCACCAGAACGTGCACCTTGCCGCGCGGGTTGGAGTCGAAGTTGTACCACTCCTCGCTGCGGTTCCAGCGATCCGGTAGGCCGGCCGTCGACGGGTGCTGCTTGTCGGCCACGATGGCGGTGCCGGGCAGCACGCCGGGGGAGTGTTCCGGCATGTGGGCGCCGCCGTTGATGGTCTGGTCCCACCACGGGTACTCGGAGTCGATGCCCATGTCGGTGGCGTTGTGGACGCCGACGATGCCCTTGCCGCTGGCGAGATAACCCTCCACCGCCTGGCGCTGGGCGGCCGAGGTCCAGACCATGCCGGAGGTCTGGAACATGATGATGACGTCGAAGGTCGCCAGGTTACTGGCGGTGAAGACGCTCGAGTCCTCGGTCTGCACCAGCTCGAAGTTGTTCGCCGCGGCCTGCTGCTGGAACATGGAGATCCCGGCGGGGATCGAGTCGTGGCGGTAGCCGACGGTCTTGGTGAACAGCAGGGCGCGGAAGGCCGGGGCCGCCGACGCGGGTGGGGCGAGTCCGAGTGCCAGTAACAAACCGGCGATCACTGAGATGAGCAGTGTGTTGCGACGCATGGCGTCTCCTAGGTTGGACGGGCAACTCCGATAGCGACCACGGGCCCCGCAGCACGTCAGGTTGTGCCTGGACGCGTGCGATGCCACGAGGGTGGTGGTCGGTCCTCGTGCCGCTCGCCGAAGACGGCAGTCAGACCCGTGGGACGTCACCCAGCGTGATGTTGGCTGTGGCTCTCGTCCGGTGATCCACGGGGTCAGGATGAGCTAGAAATAGATGACTGTCAATTAATGGAGTAACGTCCGACGTCGCGCCCGGTGACGACGGCCGTGATCGACTCCCTCGCTGCGGCGTCGCTGCCGCTCACGCTGCGGCCCTGGCAATCAGCCCCGGTCGAGGATTGCGGACCTCCATCCAAACATCTATCTTCATACGTGTGATGTTTCCTCGATGTCAAGGGAATGTTCGCAACATAAGAACGTAAGCATCCGTCGATGGCTACGAAAGTGCGATTCCCGGCGCGTCGAGGCCGCCGTAAAGTTCCATTGAATCTTGTTGATGACTACTGTCTGTGAGGGCTTTCGGGATGTCAGATCCGCCGCCGACGCCGCTTCTCACCCTTCGGGGCATCGGCAAGTCCTTCCTCGGAGTACGTGTCCTCGATGGCATCGACCTCGACGTCGCGCCGGGCGAGGTGCACGCCGTCGTCGGTGAGAACGGCGCCGGGAAGTCCACCCTCATGAAGATCGTGTCCGGTGGATACAGCCCGGACGAGGGCACCGTCGAGTTCGCCGGTGAGCCGCGCAGCTTCCGCGGCCCGCGCGACGCGCAGCGGGCCGGCGTCGGCATCATCCACCAGGAGTTCAACCTGCTCCCGGAGCGCACCGTCGCGGAGAACGTCTACCTGGGGCACGAGCCGGTCCGTCGCGGGTTGGTCGACCGCCGGGGCATGCTCGACCGCACCCGGCAGTTGCTCGCCTCGATCGGCGAGACCACGTTGCCGGCCGACGCCCGGGTGGGGCAACTCGGTGTCGCGCAGCAGCAGGTCGTCGAGATCGCCAAGGCGCTGGCCCTGGACGCGCGGCTGCTCATCATGGACGAGCCGACCGCGGCGCTGGCCGACCACGAGGTCGAACTGCTCTACGGTCTGGTGCGCCGACTCCAGGAGCGGGGCATCGGGCTGCTGTACGTCTCGCACCGACTCGCCGAGGTCTTCGACCTGTCCAGTCGGATCACCGTGCTCAAGGACGGCCGTCGGGTCACCACAGTGGACACTGCGGACACCACCGCCGACGAGTTGGTGCGGCACATGGTCGGCCGGGCACTGTCCAGCTACTACCCGGACCGGGCCGCCCCCGAGGACCGGGGTCCGGTACGGCTCAACCTGCGCGACGCGGGAAACCGGAAGCTGCGCGACGTCAACCTCCAACTGCGCGCCGGCGAGGTGCTCGGCATCGGCGGTCTGCAGGGCTCCGGGCGCTCCGCGCTGGCCCGGGCGATCTTCGGGGTGTCGCCGTTCACGACCGGCGACGTCACGCTCGATGACCGGCCGGTACGACTGCGCTCACCGCGCACCGCCATGCGGGCCGGCATCGCCTACGTCACCGAGGACCGCAAGGGTGAGGGGATCGTTCCCCGGCAGTCGGTGCTCGACAACGCGCTGCTCGCCAGCCGGGCCGTCTTCGCCGCTCGCTCCGGCCGGGCGGCCAGGACGGTCCGGGTGCGCGAGCTGCTGACCGCCGTGGAGGTCCGCGGCGCCGGCGACGACCAGGAGATCCGCTTTCTGTCCGGGGGCAACCAGCAGAAGGTCGTGCTGGCCCGATGGCTCGCGCTCAACCCGCGGATCCTGCTCTTCGACGAGCCGACCCGGGGCATCGACGTGGGCGCGAAGTCAGCCATCCACGACCTCGTCCGCCGCCTCGCCCGGGATGGCGCCGCGGTGCTGATGATCTCGTCCGATCTACCGGAGCTGCTGGGCATGAGTGACCGGATCGTCGTCATGCGTGACGGCCACGTCGCGGGCGAGCTGCCCGCCGGCGCGACCGAGGAGGAGGTCGTCGCGCTGGCGGTCGGCACCGCACGGGAGACCGCACGGGAGACCGCCCAGTGACCGCTTTGTCGCTGCTGCCGGCCCGGCGTTCCGTACCGGGCGTCTTCGTGGCCCTGACCCTCACCCTGGCGATCGGCTGGCTGGTCGTCCTGCTCGACGGCGGTCAGCTCTTCAACCAGTCCACGACCGTGAGTCTGCTGCATGTCGCCGCCGGCCTCGGGCTGGTCGCGGTCGGCCAGACCCTGGTCATCCTGGGGGGCTCGCTCGACCTCTCGGTGGCGTACGTGATCAGTCTCAGCACCCTCGTCGCGGCCGAGACGATGAACGGCAGCGATGGTGCGGTGCTGCCGGCGATCGGCCTGGCGCTCGTCGTCAGCGCCGGCGTCGGGCTGCTCAACGGGATCCTCGTCACCAGGTTCCGGGTCAACGCGTTCATCGCGACCCTCGGCGTCGGGCTGCTGCTCAAGGGTTACCTGGACAACGGCTACGACGGTCCGGCGGGGGCCACCGCGCCCTCACTCGTGCAGTCGCTCGGCTATCAGCGCGTCGGGCCGGTCCCGGTGTCGTTCCTGCTGCTGATAGCCGTCACCGCGGCGGCCTGGTTCGCGCTCTCGCGGACCCGCTTCGGCCACCATCTGGTCGCCGTCGGCGGGGATCCGGAGGTGGCCCGGCTCTCCGGCGTCCGCAACGACCGGATCCTCGTCACCGCCCACATCCTGTGCTCGATGTGCGCGGGGCTCGCCGGCATCTATCTCGCCAGTCGGCTCGGCTCGGGCGCCCCGCGCGTCGGCACCGAGGGCCTCTACGACCTGGAGTCGATCGCGGCGGTGGTGATCGGCGGGACCGCCCTCGCCGGTGGGCGCGGCGGTGTGATCGGCACGGTCGGCGGGGTGCTGCTGCTCGCCAGCATCGACGCCATCTTCAACCAGCTTGAGGTCGACGCCTTCTTCAAGCAGGTGATCCGGGGCGTCATCATCATCGCCGCGGTCGCCGTCTACGCCCGCCGGGCCATGCGAAAGGCGGCCTAGCCATGCAGACCGTCCAGCCTCGTTCCCTGCCGCTGCGGGTGCCGCGGGTGCGCCCCGGTGGTGTCCTGCCGATCCTGGCGATTCTCGCGGTGCTGTTGGTGCTCGTCGGCATTCGGCAGCCCGACTTCCTGGCCCCGTCGTCGCTGATGTCCTTCCTCGGTCGGTCGGCGCCGATCATCCTGCTCGCCGCCGGTCAGTACTTCGTGATCGTCTCCGGTGAGTTCGACCTCTCGGTCGGGTCTCTGGTCACCGCGCAGGTGGTGATCGCCGCCCGGCTGATCGACAGCGACCCGGCGCGAACCTGGCCGGTGGTGCTGCTCCTGCTCGCCTTCGGAGCGCTGGTCGGGTTGGTCAACGGCCTGGTCACGACCCGGCTGCGGGTGCCGTCGTTCATCACCACCCTCGGCATGTTCCTGATCCTCGTGGGCGCGGTCTACCTGTGGTCCGATGGCGCCCCGAAGGGCGGGCTCTCCGAGGAGTTCCGGCGGTTCGGCCGGCGGGCCTTCGAGGACGTGCCGCTGTTGGGCCGCGTGCCGTACGCGCTGGTGGTCCTGGTGGTCGTGGCGGTGGCGGCCGTGCTGCTGATGCGGTCCGACTTCGGTCGGACGCTGGTCGCCGTCGGCGACAACCCGCGTACCGCCGAGCTGAGCGGTGTACGGGTGTGGCGTACCCGAACGGTCGCCTTCATCCTCAGCGGGCTCGCGGCGGCGGTGGCGGCGATCCTCCTGGGTGGCTACAGCGGCGTGTCGTTCCAGGCCGGTGCGGGCCTGGAGTTCGGTGCGATCACCGCGGTGGTCCTCGGTGGGGTGGCGCTCGGCGGGGGCCGCGGCGCGGTCGTCGGGGCGATGCTCGGCGCGCTCACCCTCGAACTGCTGTTCGCCCTCATGAATTTCTACGGCGTCTCCGGCGCCCTCAGGTCGACCGTCCAGGGCGGGATCATCCTGCTCGCCGTGGCGGTCTCGGCAACGCGTTCTTCGTCGAGATAAAGGGGAAACCATAGTGCGACGTTCCATGGCGGCACTGGCCGCTGTCACCCTGCTGTCCCTCACCGCCTGTGCCACCGACGAGCCGGCCGCGAGCCCCTCGGGCAGTGCGTCCGCCGCCGGGTCGGGCACCGGGGAACAGTCGAAGTTCTTCGTGCAGGCCGACTACGACGCCGAGCTCGCGTTGCTCGACGCGGCACCGACGGGCCCGGCCGACAAGCCGTGGGAGCAGGTGCTCAACCCGACGATGGTCGACACCGCCAAGTACAAGAAAAACGGCCCGCACAAGATCTGCTTCTCGAACGCGGCCCTGAACAACCCGTGGCGGCAGGTCGGGTTCAAGACCATGCAGGCCGAGGTCGAGGCGCAGAAGAGCCGCATCAAGGAGTTCGTGCACGTCGACGCCGAGGGCAAGGACCAGAAGCAGATCGCGGACATCAACGACCTGCTCGGCAAGGGCTGCGACGCGCTCATCGTCTCGCCGAACACCACCGCCACCCTCACCCCGGCCGTCGAGGCGGCCTGCCAGGCCGGGCTACCGGTCATCGTCTTCGACCGTGGTGTCGACACGAAGTGCCCGGTGACGTTCATCAACCCCATCGGCGGCTACGGCTTCGGCCACGTCGGGGCCGAGTTCGTCAGCCAGAAGATGAAGCCCGGCGGCAAGGTCCTCGCCCTGCGGATCCTGCCCGGCGTCGACGTCCTGGAGACCCGTTGGTCGGCGGCAAAGGTGGCGTTCGACAAGGCGAAGGTCGACGTCGTCGGCGTCGAGTTCACCGACGGTGATCCGGCCAAGACCAAGAAGACCGTCGACGACTACATCCAGCGGTACGGCACGATCGACGGGATCTGGATGGACGCCGGGGCGGTGGCCGTCGCGGCGGTCGAGGCGTTCCAGGACGCGGGCAAGCCGGTTCCGCCGATGAACGGCGAGGACCAGCTCGACTTCCTGAAGATCTGGAAGGACAAGAACCTCACCGCCATCGCCCCGACCTACCCGACCTACCAGTGGCGTACGCCGATCATCGCGGCCCTGCGGATCCTCGACGGCCAGCAGGTGTCCAGCCCGTGGAAGCTGCCGCAGCCGACCGTCACCCAGGAGAACCTCGACCAGTACCTCGACCCGGGTATGCCGCCGCTGCACTACGCGATGTGCGGCTGCACCGACCTGCCCGGCTACCCGCAGCGCTGGAAGTAAGGTCCGATGTACGCCATCGGCGTCAACCCGTGGGTCTGGGCCTCGCCAATCGACGACGAGGCCCTGGCCGAGCTGATTCCGCGGATCGCGTCGTTCGGCTTCGACGCGGTCGAGTTGCCGATCGAGCAGCCCGGTGACTGGGACCCGATCCGGACCCGGGACCTGTTGGCGGCGCACGGTCTCGTGGCCGCCGGTGTCTGCGCGGTCACCCCGCCGGGGCGGGAACTGGTCGACGCCGCACCGGCGGTGGTCGAGTCGACGGTGGCGTACCTCATGGACTGCGTGGCGAGCGCGGCGGCCGTCGGCGCTGGATGCGTCGGCGGTCCCGCGTACGCCTCGGTCGGGCGCACCTGGCGGATGTCTCCAGCGGCTCGCGCGGCCTGCTACGCGGATCTCCGGCGCAACCTGGCGCCGGTGGCCGAGCGGGCCGGCGAGTTGGGGGTGAGCATCGGCGTCGAGGCGTTGAACCGCTACGAGACGAGCGTCGTCAACACGATCGAGCAGACCGTCGAGATGATCGACGGTCTGCCGTCGAACGTCGGCATCATGATCGATACGTACCACATGAACATCGAGGAGGCCGACCCGTACGCGGCCCTCGCCGTCGCCGGTCGGCACATCAAGCACGTCCAGGTCAGCGGCACCAACCGGGGCGCGCCCGGTGCTGACCACTTCGACTGGCCCCGCTTCTTCACCGTCCTGCGGGATACCGGCTACCAGGGCGCGATCTGCATCGAGTCGTTCACGGCGGAGAACGAGACCATCGCCACCGCCGCGGCGATCTGGCGTCCGTTGGCCCCCTCGCAGGACCGTCTCGCCACGGACGGCCTGCGCTATCTCCGGGAGATCCTCGGATGACCGCCTCGGCCTGTCACCCCCGTGCTCGTTGAGGCCGTCCGCCCACCCCCACCCCGTTCTCACGTCAGGAGCACCGTCCCGTGTCCTCGTCCATTCCGTCGCTGCGCCGACTGCTGGCCGGCGCTGCCGCGTCAGCGGTGACCGCAGTGGTCGCGGTGACCGCCTCGGCGTCCCCGGCCGTCGCGGCCACCACCACCCTCTACGCGTCACCCACCGGCACCGGCACCACTTGTTCCGCCAGCCAACCGTGTTCGCTCTCCGCCGCGCAGACCGCGGTGCGAGCGATCAACAGCGCGATGTCCGGTGACATCGTCGTGGAGTTGGCCAACGGCGCGTACCGGCTCTCGTCTCCGCTGCGGTTCACTGCGGCCGACTCGGGCAACAACGGCTATCAGGTGATCTGGCGGGCGGCCGCCGGTGCCCGTCCGACGATCACCGGCGCCCGGGCGGTCACCGGGTGGTCGCTCGTCGACTCGGGGAAGAACATCTGGCGGGCCAACGTCGGCGCCGGGCTCGACGCCCGCCAGCTCTACGTCAACGGGGCCGTGGCCACGCGGGCACGTACCGCGGTGAACCGCTCCGACTTCACCTTCACCACGTCGGGCATGCGGTTCACCAACAGCGCGCTCAACTACCTCAACAACCTCGGCAACCAGAACCGCGTCGAGGTGGAGAGCGTCGGTTCGTTCACCGACCGGTACTCGCCCGTGCAGAGCATCAGCGGGAACTTCCTGACGATGCAGCAGCCGGCGTGGAACAACAACACCTTCGGGTTCGACACCCTCTCCAGCCCGCACCGCGCCGGTCCCTTCTACCTGACCAACGCGTACGAGTTCCTGGACTCGGCGGGGGAGTGGTATCTCAATCCGAGCAACGGTCAGCTCAACTACATCCCGCTCGCCGGGCAGAGCATGAGCTCGGTGAGTGTGGAGCTGCCGCAGTTGCAGTCCCTGGTCAACGTCGGGGGCAGCTACGACGCCCCCGCGCACCACATCTCGTTCAGCGGCATCACCTTCACCGGCACCAGCTGGCTCGGCCCCAGTAGCAGCAACGGCTTCGCCGACCAGCAGACCGGCGCCCACATCACCGGCACCTGGTCCCGTCCGTCCGACGCGTTGACCTCCTGCCAGGCCGGCTGCCCCCAGTTCGAGGCGACCCGACCGAACTGGAACCAGATGCCGGCCGCCGTTCAGGTCTCGGCAGCCAACACCATCACCTTCAGCGACTCCCAGTTCGTCAACCTGGGGCAGACGGCGATCGGCATCGGAAACGACGCCAACGCCCACGCCAGCGGCGTCGGCCTGGGTGCCAGCAACATCACCGTCACCCGCTCCGAGATCGCCCGCAACTCTGCCGGTGGCATCGTGGTCGGTGGTGTGCGGGCCGACGCCCACCACCCCAGCGACCAGCGGATGGTCAACCGCAACATCACCATCAGCAACAACCGGGTGCACGACCTCGGCCTGGAGTACCGGGGTGTGGTCTCGATCCTGACCACCTACGTGAACACGGCACTGGTCTCGCACAACGAGGTCTACAACATGCCGTACACCGGTCTGTCGGTCGGTTACGGCTGGGGCGCCAACGACGCCGGCGGCAGCCAGCACTACGCGAACCGAGGGCTGTACAACTACCAGCCGCGGTACACCACGGCGACCACCGCGGCCAACAACCAGGTGATCGGCAACTACGTGCACGACGTCATGCAGCAGATGACCGACGGCGGGTGCATCTACACGCTGTCGGCGAACCCCGGCGGGACCATCAACGAGAACTACTGCCTGCGGACCAACGGCTGGTTCGGGCTCTACTTCGACGAGGGTTCCCGTTACTACACCGCCCGCAACAACGTGTTCTCCTCCACCGGCACCTGGGCCACCGCCAACTACTGGTACGCGGAGAACATGGGCAACTTCACCGTGACCAACAACTGGTCGACGAACAACAGCACCAACGTGACCAACGGTGACCGCGGCAACGTGGTCAACGGCAACGTCACGGTCAGCAACGGCAATTGGCCGTCGGGTGCGCAGACGGTGATCAACGCGGCTGGCGTGCAGAGCGGCGGCAGCACCAACCCGCAGAACGTGCAGCTCGTGGGCGTCCAGTCGGGCCGGTGCGCCGAGATCGGCAACTCCAGCACGACCAACGGCACGCAGGCCCAGATCTGGGACTGCATCAGTGGGGCCACCAACCAGCGCTGGACCCACACGGCCAGCCGGCAGCTCATGGTCTACGGCACCAAGTGCCTGGACGCCTCCGGTCAGGGCACCAGCAACGGCACCACTGTGGTGATCTGGGACTGCAACGGTCAGGCCAACCAGCAGTGGAACATCAACGCCAACGGCACGATCACGGGAGTGCAGTCGGGTCTCTGCCTGGACGCCAACGGCGCTGCGACGGCGAACGGCACGAAGTTGATCCTCTGGACGTGCAACGGCGGCACCAACCAGCAGTGGCAGGTGCGCAGCTGACGTAGGACATCGACAGGTCCGGGCCGGGGCGACTGCCTCGGCCCGGACCTGTCCGCCCTACTGCCCCAACTGCACCCTCGCCGGGTCCGCCGTCAACCCGGTCGCGGCCTGGTAGCGCACGGGGATGGGGTCGGTGAGTTCCCCGACGAACGTGTCGTCGACGTGATCGAGGAAGCCGATGAGGGACCAGCCGTCGGCGGGTCCGGGGACCAGTCGGGGCGCGTACAGGTGTGGGTGCGCGAACGGTTGGGCGGACGCGATGTCCCACGGCCCGAGGGTCGTCTCGCCGGTCGCCACCCAGATCCGGTGGTCGTCGCGCCGAGCGCTACCGGTGGCCTCGGTGGAGAACAGCAGCAGCGGCTGCCCGTCGAGCACCGCGACCTGGGGCACCTCGAGGTGACCGAAGCCGGCGGGCGTCGACAGGGGTGGCCGCACCGTCCAGTTCAGCAGGTCGGTGGAGGTGGCGTGACCGACGACGCCACGGGTGTTCGCCGGCCCGGTGTTGGCGCGGGCGGTGATGAGCATGTGCCAACCCTCGCCGTCGGGGTCGGGGAACACCCACGGGTCACGCCAGGCCTGCTCGTACCACAGGTCCTTGTCGAACAGTTCGTACCAGGTGGGGTCGGCCTGGACGATCGGCTCGGTGCCGTGCCGGTGCCAGGTCATCAGGTCGTCGGAGACGGCCAGTCCGATGCGTTGGACGAGCCCGTCCTCGGCGCGGCCGACCCCGGTGTAGAACAGGTACCACCGTCCGTCCGGCCCGCGCACGGTGCAGCCCGTCCAGGTCGCCAGGTCGTCCCAGCCGGGCGGGTCGGCGGGGACCACGGCGTCGGCGACCAGCCGCCACGAGCGCAGGTCCGTCGAGACGGCGTGGCCGATCGTGGCCCGGCGGTGGCGGCGGTGCGGGTCGTGCAGGGCACGGGACGCGCGCAGGAAGAACACGTGCCAGAGGCCGTTGTCGTCCCGCGCGTACCAGCTGTCCCACACCCAGTGGTCGGGTAGACGAAGCATGGTCCGAAACCTAGCACTAAACCGTTTTAGCGTCGGGTTAAGGCCAACCCGGCCGCACGGTCGGCGGGCTGGTCAGGCGGCCGGGGGCGCGAGGGACCGGCGTCGGCGCAGGGGCATCGGCACCAGCGCCGGCTCGGCGGCGCCCCCGTCCAGGAGCAGCTCGACGGCGCGCCGTCCCATCTGCTCGTGCGGCAGGGCCGTGGTGGCCAGACTGGGACGCAACCAGGCGGCGATCGGGTCGTCGTCGAACGAGATGACCGAGATGTCCTCCGGGACGGTCAGCCCCGCCTCGCCGAGCGCCTGGTAGGCGCCGAAGGCCAACCGGTCGTTCATGCAGATGATCGCGCTGGGCCGCTTCGGCTTGCTCAGCAGGCCGCGCATGGCGGCGTAACCGTGCTCGGGCAGCCACTCGGCGCAGAAGCACTCGGCCAGGAGGCTGACGTTCGCCTCGTCCAGCGTCTGCCGGATGCCGCGCAGGCGGGCACGGGCGGCGAGTGAGACCTCCGGGTCGTCCTCCTTGAGCCGGTTGCGACCGATGAGCGCGATCGCGTCGCGGTGGCCAAGCTCCAGCAGGGCGGCGGCGACGGAGCGACCGGCACCCTCGTCGTCGGGGACCACGCTGGGCAGGCCGTCGGGGCTGGTGGCGTTGAGCAGCACCACCGGGCCGCCGAGGATGGCCGCGGGCACGGTCAGCCGTCGGGTCGCCATCGCCGCGTAGATCACCCCGTCGACCTGTCGGTCCAGGACGGCCTCGATGGCGTACTGCTCGAAGGTGGCGTCGCCCTGTGTCTCGGTGATGAGCAGGACGTGGTCGCGTTCGCGGGCCGCGTCGAGGGCGCCGCGGATGAGGTCACCGGCGAACCGGGTGGTGGCGACGATGTCGGAGACGAACGCGATGGTGGCCGTTTTGCGGGTGCGTAGGCTGCGCGCGGCAAGGTTGGGCCGGTAGCCGAGTTCCTCGGCGGCGGCGAACACCCGCTGGTGCGCCTCGGCCGAGAGTCGGGTGCCCTCTCTGCCGTTGAGCACCATCGACGCGGCCGTCTTGGACAGCCCGGCTCGGCGCGCGACGTCAGCGAGTGTTGCTCTGTTGCGGCCCATCAGTCCTCCGAATCAGGCGCGGTGCACAGGCGCCGCTCCTGCCCATCATGAAGCGTCGCCGTCCGGGAGCCGGCGCCGGTCACGTCGGCACGGTGTGAACCAGACGTTTCCGCACCGTTGCGAACTTGTCCTTGACAGCTTCCCGTGCCGCGCGCATGCTCTGCTAAATCAGTTTAGCGACCACTTCTGGTGCATCCAGAGGCGCCTTCGGTGGCCGTGCCGGGTTCTTTTCTGCCGACGGTACGGGTGCTGCGTCCGGGCGACAGGTCACGGCGTACGTGTCGTGGCCGCCACCCGGTCGCGCTGGTCCCGGTGGAGCCGTCGCGCGGCCATGGGTCGCGGGACGCGTGGAGATGTCAAGGAGTCATGAAATGGCAGAATTGCTGACAAAGTTTCCGCGACGGAGAACGGTGCTCCTCGCGTCGCTGCTGGCGGTCGGGATGACCGCGACGGCCTGCAGCGCCCCGGGCGAGGACCGGTCGTCGACCCAGAAGTCCGATGCCGCCGTCAAGACGGAGCTGGGGACTGACCCGATCACCCTGGAGATGTACGCCGAGACCGGCTTCCCGCTGGCCAAGGCGTTGGCCGAGGAGTTCTCCAAGCAGCACTCGAACGTCAAGTTCAACATCCGCGAGGACCAGTTCACGGTGATCGTGGAGAACGCCCCCCGGGTGATGGCCTCGGACAATTCGCCCGACATCATCCGGCTCCCCACCATGGTCGACCTGGTCAAGGACGACCTGCTCAAGAACCTCGACCCGTACTTCACCGCGTACGGCTGGGACAAGTTCCCCGCCTCACAGCTCATGCAGCTGCGCGTCGGCGACAACACCCGGGGCACCGGTTCGCTGTACGGGATGGGGCTCGGCTACAGCGTCACCGGCGTCTTCTACAACAAGAAGCTGGCCAGCCAGATCGGCATGACCCAGCCGCCGACCACGGTCGCCGAGTTCGAGGAGCTGCTGGCCAAGGCGAAGACCGGCGGGGTCCAGCCGATCATGCAGTTCAACAAGAACACCGCGGGCATCAACTTCCCGCACCAGGCGCTGCAGAACCAGTTCGGCGACCCGACCCAGGTCGCCGACTGGATCTTCCAGAAGCCGGGCGCCACGTTCGACACCCCGGCCGCACTGAAGGCCACCCAGACCATCCAGAAGTGGGCGCAGGCCGGCTACTTCACCAAGGACGCCAACGCCCTGGACTACGCGGGCATGGTGGGGGAGTTCCAGAAGGGCAACGGCCTGTTCATGTTCAACGGTGACTGGGAGTCGGCCAACCTGGACAAGTCGATGCCCGGCAACGTGGGCTTCTTCCTGTTCCCCACCGAGTCTGCCGGTGGAAAGCACGTGGCGATGTCCGCCCCCAACACCTTCGGCGTCTCCGCCAAGGCCAAGAACCCGGACGCCGCCGCGTACTTCCTGAACTGGGTCCACACCAACGCCAAGGCCCGCGAGATCTCGGTGACGGTCGGCGGCTCCAGCCCCGGCGGCCCGAGTGACCTGCCGGTGCCGAGCGCCGCCCCGAACACGGTGCTCGCCGAGACCCTGAAGGCGTCGCAGCAGCTCGGTGCGGAGAACGGCGCTGTGGACTTCACCGCGAACGCGACCGGCGGCATCTTCGCCGCCGCGATCACGCCGGAGATGCAGAAGCTGATCGCTGGACAGCAGACGCCCGAGGGGTACGTGAAGGCGGTCCAGGCCGAGTATCAGAAGGAACTGTCCCGATGACGTCTGCCCTCGGCAGCGCACCGACCGGGCGCGATGATCGCCGCGCCCGTCCCACCCCCACGCGGGCCCACCGATCTCGGTGGGCCCGCGCGGCCGGGATCGGCTGGTTGTACGTCCTGCCCGCCCTGGTGATGTACGCGGTGTTCGTCCTGCGCCCGCTCGTCCTGACGCTTCAGTACTCGCTCTACGACTGGAACGGGATCGGGGTGGCCCGCTGGGTGGGCCTGGACAACTACCTCACCGTCTTCACCGACAGCGACCTGCTGAAGATCATCGGCAACGCGATCGTCCTGATCGTCTTCTTCAGCTTCATCCCCGTCGCGCTCGGGCTGTTGGTGGCGAGCATGGTTCGCCGGATCACCACCGGCGCGTTCGGCACCGTCGTCCGGACCATCCTGTTCCTGCCGCAGGTCATCCCCCTGGTGGCGGCGGGCATCGCGTGGAGCTGGCTGCTCTCGTCCAACGGTCTGGTCAACCAGGCGCTGCGTGCGGTCGGGCTGGGTGGCGTCGCCCGCGCCTGGCTCGGTGACTTCGACACGGCGCTGCCCGCCGTCGGCGTCATCGGGGCCTGGGTCCTGCTCGGTCTCTGCACGATTCTGCTGGTGACCGGCATGAGCAAGATTGATCCGGCACTGTACGAGGCCGCCCGCCTCGACGGCGCCGGCCCGGTCCGTGAGTTCCTCGCCGTGACCCTGCCCAGCCTGCGCCAGGAGATCGGCGTCTGCCTCACCGTGACGATCATCGCGGCGCTGGCGAGCTTCGACATCGTCTACATCTCCACCAGCGGCGGCCCCGGCCTCCAGACCACCGTGCCGGGCCTGGAGATCTACCGGCTGGCCTTCTCGCAGCGGCAGGTGGGGCTCGCCTCGGCGCTCGCTGTCGTGCTCATGCTGCTGGTGCTGGCGTGTGTGCTGCCGATCCAGCGTCTGAGCCGAGGGGAGAAGCCGTGAACCTGAGCCGACGCGAACAGCTGACCGGGCGCGTCTTCCTGATCGCCCTGATCGTCGTGACCCTGCTGCCGTTCGTGAGCATGTTGTCGGCGGCGTTGCAGCCCCGTGGCACCGTGCCCAGCGGGCTCGAGTGGCCGTCCGACCCGCAGTGGGGGAACTTCGCCGACGCCTTCACCGCCGCGAACATGGGTGCCCTGCTCCGGTCCAGCCTGCTCATCGTGGCCGGTGTCGTGCCGGTTTCGGTGCTCATCGCGACCATGGCCGGCTTCGGTCTCGGTCAGTTGCGGGTGCCCGGTGGCCGACTCGTCTTCGGCCTCTTCCTGCTGGGGCTGACCCTGCCGTTCGAGGCCGTGGTCACGCCGCTCTACTACCAGATGCAGGATCTCGGCCTGCTCAACACGCGCTGGGCCATCATCCTGCCGCTGATCGGCCTGTACATGCCGTTCGCGGTGTTCTGGATGCGGGCGCACTTCACCAACGTGCCTGTCGAGTTGTCCGAGGCGGCCCGGGTGGACGGCAGCAGCACGTGGCAGTTGTTCTGGCGGGTCCAGGTGCCGCTCGCCCGGCCGGCGATCGCCTCGCTGACGATCCTGATGTTCCTCTGGACGTGGAACCAGTTCCTGCTCGCCATCGTCCTGGTCGACGACTCCACCAAACGCACCATGGCCGGGGCGCTCGGCGCGTTCCAGGGCCAGTGGGGCACCGACCTGGTGCTGCTGTGCGCCGGGTCGTTGCTGATCCTCACCCCGACCCTCATCGTGTTCCTGATCTTCCAGCGACAGTTCATCAAGGCCCTGATCCAAGGGTCAGTGAAGGGGTAGGCAGTGGTCACACAGCCGCAGATCCACGGCGACGTCGCCGATCGCTACGGGCACGTCGCGGACGTCTTCCGGGACAACTTCACCACCGGCGGAGAGGTCGGTGCCGCGGTCACCGTCTATGTGCGGGGCCGCAAGGTCGTCGACCTGTACGGCGGAGTCGCCGACACTCGTAGCGGCCGGCCCTGGGACGCGCACACACCGGTCGTGGTCTTCTCCTGCACCAAGGGAATTCTGGCGATCTGCGCGTACCTGCTGGCCCAGCAGGGCCGGCTCGACCTCGACGCTCCCGTCACGCGCTACTGGCCGGAGTTCGGACAGCACGGCAAGGCGCACATCCCGGTGCGCTGGCTGCTCACGCACCAGGCCGGTCTGCCCGCGTTGGACCGGTCAATGACCCTCGACGAGGTCCTGGCGTGGGATCCGGTCATCACGGCGATCGAGGCGCAGGCCCCGTTGTGGGAGCCGGGAACGGCGCACGGCTACCACCCGATGACCTACGGCTGGCTGATCGGCGAGGTGATCCACCGCATCACCGGCCAACTGCCCGGCGCGTTCTTCGCCGACACTGTGGCGGGGCCGCTCGGCCTGCACACCTGGCTCGGGCTTCCGGCCGCCGAGAGCGACACCGTCGCCTGGGGGCTGGCACCGCCACCGGACCCCGACCCGTTCGAGGACCCGGTCGCCGAACGCGGCATCACCATGGGGGGCGCGTTCGCCTTCCCCGCCGACGCGGACGGTCTGGTGAGCTTCAACGACGACGCCATCCGGGCCGCCGGTGTTCCCGGCGCGGGGGCGGTGAGCACCGCAGACGGCCTCGCGCGCCTCTACGCCGCCTGCGTCTCCGACGTTGCGGGTGGACCGCTGCTCACTGCCGCGTCGGTGGACGACGCGGTCGTCGTCCGTTCGCGTGGTCAGCAGCGACACGGCCCGCCGGACACCGGGCAGCGCTGGGGTACCGGCTTCCTGCTGCACTCGCCACCGGCCCGACCGATGCTGGGTGAACGCAGCTTCGGCCACGACGGCGCGGGCGGGAACCTGGCCTTCGCCGACGCCGAGCATCAGGTGGGCTTCGGCTACGTGGTCAATCAGATGCGCGGGATGGGTGACGAGCGCGCCAACCGGCTCACCGCCGCCGTCCGCTCCTGCCTCGAAGCCTGAACCCCACCGCCCCCGCC
>NZ_QGSZ01000190.1 GCF_003857055.1 Micromonospora inaquosa | reverse complement strand
GGGTTTAGAGGGTGCAGTTGATGAGGACTGGCTCGGGGTGCAGGGTTACGCCGAAGCGGGCGTGGACCTGGTCGCGGATGGTGCGGGCCAGGGTGAGCAGGTCAGCGGTGTGGGCGGTGCCGCTGCGGTTGGTCAGCGCCAGGGTGTGCTTGCTGGAGATGGCCACCCCACCCTCGCCGGGGTGACCCTTGGTGAAGCCGGCCTTGTCGATCAGCCAGGCGGCGCTCACCTTCACCAGGCCGTCCGCCCCGGGCCAGGCGGGCGGGTCGCCCAGCTCGGTGGAGCGTTCCAGGAGTTGTTCGTACGTCGCACGGTCGAGCACCGGGTTGGTGAAGAACGAGCCGACCGAGCGAGTGTCCGGGTCGTTGGCGTCGAGCACCATCCCCTTGCCGGCACGCAGCCGCAGCACCACTGCTCGGGCGTCCGCCAGCGGCACCTGGTCGCCCACCTCGACACCGAGGGCTCTGGCCAGCTCCGCGTAGCGCACCGGCCCGGAGAGTGGGGACCTGGTGAGCCGGAAGTCGACCGAGAGCACCACCCAGCGGTCCACGTACTTGAAGATGCTGCCGCGGTAGGCGAAGCCGCAGTCGGCGGCGGGGATGACCTGGCGGGTGCCCTCGATCCGGTCGTACACCTCGACGCCGGTGATCGTCTCGGCGACCTCCTGGCCGTACGCGCCGACGTTCTGGATGGGGGTGGCACCGGTCGAGCCGGGGATGCCGGAGAGGCACTCCAGCCCGGCCCAGCCGTTGGCGACCGTGGTGGCGACCAGCTCGTCCCACGGCTCGCCGGCGTCGACTCGTACGGTGACCGAGGTGGTGTCTTCGGCGATGACCCGCAGGCCACGGGAGCGCACCAGGACGACGGTGCCGGGGAAGCCGGCGTCGCCGATCACCACGTTGCTGCCTCCGGCCAGGATCAGGACCGGCTCCGCCGCGGCCTGGACCGCCCGGACGATCTCGTCGGCATTGCCGGCGGCCACGATCCGCTCTGCCGGCCCACCCGTTCGTAGAGTGGTGTAGCCGGCGAGTGGACCGGGGGTGGCACGATCGGCGTCGGTTGTCGGCTGGGCGGAGGCGTCTGGCACGCCCTTCACCTTAGGCTGACAATTAGCCGTGGCACCCACTGGTCGCCCGGCACCCCCGGGAGGATGGCGATGAGCAGACTGCAGGGCAGCAAGGATTTCTGGATCGGGGCCCTTCGGACGGAGGGTCCGGCTTTCGCTGCGGCGGTGGCCGAGGCACCGCCGGAGACACCGGTGCTGTCCTGTCCGGGCTGGACGGTCAACGACCTCACGCTGCACATGGCCGGCATCTACCACTGGGTTTCGTCGTTCGCCGGAGCGGGCCAGACCAGTCGACCGCCTCGCCGGGAGAAGCTGGAGGCCGACCCGGGCGTGAACGCCCTCCAGTTGTGGCAGCAGGGTTACGACCGGGTGATGACGGTCTTTGACGGGCTCGATCCGGAGGCGCCGGCGTGGAACTGGGCCCCGCAGCCGAAGAAAGCCGGTTTCTGGCCGCGTCGGATGGCGCACGAGACGGCTGTGCACCGTTGGGACGCGCAGCTCGCCATCGCTGCTGGTGACCCGGTGGAGGCGAAGCTCGCGGCCGACGGGGTGAGCGAGGTGCTGGACACCTGGCTTCCGGCGGGCCGGCGGCAGGTGCCGGGTAGTTGGCACGGGGTGGTGCAGCTCTGCGCTACCGACGCGGCTCAGGAGTGGTATCTGCGGCTGCGCGGCGAGGGGGTGGCGCTGCTCGACACCGCGACCATCTTCGACCACGACGATCACCACGCCCGCGCCCAGGTCAGCGGCACCGCTAGCGATCTGCTCCTGGCACTGTGGGGGCGGGTGAGCTTCGAGACGTTGGATGTCGTGGGCGACAGCGCCCTGCTGGACGGTCTGCGCATCGACTGACGGACGTGCCACGAACGAGGGCGTCACCCCGGTAGGGGTGGCGCCCTCGTCGGCTTCGGGGTGGAGGTCGGAACGGCGAGAGAGCGCTCTCTTGACAGCGGGTCGAGGACCCACCACCCTGTCGTGAGAGCGCTCTCAGAATCATCTGCCACCACCCGCCCGCCTTGAGAGAGGTCGAAACCCATGGCTGTCCTCCCGCGCCGCCGCCTCGCCGCGGTGGCCCTCGCCGCCACCACCGCCCTACTCGTCACCGCTGGCTGCGGCGGCGGCGACGAGCCGGGCGACGGACCGGTCACCCTGACCGTCGACGTCTTCGGCCAGTTCGGCTACGAGCAGCTCTACCAGGAGTACATGGCCGCGAACCCCGGCGTGAAGATCGTCGAACGCGGCACCGGCACCAACCTCGACGAGTACTCGCCGAAGCTGACCCAGTGGCTCGCCGCCGGTCGGGGCGCCGGTGACGTGGTGGCCATCGAGGAAGGGCTGATGGTCGAGTACAAGGCCAACCCCGGCAACTTCGTCAACCTGCTGGACCACGGGGCCGCCGACCTCAAGGGCAACTTCCTCGAATGGAAGTGGAACGCCGGCCTGACCGCCGACGGCAAGCAGCTCATCGGCCTCGGCACCGACGTCGGCGGCATCGCCATGTGCTACCGCAAGGACCTCTTCGAAAAGGCCGGCCTGCCCACCGAACGCGACGAGGTCTCCAAGCTCTGGCCGACCTGGCCGGACTACATCGCCACCGGCGAGAAGTTCGTCGCAGCCAAGACCGGGGCGTCCTTCCTCGACGCGGCCACCAACACGTTCAACACCATCCTGTTGCAGACCGCCGGCAACAGCGACGGCTACAGCTACTACGACACCAGCGAGAAGCTGGTCGTCGACAGCAACCCGGCGGTACGGCAGGCGTGGGACACCACCATGGACATCATCGATTCCGGCCTCTCCGGCAAGTACGGGTCGTGGTCGGAAGAGTGGGTCTCCGCCTTCAAGCAGTCGAAGTTCGCGACCATCGCCTGCCCCGCCTGGATGACCGGCGTCATCGAGGCCAACGCGGGCACGGCCGCCCAGGGCAAGTGGGACATCGCCCGGGTGCCCGGCAACGGCGGCAACTGGGGTGGATCGCACCTCGCCGTGCCCAAGCAGAGCAAGCACCAGGCCGAGGCCATCGAGCTGGCCAAGTTCCTGACCAGTGCCAAGGGCCAGATCGGCGCGTTCAAGGCCAAGGGCCCGCTGCCCTCGTCGCCGCAGGCGCTCGACGACCCGGCGATCACTGGCGCGACCAACGCGTACTTTTCCGGGGCACCGGTCGGCTCGATCTTCGGCAGCGGCGCGAAGAGCCTGAAGCCGGTCTACATGGGCCCGAAGAACCAGGCCGTCCGGACCGAGGTGGAGAACGCCGTACGGACCGTGGAGCTGGGTCAGCGCAGCCCCGCGCAGGGCTGGACGGACGCGGTGACCAACGCCAAGAAGGCCGCCGCCAAGTAGCCCGAGCGAACGTGCGGGCGGGCCCCGGTCACCGGTACCCCGCCCGCACGGCGAAAGGAGTTCCCGGGCATGACCGTCCAGCTCGACGCCCGCCCGCCGGTCGCACCGAAGGCCGACAACCCTCGCCCCTCCTGGGGTCGGCTCAGCCGGCTCGACACCCGGTTCTCGCCGTACCTCTACATCGCCCCCTTCTTTCTGATCTTCGGCGTCTTCGGGGCGTACCCGCTGGCGTACACCTTCTGGGTTTCGCTGCACGACTGGGACCTGCTCGGCACCAACCACCCGTTCGTCGGGGCGGAGAACTACACCCGACTGCTGGCCGACACGGACTTCTGGCACGCGCTGGTGAACACGCTGGGCATCTTCGTGATCTCCACGGTGCCGCAACTGCTCGCCGCGCTCTGGCTGGCCAACCTCCTCAACCGGGGCCTGCGGGCCCGCACCGGCTGGCGGATGGCGGTGCTCGTCCCCAACGTGACCTCCACGGCCGCGGTGGCGATCGTCTTCGGGGTGCTCTTCGGCCGCGAGTTCGGGATGATCAACTGGCTGCTCGACCTGGTCGGGGTGGACGCGATCGGCTGGAAATCCAACCGGTTCGCCTCCTGGGTGGCCATCTCCGCCATGGTCGACTGGCGGTGGACCGGCTACAACGCGCTGATCCTCCTGGCCGCGATGCAGGCCATCCCCCGAGACCTGTACGAGGCCGCGGCGATCGACGGCGCCAGCCGGGTCCGACAGTTCTGGTCGGTCACCGTGCCACTGCTCAAGCCGACGATCATCTTCTGCACCATCATCGCCACCATCGGCGGGTTGCAGCTCTTCACCGAGCCCCGGATGTTCCACTCCGGCACCAACCCGATCCGCGGCGGACCGCTGCGTGAGTCGCAGACCCTGACCATGTACATGTTCGAGAACGCGTTCGCCCCGCACTACAACTTCGGGTACGGCTCCGCGGTGGCCTGGCTGCTCTTCGCACTCATCGCGATCGTCGCGGTGCTCAACGTGCTGATCCTGCGCCGGCTCGGCGGCGGCTCGGGGCCCAACGGACGGAAGGGAGCGGCGCGATGAGCCGGCTCTGGCGGGCCAGCCCGCTCACCTACCTGGCCCTGATCGTCGCGGCCGGCCTGTCGATCTTTCCGATCTGGTGGATGCTCGTCGTCGCCAGCCGCTCCAACGATGCTATGGGTCAACTGCCGCCCCCGATCACCCCCGGCGGCAACCTGGGCGCGAACATCGCCCGACTGTTCGACAACACCGACGCGTACTTCGCGACCGGTCTGATCAACTCGGTGATCGTCGCCAGCACGGTCACCATCTCCGTGGTGTTCTTCTCCAGCCTGGCCGGGTTCGCCTTCGCCAAGCTGCGGTTCCGTGGCCGCAACGCCCTGCTGCTGGTGATCATCGCGACCATGATGGTGCCGACCCAGCTCGGCGTGATCCCGCTCTACCTGCTCATGACCAAGCTGCACTGGAACGACCGGCTGCCCGCGGTGATCGTGCCGGTGCTGGTCACCGGGTTCGGGGTGTTCATGATGCGGCAGTACGCGGGCCAGGCCATCAGCGACGAACTGATCGAGGCCGCCCGGATGGACGGCTGTGGCACCGCCCGGATCTGGTGGCACGTGGTGCTGCCCGCGCTGCGCCCCGCCGCCGCCGTACTCGGCCTGCTCACGTTCATGACCACCTGGAACGACTTCCTGTGGCCGTACGCTGTACTGAACGATCCGGCGAACCCCACTGTGCAGCTCTCCCTGCGGGCGCTGTCAGACGGGTACTACCAGGACATGTCGCAGGTGTTCACCGGGACAGCGATCGCGACGCTGCCCCTCCTACTGGTCTTCGTGTTGTTCGGTCGGCAGATCATCGGCGGGATCATGGAAGGTGCGGTCAAGGCGTGAAAGAACTCCGGTTTCCCGAGCACTTCCTGTGGGGGGCGGCCACCGCCGCGTACCAGATCGAGGGCGCGGCCCGCGACGACGGCCGCGCTCCGTCCATCTGGGACACCTTCAGCCGCACGCCGGGCAAGGTGTACCAGGGCCACACCGGCGACGTCGCCTGCGACCACTATTACCGGTACGCCGACGATGTGGCGCTGATGGCCGAGCTGGGCCTGCGGGCGTACCGGTTCTCGGTCGCCTGGCCCCGGATCCAGCCCGACGGCACCGGTCCCGCCAACCCCCGTGGGCTGGACTTCTACGACCGACTCACGGACACCCTGCTCGATCGGGGCATCGACCCGATCGTCACGCTCTACCACTGGGACCTGCCCCAGGCCCTCGGTGACCGGGGCGGCTGGACCAACCGGGACACCGCCGAACACTTCGCCACCTACGCCACCGCCGTGTACGCCCGCCTCGGCGACCGGATCGACGTGTGGACCACGCTCAACGAGCCGTGGTGCTCGGCCTACCTCGGTTACGCCAACGGCGTGCACGCTCCGGGTGAGCGGGATGCGGCGGCGGCCTTCACCGCCGTACACCATCTGCTGTTGGGGCACGGCCTGGCGGCGCGGGCGTTGCGGGCGGCCGGCGCGCGCAGCGTGGGCGTCACTCTCAACCCCGCGGACGTGCGCCCGGCCGACCCGCAGAGCGCGGCCGACGCCGCCGCGGTCCGCCTGGTCGACGGCCTGCACAACCGGATCTTCCTCGACCCGCTGCTGGCCGGCGGTTATCCGGACGATGTCCGCGAGCACGTGTCCAGGATCGTCGAGCCGACGTTCATCCGCGACGGCGACGAGAAACTGATCGCCGCCCCGATCGACCTGCTCGGCATCAACTACTACGCCCCGAGTTACGTGGCCGGTCGCCCCGACGGCGCCGGTAACGACGCGTACCCGGGCACCGAGGGCGCTGTGCACTTCCTGCCGCCGGCCGGGCCGCTCACCGACATGGGTTGGATGATCGAGCCGGCCGGTCTCACCCGGCTGCTGGAGCGGATCGCCGCCGACTACCCCGGGGTGCCGCTGCTGATCACCGAGAACGGTGCGGCGTTCCCCGACAAGGCCGGCGCCGACTCGCCCGACGGTCCGGCACAGGTGATCGACACCGATCGCATCGCCTACCTCGACGGGCACCTCCGTGCGGCGCACGAGGCGATCTCCCGGGGCGTGGACCTGCGTGGTTATCTCGTATGGTCATTCCTGGACAACTTCGAGTGGGCGGAAGGTTACCGCAAACGGTTCGGAATCGTGCACGTCGATTACCTGACCCAGCGGCGCACACCGAAGGCCAGCGCCCGGTGGTACCAGGAGGTGATCTCCCGGAACGGGCTGTGACGAGCGGGGGGAAAGGCGCGATGACGACGGCGCAGCGGCCGACGCTCGAAGCGGTGGCAGCCCGGGCCGGGGTTTCCCGCGCCACCGTGTCCCGGGTGGTCAACGGCTCCACGACCGTCGCCGAGCCGATCCGCGAGGCGGTCACCCGGGCGGTCGCCGAGTTGGGGTACGTCCCCAACCTCGCCGCGCGCAGCCTGGTCACCCAGCGCACCGACTCGATCGCCCTGGTCATGCCGGAGGCGGCCACCCGGGTCTTCTCCGACGACCAGGTCTTCCCCGGCATCATCCGGGGCGTCAGCCAGGAGCTGGAGGCGGCCGACAAGCAACTGGTGCTGATGCTCGCCGGCTCGCCGGCCGGGCACCAGCGGGTCGAGCGGTACACCACCGGTCGGCACGTCGACGGCGTGCTCTTCGCGTCGCTGCACGGTGCCGACCCGCTGCCCGGCACGCTGGCCCGACTCGGCATCCCGGTGGTGGTCAGCGGCCGGCCACTCGGCGACGTGCCAGTTCCGTACGTCGACGTCGACCACGTGGCCGGGGTGACCGCAGCCGTCCGGCACATGATCGACAGCGGTCGTCGACGGATCGCGACCATCGCCGGACCACAGGACATGGTCGCCGGGATCGAACGGCTCAGCGGCTACCGCAGCACTGTCGCCGACGCGGGTCTGCCCGAGCTGATCGCCATCGGTGACTTCACCCGGGAATCCGGGTCGGCGGCGATGCGCCACCTGCTCACCGAGCATCCCGACCTCGACGGCGTCTTCGCCGCCTCCGACCTGATGGCGCACGCCGCCCTGCGGACGCTGCGCGAGGCTGGTCGGCGGGTGCCGGAGGACGTGGCGGTGGTCGGCTTCGACGACATCGAGACCGCCGCCTACACCGAGCCGCCGCTGACCACCGTCCGGCAGCCGATCGTGGAGCTCGGCCGCCGGATGACCCGCCAACTGCTCCGGCTGGCCGCCGGGGAGACCATCGAGCAGGCGGTCATGCTCCCCACCGAGCTGATCCGCCGCGCCTCCGCCTGACCGCGCCGGGCGGTTAATGCGTCGCTCGGGCGGGCGATCATGGTTAGCCTCGCCGACATGCCGGATCCTGTCGCGCTGCTGCACGTCCCCGCCCTTTCCGACGCAGCCGAGTACGCGTACGCGGCCACCGTCGAGTCACCTGCCCGGTTGGTGTTCACCGCCGGGGCGTGCCCGCTCGACGCCGAGGGGCGCACGGTTGCGCCGGGCGATCACGCTGCGCAGGCCCGGCAGGTGATGACGAACCTGGCGACCGCTCTCGACGCGGCCGGTGCGCGGCTGACCGACGTCGTCAAGACCACGGTCTACGTGGCGTCGTCGCGACAGGCTGATCTGGTGACCGCCTGGGAGGTGGTACGGGACTTCTTCGGCGACCACGACCCGCCCAGCACCCTGCTCGGGGTGTCCGTGCTCGGCTACACCGACCAACTCGTCGAGGTCGAGGCCATCGCCGCCGTACGGATGGGGGCCTGACATGCGGATCCGAGTGGCGCAGCCGGATGACGCCCCGGGCGTGGTGGCCCTGCGGGCGATGGTCTACCCGTACCAGGTGCGCGGGGTCGAGTCGACCAGAAAAATGATCGCTGAGCCAATACCGGGAAGGGACTGGGTCGCCTTCGTGGCCGAGGTCGATGCCCAGGTCGTCGGATGGGTGACGGCCCAACGAAACACCTCGACCTCGGCGGCCGGGTTCGGTGACATCAACCTCCTGCACGTCCACCCGGAGCACCGGCGGCGCGGCATCGGCGCCGCGCTGCTGACGACCGCGACAGGTCACCTCGTTCCGCTGGGCGTCCACCGGCTCCGCGCCTTCGCCCAGCCGAACGCGCTGCCGTTCGCCCGTCGGCACGGCTACGAGCCCAGTCGTGAGCTGCGCTTCTCAGCGCTCGACCTGAATCCGGCACCCGCGCTGCCGGAGCCGCCCCCAGGCGTACGACTGCGCCAGATCGCGGAACTGGACCCGCACCGCCTCTACGCGGCGGACGTGGCCGCGGCGCTGGACGAGCCGGGCGACGTACCGGTCGACTCGATCAGCTACGAGAGCTGGCTGTACGACGTCTGGGACAACCTGGGCCTGGACAAGGATGCCAGCACCGCCGTCGAAGTCGACGGGGAGGTGGCCGCGTTCAGCCTGGTGAAGCGGGACGGGGACCGGATGTGGTCGGACTTCACCGGCAGCCTCCCGGCGTACCGCGGCCGAGGGCTGGCCCGGCTCGCCAAGGCGGCGGCGCTGCACCGGGCCGCCGCGAACGGCGTGCGCGTCGCGTACACCTCGAACGACGAGGCGAACGGACCGATGCTCGCCATCAACACCCGGCTGGGCTACCGCCCGGTGGCAGCCGAGTGGTCCTGCCTGGCCGACCTGACCTGATCACGAATCACCCTGCCCGGCCGATCGGCGGGCCAGGGACAGCCACCCGAGGAAGCGGGTGTGCAGCACGGCGGGATCCGGGCGACCACCCAGGGCGAACATGTCGTCGACGGCCTCTTGCATCGACGAGGCCAGGTAGAACGCCAGAGCGATCGAGTGACCGTAGAACTCGACAATGAGGTCGAGTTGAGCCGGACCGCAGGGCCAAGGCGCAGCGCAGTTGCGACACAGCCACGCGGGGCGCATCGGCAGGTGCGGCCGAGGGCGGGCGGTCATCCGACCCTCACCGGTCCACGGCGTACCTGCTGGCGGGCCGTCGGCCGGGCGGCTGGCAGCGGAGGGTCCTGCCAGATCAGCCCCGCCGTCTGCACGAACAGCGACCGCCGTACGACCGCCTCGCCCTTCGGGCCCAGCTCGTAGCCCTCAATCCAGAGCCAGCCGTCATACGTCACCCAGTCGGGAAGCCGGATCACGCGGACGAAGATCGGCCGGAGGAACTGCACACTCGCCGCGCGGGTCAGGTGCAACACGTCGCCCGACTTCACCTCCCGCGCAGATCCCCTCACCCGGCCACCCATCGATGCCTTCCTCTCTGATCGTTAGGAGGGGCCACACTGAGTTCTCGCCCAAGTGGCGGCCCTGGGTGGCTAGCACCGCCGCCGGGCGTCGCCTCCACCAGCGGTACTGCTCAACTGCACGGTCTCAGCGCGTATCGGACGCCTGCACCGTCCGTGTGCGACCATCGGGGACGTCTAGGAAAGGTCCCCTTACGATGACGCGAAACGACACCCTCGGACACGCTCTACGATCGACGGGCCTGACCGTTGCTGACCTCGCTGAGAAGTGCGGGGTGGACCCGAAGACGGTTGAGCGGTGGATCAGCAGAGGCCGCACTCCTCACCCTCGCTCCCGGATGCGGGCTGCGGGGGTGTTGGGTCAGGATGTAGAGGTGCTATGGCCCGAAGTCGTCCGCCGCGCTGTCAAGGTCGGTTCAGACCGTGAGTTGGTCGGCATGTACGCGCGCCGATCGGACCTTCCGCGTTCGCTGTTCCGCGAATTGATCGACAAAGCGGGTACCAGGTTGTGGTTCGGCGGATACACGAGTTACTTCGTATGGCTTGAGGTCCCCAACGCCGCCACCACGCTCAGCGCGAAGGCACAGAACGGCGCCGACGTGCGTTTCCTCCTCGGCGACCCTGGCGGCGAGGTCACTACGGCGCGAGAGCGTATCGAGGCAACTCCCCTCACACTCGCGACCCGCATCGCCATGACCCAGGCAGAGATCGCGAAGTCTCCGGAACCCCTTGCCGCCCGAATGTCAGAACGGCACGTTGCCATGTCCGTCTGGGTCTTCGATGACGAGGCGATTGTCGCTACGCACATCGGCGCGGGACTGGGGCAGGACTCGGTAACGATGCACTTCCGACGCCGGGAAGCCGGCGGTCCGTTTGATCGTTACGTGGAGCACTTCGAGTCCCTGTGGGATGACGCACGGGCGGCGTAGGCGCACCGTCCCGCAGTCACGATGACCTGATCGGTATTCCGGGATTTCGTTAGCGATCTCCCCCGGCGTGCGCCGATCTTGCAGTTCCTGTCGCCGGAATGCGCGAAATGCCCCCTATCTCGCAACAGAAAGTGCAAGATCGCGGAGCGGGCGCAGCCCAACCTCGTCGATCATGGCGTTATGGTGCCTTTTTTGGTGCGACACGGGCTTTTTGTTACCCACCACAACTCCATGATCGACGCGGCAGCGCGGGTGTTGGACTACTCAGCATCAAGTGATCACGGCGAAGGCAAGTGATCACGGGGAGGGTCGCTCCCCGATCACCTGGCGCGCGGTGGCATAGGCGTCAGGGCCGAAGAGCACCAGACGGGCCTCGGTGACGGCCGCTGGGGTGGCCGCGCGCAGCACCGCCAGCGCCTGACCGACCGCGTCGTCGACCGGCCAGCCGTAGATGCCGGCGGAGATCAGTGGAAACGCCACGGTGGTAGCGCCCAGCTCGTCGGCGACCGCGAGACTGTTGGCGTAACAGTCGCGCAGCAGCGCCGACCGGTCCTTAGTGGCCGACCAGACCGGCCCAACGGTGTGGATCACCCAGCGGGCCGGTAGTTCCCCTGCGGTGGTCGCCACCGCCTGACCGGTGGGCAGGCCCTTGCCGTAGCGGGACGCCCGCAGCGCCCGGCACTCGGCCAGGATGGCGGGCCCGCCGCGCCGGTGGATGGCGCCGTCGACCCCGCCGCCGCCGAGCAGGGACGAGTTCGCGGCGTTCACGATGGCGTCCACCCGCTGGGTGGTGATGTCCCCCTCGACCAGGGTGACCTCCATGTCAGCTCCCCTCGATCGACTGGCCCAACGAGCGGCGGGCCAGCAGGGTGGCACCGGCGACCGCGGCCGGCATGATCAGCACGGCGCCGAGCGGAATCAGGAAGCAGAGGAAGACCGCCACTCCGAAGCCGAGCGCGGTGGGCCGGTCGGCCTTCAGGATCGTCCGGCGCTGCGGCAGCCGCATCCCGCGCCGGTAGAACGGCGCACCGACCAGCTCCACGGCGAGGAACCAGCCGCCCACGGCCGCCCCGATCACCGGGACGACGGTCTGGCCGACCACCGGGATGAAACCGGCCAGGAAGAGAGGGATGCCGACCAGCGCCGTGAGCGCCACCAGGCGTACCGAGTCGGCGAGGCTGCGACGCAGCGACGACCAGAAGGGCACGTCCACCGCGCCCTGCGTGCCGCCGTACCGCTGCTCGACCTGCTCGGAGATCTTCTCGTAGAACGGGTCGCCGATGACCAGGGTGACAGCGGTGAAGGTGAGCACGCCGAGCAGGCCACCGAGCCCCAGGAAGGCCAGCCCGGCGATCACCCGGACCAGGCTGCGCGCGGTCTTCGACCAGTCGTCGGCGAACGGGGTGACCAGCGCGGCGAAATCGTCCACGAAGTACACCAGCGTGCCGAGCGCGGCCAGGAAGAGCGCGCCGGAGATCAGCGCCGGCACGATGCCGAGCAGCATCAGCCCCGGGCTGCGGACGTAGAGGCCCAACCCGCGCAGGAGCAGCCCAGCCCCGGCGAGGAAACGTCCGACGACCCCGGTCACCGGGCTGGCGATTCTGCTGACGTCCACGATCGAGCAGCCTAACGAGCGGTCATCGAATCCGCCGGGCGGAGCGTTAGCAGCGACTCCTCACGTTGCGCATCAACCGGTTGACGGATGAATGTGATCAACCGGGTCCGCCGGTGATCATCGCCGACCGGTCGATTCGCCGCCGGGCCACCTCGACAACCCTTGAGGGGTACGAGGCCAGCGACGGAAGGCGGCACCATGCCGGTCATCGAGGTGACCAAACTGCACAAGCGATACGGCGACCTGGTGGCGGTGGACGACGTGTCGTTCGCGGTCGAGGCCGGGGAGATCTTCGGTGTCCTCGGCCCGAACGGCGCCGGCAAGACCACCACCGTGGAGTGTGTCGCCGGGCTGCGCGTCCCCGACGGGGGCGGGGTGTCGGTCCTCGGGCTCGACCCCCGCCGGGACGCGGCCCAGCTACGCCAGCGGGTCGGGGTGCAACTCCAGGAGAGCCAATTGCCGGACCGGCTGCGGGTGGCCGAGGCGTTGGAGTTGTACGCGTCGTTCTACCGCAACCCGGCCGACCCGGCCACATTGATCGACAAGCTGGGTCTCGGCGACAAGCGGAACACCGCGTACAAGTTGCTCTCCGGCGGTCAGAAGCAGCGGCTCTCCATCGCGCTGGCCCTGGTGGGCAACCCGGAGATCGCCATCCTGGACGAGCTGACCACCGGGCTGGACCCGCAGGCCCGCCGGGACACCTGGGGCCTCATCGAACAGGTCCGCGACAGCGGGGTGACGATCGTGCTGGTCACCCACTTCATGGAGGAGGCCGAGCGGCTCTGCGACCGGGTCGCGGTGATCGACCGGGGTCGGGTGGTCGCCCTGGACAGCCCGGCGGGCATGGTGTCGACGGTGGCTCCGCAGCAGCGGATCCGGTTCCGGCCCTCGGCTCCGGTCGACGACCGGCTCCTCACCGACCTGCCCGAGGTGTCCGCTGTGCAGCGAACCGGCAGCCAGGTGGTGGTGACCGGCACCGGTGAGTTGCTGCACGCGGTCACCTCGGTGCTCGCCCGTCACCAGATCGTCGCTGCGGACCTGCGGCTGGAGCAGTCCACCCTCGACGACGCCTTCGTCGAGCTGACCGGGCACCGGCCCGCCAACTGAGAGGGAGCCAGCATGCACGCCTTCCGCAACATCCTGAGGATCGAGGCGCGGCTCTACCTGCGGGACCTGCCGACGCTGCTCACCACCGTCGGGCTACCCACCCTGATCCTGGTGGTGCTGGGGCTGGTCCCCGCGCTCCGCAAGCCCGATCCGACCTTCGACGGGCAGACCTTCGTCAGCTACTTCGCCCCGTCGCTGTTGGTGGTCACCCTCGCCATGGTCGGGGTGAACATGCTGCCCTCCGTGCTGGCCACCTACCGGGAACGCGGGGTGCTGCGCCGGCTGGCGACCACCCCGGCGCACCCGGCCGCGCTGCTCGCCGCCCAACTGGTGTTGGCCCTGGCCGGGATCCTGGCCAGCGCGCTGCTGCTCATCCTGGTCGCCCGGCTGGCGTTCGGGGTGCCGTTCCCGCGGCACCCGCTCGGCTTCACGCTGGCGTTCATCCTCGGCACGGCGGCGCTGCTGGCACTCGGCCTACTGGTCGCCGCCGTCGCCAGGACAGCGAAGGCAGCGCAGGCCCTGGCTGTGCCGCTGTTCCTGGTCGTCATGTTCTTCGGCGGGGTCTACCTCCCCCGGTTCCTGCTCCCGGACTTCGTGGCGCGGATCGGTGACTACACACCACCCGGGGTGCAGGCGCTCCTCGATGCCTGGACCGGCACCCCGCCGCAGCCGCTACACCTGGGGATAATGGCGGTGATCGCCGTGGCGGCCGGCGCCGGCGCGGCGAAACTGTTCCGTTGGGAGTGAGCGGGGATCCGATGACCAGCAGCGGTGGGCACGACCGTCTGACCACGTGGCGGGCGCGCGAGGCGAGCCTCTATCGCGTACTGCCCTATGGCGGGCTGGCTCTGGGCACCCTGCTGGCCGTCGTCGCACAGCCACCCGGCAGCCTTGCGACGCTGCCCACACTGGCCATCGCCGCGGCGGCCGGATGCTGGGTTGCCTGGTTCGTCACAGTGCACCCCGGCTGGCAGAGCCGCCTCAAACTGATGGCCGTCTACTACGCCGGCCTGCTCACGTTCGCCGCCGTGCTGGTCGTAGCCAATCCGTGGTACGGCTTCTTCGCCTGGATCGGTTACCTGCACGCCTTTCCGGTGCTGCCCGGGCGCTTGCGGATCGCCGGGGTGGTCGCCACGGCCGTCCTCGTGGCCACCTCTCAGGGCGGTGGTCTGGCAGTAGCGATCTCGCACTGGCCACTCTGGCTGCTGCTGGCGCTCTTCAACCTGGTGGTGGCCGGCTCGGTGACCTGGTTCGCGATGGTCGCCGAGCAGGAGGACGCCAAACGCAAGCGGTTGGTGGCGGAACTCGGCGAGGCCAACCGCCAACTCACCGAGACGGTCAGTGAGAACGCTGGGCTGCACGCCCAACTGCTGACCCAGGCACGGGAGGCCGGCGTGCTGGACGAGCGGCAACGGATGGCACGGGAGATCCACGACACCCTGGCCCAGGGGTTGACCGGCATCATCACCCAACTGGAAGCGGCCGAGCAGACCCGCGACCGGTCCGCCGACTGGCGCCGGCACGTCGACAACGCGCTCGCGCTGGCCCGGGAGAGCCTCACCGAGGCCCGCCGCTCGGTACAGGCGGTCCGTCCGGAACCGTTGGAGACGGCCCGGCTACCGGACGCCCTCGTCGAGCTGGGTGGGCGCTGGTCGGCCCTGAACGGGGTACGGGCCAAGGTGGCCACCACCGGCAACCCCCGCCCGCTGCACCCGGAGATCGAGGTGACCCTGCTGCGGGCCGCCCAGGAGGCGCTGGCCAACGTGGCCCGGCACGCCGCCGCCTCACGGGTCGGGCTGACCCTGTCGTACATGGCGGACGTGGTCACCCTGGACGTACGCGACGACGGGGCCGGCTTCGAGGTCACCGGCCAGCCGGCACCCCGCGAGCCGGGCAGCGGGTACGGGCTGACCGCCATGCGGCAGCGGGTGACCCGGGTCGGTGGCGAGTTGGCAGTCGAATCCGAGCCGGGCAGCGGCACCGCCATCTCGGCGTCCGTCCCCGCGCTACCCGGAGGTGCCGGTTGACCGCCCCGGTACGACTGCTGATCGTCGACGATCACCCGGTGGTGCGGGACGGGCTGCGGGGGATGTTCACCGGCGACAGCGATTTCGAGGTGGTCGGTGAGGCGGCGGACGGCTCGGAGGCGTTGGCGCTGGTCGCGACGCTGCGGCCGGACGTGGTGCTGATGGACCTGCGGATGCCCGGCATGGACGGGGTGACAGCCATCGGCAGGCTGGCTCGCGCCGGCAGCGCCGCCCGGGTGCTGGTGCTGACCACCTACGACACGGACGCGGACGTGCTGCCCGCGATCGAGGCCGGTGCGACTGGTTACCTGCTCAAGGACACACCCCGGGAGGATCTGGTGCGCGCGGTACGGGCGGCGGCCCGGGGTGAGTCGGTGCTCGCGCCGAGCGTCGCCGGCCGGCTGATGGGCCGGCTGCGCGCTCCCGCCGAGGAGCCGCTCAGTCAACGGGAGCTTGAAGTGCTCACCCTGGTGGCCCGGGGCGCCTCCAACCGGGAGGCGGCGGCCCGCCTGTTCATCAGCGAGGCCACCGTCAAGACGCACCTGCTGCACCTGTACGCCAAGCTCGGGGTCAATGACCGGGCTGCCGCCGTGGCCACCGCGTACGACAGGGGGTTGCTGACGCCCGGCGGGCGGTGAGCGGCACCGGGCAGGATGGGCGGGTGCGTGCGTCCCGACTGATCTCGTTGCTGTTGCTGTTGCAGTCGCGCGGATCCATGACCGCGAGCGAGCTGGCTCGGGAGCTGGAGGTCTCCGAGCGGACCGTCTATCGGGACGTGCTGGCGCTCTCCGCGGCGGGCGTGCCGGTCTACGCCGACCGGGGGCGGGCCGGCGGTTACCGCCTGCTCGGCGGCTACCGCACCCGGTTGACCGGGCTGACCAGGGACGAGGCGGAAGCGCTGTTCCTCGCCGGGCTGCCCGGGCCGGCCGGCGAGATGGGGCTCGCCGACGCTGTCGCGTCCGCCGAACTGAAGGTGCTCGCCGCGCTGCCACCCGCCCTGCGCGACGCGCCGGCCCGCGCCGGGCAGCGGTTCCACCTGGACGCGCCGGGCTGGTTCCGGGAGACCGCACCACCGCTCTGGCTGTCGGCGCTGGCCCGAGCGGTCTGGGGCGACCGGGTGGTGGAGTTGCGCTACCGACGCGGCGACCGGGAGGTGACCCGCCGGGTCCAGCCGTACGGCCTGGTTCTCAAGAGCGGTGTCTGGTATCTGGTCGGCCGGGTCGGCGACGATGTGCGCACCTACCGGGTGGACCGGGTCACCGGGGTCGAGGTGGGCGACGAGCACTTCGACCGCGACGAGGGCTTCGACCTGGCCGGGCACTGGCGCGAGCAGGCCGGGTCGTTCCTGCGGACCATGCTGCGGGCCGAGGTCACCGTCCGGCTGAGCCCCGCCGGCCTGCGCCGGCTCCGGCACCTGGTCGATGCCCCCTTCGTGTACGACGACCTGGTCGCCGCCGCCAGCGAACCCGACGGGCAGGGCTGGGTGGTGGCGCGGCTGCCCGTCGAGTCGGTCCCGGTGGCGTACCAGCAACTGCTGGGGCTCGGCCCCGAGGTGGAGGTCCTCGACCCACCCGAGCTGCGGCAGTTGTTGGCCGAGGCGGCCGACCGCCTCGGGGCGCTCTACCGGTAGCCGGTCACGTCCGCCGGTTTGCCCGCGTCGACCACCTCGGTGATGTAGCGGAACCCCTCGGGTTGGCTGCCGTCGAGGTCGGTGAACCCGTACACCTTGGACAGCGTGCCGGCATCGACGGATTTTCCGCTCCAGCGGGCCTTCTCCTCGTCGGCGGCGAGCGCGGCCACCGCCCGGCCGACGAAGGCCGGGGTCTCCGAGATGAGGAAGTTCGGGTCGGTGGCAGCACCGTCGCGCCAGTTCTCCTCGGTCACGCCGAAGTGCTCCAGCATCGCCTCGGAGCGGATCCAGCCGGGGGTGAGCGCCACCGCCGTGCAGCCGTGCGGTTTCAGCTCGTGGGCCTGGCTGAAGGCGAGCCGGTTGACCGAGACCTTGGCCAGGTCGTAGAAGACCGACAGTCGGTAGTTCTCGTCGTTGTACGCCTTGGTGCCGTCGCCCATCTCCACCACCAGTCCGCCCGGCTTGCGGATCAGCAGCGGCAGGGCGAAGTGGCTGGTGATGATGTGCGTGTCGACGGCCAGTCGCAGGGTACGGAAGCCGGCGTCGAGCGGCTGCTCCCAGACCGGCTTGTCCCAGGTGACCAGTGGGTCGCCGCCCCAGATGTCGTTCACCAGCACGTCGAGTTGCCCCTGCTCGGCGTCGATCCGGGCGACCAGGTCGCGGACCTGCTCGGGCACCAGGTGGTCGACCTGAACGGCGATGCCGGTGCCGCCGGCCGCGCTGACCAGCTCGGCGGTCTCCTCGATGGTCTCCGGTCGGTCCATCTCGGAACGGCCGGCCCGGGTGCTGCGACCGGTGGCGTAGACAGTGGCACCGGCCGCGCCGAGCTGAACGGCGATCTGTCGGCCGGCACCACGGGTGGCACCGGCGACGAGCGCGATCTTTCCTGTGAGCGGTTGCGTCATGCCTGCGACGTTGTCAGGAATACCTGACAACCGACGTCCGAATTCGGGACTCGATCTAGTCGACCAGTCGGACCCGGACCCGGCGGTTGGCGCGACCCTTGCTCTCCACCTTGACCACCTGCACCTTCCCGATCTGGGCGGTGGAGGCGACGTGGGTGCCGCCGTCGGCCTGCACGTCCAGCCCGACGATGTCGACGATCCGGACCTCCTGCTCATCCGGCGGGATGAGATTGGACTGGGTGCGGATGATGTCCGGCAGGGCCAGCGCCTCGGTGCGCGGCAGCACCCGGGTGGCGACCGAGCGGTCGGCGGCCACCTCGGCGTTGACCAGCTCCTCGATGCGGGCCTTGAAGTCCGGGGGCACCTCGGGGAGGTTGAAGTCCATCCGGGCCTCGCCCGGCTCCATGTTGCCGCCGGTGACGAGCGCGCCGAAGTCGCGGAACACCACACCGCAGAGCACGTGCAACCCGGAGTGGGTACGCATCAACCGGGTGCGGCGCTCGTCCTCCACCGCTCCGACGACAGCGGTGCCGACCGGCGGCAGCGGGTCACCCTCGGCGGGAACCAGGTAGGGGTCGTCGCCCTTGCGGGTGCCGACGATCCGGGTCTGCACGCCCTGCCAGAGCAGCACGCCGTGGTCAGGTGGTTGACCACCGCCGCCCGGGTAGAACGCCGAACGGTCGAGCACGATGCCCTGCTCCGCATCGGAGTGCAGGACCGTGCACGTCCATTCGCGCAGTGTCGGGTCGGCAAGGTCCAGCCGGTGCGTCCGGCCGTGCTGTGTGACGCCCATGACAGGGCAGGTTACTCGTTCAGGAAGCCGGAGATGCGGTCCCGCAGATCGGCGCGTTCCGACCAGAGCACGCCGGGCCGGTCGTACACGTGCAGGGTGGCCTGGGGCAGGGCTGCCGCGAGCCGCTCGGCGATGTCGACCGGGTGCAGGTCGTCGCCCGCGCAACCGATCACCAGCGCTGGCGCGGTGACCGCCGCCAGGTCACCGATCTGGCGCAGCGGTGTCTGATCGGTGAGCGTGGCCAGACCGTCGGCCAGACCGTCGCGGAGCAGTTGGTCGAGCCGTTGCCGCAGGTAGGCCCAGCCGGCCGGGGTGTTGCGCACCGCCGGGGGCAACTCCAGTGTGACGATGTCGGCGACCGCCGAGGCGTCCCCGCTCTCCACCGCCTCCAGCAGGTCGGTGACGCGTTCCCGGGCGGCCGGCCCGCGCGGCTGGTCGAGGACCGCCGGCAGGAAGAAGACCAGCTTGTCGAAACGCTCCGGGCTTTCCGCGACGAGTCGGCAGAGGGCACCCGCGCCGAGGCTCGCGCCGAACGCCCGGCTGGCGCCCCCGAGATCGGCGATCGCCCGCAGATCCCGGGCCAGGTCCAGGTAGTCCCACGGCCCGTCCGGGGCTTCGGAACGGCCGTGCCCGCGGAACTGGAAGAACACCTTGCGGCCGTTCACCCCACTGCCGAACGGGCGGGTGGTGGCGATGCCGTTGCCCAGCCCGTGGGCGAAGACGGTGACCGGATCACCGGTGCCGGTGACCAGCCGCTCCAGCTGTACGCCGTGCGGGGTGGTGACCAGCTCGGTCTCCGGCTCCGGCAGCGCCGGCCGGCCGGTACGTGGCCCACCCGGGCCGGGCCCCCACGTGCGGGGCCCACTGTCGGGTGGGGGCGGCCAGCGAAAACCTCTCACCAGAACCCTTTGCCGTCACTCAGGTCGCGCAGACCGACCCGGACGTCGAGCAGGTAGATCAGACCGGCGGCGATGCCGACCAGTCCGAAGAGGCTGATCGGACCGAAGCCGAGAAGCGTGAGCACGAGGCAGACCGCCAGGATGGCGATCCAGCCACCCTTGGGCAGCGTGCCGATGGCGGGGAAGGCATCAGAGCGCTGCGTGATCGCGTGCACCAGGGCGACGCCCTGGATGATCAGTGCGAAGACGAGCAGGATCAGCTCGATCACTTCACGGACGGCAAAGGCGAAGAGCGGCGCGGCGTTGGCCATGTCGGCAAGTTTATGTCCACGACCCCGGCTGCGTCCGACAAGGACGCCGCCGGGGTCGTCGACCGAGGAGCTACTCGGCGGCCGGGCGGGTCCGCTTGGTGGCCCGGGGCAGCTTCGCGGACGGGGTCTCGGCCTGCTTGACGGCCTTGGGCGCGCGGGCGACCTTCTTGACCGCGGCCGGCTTGGCCTCGGCCAGCTCGGCCACGTCGGCCGGGGTCGGCATGTCGACGGGGGCCGCGGCCGACGTGGCCGGGGTGGTGGTGGCCGGCGTCACGGCCTCGGTGGCCTCGATGTCGGCGTTGACGGTCTCGGCGGCCTCCAGCACGCCGGTGCCGACGACCCGCTCGCCTCGGGCGACCAGCGCGCCGTACGCGGCGAACGCGCGCTCCTGGGCGACCTGGGCGCCCGCGACCACCAGGGCGGCGTTGCGGGTCGCGGCGGCGCGCAGCTTGTCGATGTCGGTCACCTCGCGCAGCTTCGCCAGGTCGGCGGTCTCGTTGGCGGTACGCAGCGTCTCGGTGGCCTTCTGCTTCAGCTCGAAGCCGGTCAGCACGGCCCGACCGCCCAGGTCGGCGACGACCCGGGTGCTGAGCACGCCGACCATGGCAGGCAGCTTCCGCAACTGCTCGATGGCCAGCTCACCGGCGCCGGCTGCGGCGTAGATCGGGGCGGGGATGCGGTTGGTCTTCGGCTCGCTCATGACGTCTCCTCTTCGGCCGCGTCGGCGGCCTTCTTCTTCTGGGGGATGCTGGTGCTGCCCGGGGCGGGGGCGGTGCCCGCCTCGGTGACGGCGACCGACTCGAGCACGGCCTCGGTCGGGGTGCCGCCCACGGTGGTGGGGCCGGTGGCGGCCACATTGGCCAGGTCGGCGGCCTGACTGGCCGGCTGGTCCGCGGCTTGAGCTGCCCCGGCTTCGGCCTGGGCCGCCTCGGCTTCGGCCTGCGCCTCGGCCAGCCGGGTGTTCTCCCGGCGGAACGTCTCGTAGATCTGACTGAGCGACTGCTTCTGCGCCATCGTCAGGTCGGCGTCCACGGCGATGGCGGCGAGCACCCCGTGGCCTTCCTTGTCGTCGAGCAGACCGGCGCGCAGGTACATCGCCGGTGTGGAGACCCGTAGCGCGCTCGCCAGTTGCTGGAGCACCTCGGCGCTGGGCTTGCGCAGGCCGCGCTCGATCTGGCTGAGGTAAGGGTTGCTGACCCCCGCCTGCTCGGCGAGCTGCCGTAGCGAGATCTTGGCGTTGCGCCGCAGATCGCGGATGAACCCGCCGACGTCGGGAAGGTCCTTGGGTGTGGCCATGGCAGCGACGCTAATCGCTGGCGCTAACTCCTGCAAGCAAAACGCTAGCCATAGTTAGCAAGGTCTCAGCATCCCGTTTGCGCGCCGCTCGACCGATCCGTACGGTCCGTTCGTGCACAAGATCACAGTCAATGGAGCAAGCATCGCGTACGACGAGGCCGGCACCGGCTCACCCGTCGTCCTGCTGCACGCCGGCATCGCCGACCGGCGGATGTGGCGGGGGCAGTTGTCCGCGCTCGCCACCCGGCACCGGGTGATCGTCCCTGACCTGCGCGGCTACGGCGACTCGGAGCTCCCCCCGGCCCCGTTCACGCACCACGACGACGTGGCCGGGCTGCTGGACGCGCTCGACCTTCCCCGGGCCGCCCTGGTCGGCTGCTCCTTCGGCGGGGCGGTCGCCATCGACACCGCGCTGGCCCACCCCGACCGGGTGAGCGCGCTCGCGCTGTTCGACACGGCTGTCTCCGGCAACGAGTGGTCCGACGAGGCGAACGACCTCTGGGACGACCTGGTCGGAGAGGTCGACCCCGACGACTTCGTCGCGGGCGCGGCCGGAGAGGTGCGGTTCTGGGTGGTCGGCCCTCGACGCCAGCCGCAGGACGTCGACCCCGAGCTGGTCGCGTTCGCCCAGGAGATGGACCAGCGTGCCCTCGCCGCCGAGCTGGCGCTCGGCGCGGTCGAGGTGGGCGAGCTGACGCCACCGGCGATCGGCCGACTCGGCGAGCTGAAGATCCCCGTCCTGGTCACCGCCGGTGCCGCGGACGTGCCGGACATCAGTCGACTCGCCGACCGGATCGCCGCCGAGGTCCCGGGCGCGGTACGACTGCCCGACGTGCCGGACGCCGCGCACCTGCTCCCACTGGAGCGTCCGGAGCCGGTCAACGCCGCACTGCTCGACTTCCTGAGCTAGCCCGCGCGACGGGGCTGACGCCGCGACGAGCGCTATACCTCACAGTCATATTCACACCCGTGAGGTATAGCGCTCGATCAGACGTCGGCCGCCGAGTAGGGCCGCCGCACCGAAGACCGGCGGGCCGGTGGCATCACCAGAGGGGGCGGACCGCCCCGACCGGCAACCCGCCGCCGAAGAGCGGCACCTCTTCGTACTCGGCCAGCACCGGGGCGTCCACGCCGAGCCGACGCAGCGCGGAGACCAGTACCGGCATCCGCGCCCGGTCGGCGCCGTCGTCGATCTTCAGCGCGACAGCGCCGACACCCGGCAGCGCCACGGCGATCACACCCTCGGCACCGACCTTGGCCAGCAACCCAGGAACACCACGCATCAGCCGGGTGTCGTCGGCCTGGGTGCCACCCACGATCTCCGGGTACGCCCGCATCGCGTCGGCCACCCTGCGCGGCACCGAGCCGGGCTCGGCGTCAACCAACCGGAGGTACGCCCCGGCCAGGCCGGTCAGCGACACCGCGAGCACCGGGGCACCACAGCCGTCGACCCCCACCGCGGCCGCCTGCTCGCCGGTGAACTCCTCGATGGCGGCCCGCAACCGCTGCTGCAGCGGGTGCTCCGGCCGCCAGTAACCCTCCCGTGGCCAACCGGCGGCTTCGCAGGTCAGCAGCATTCCGCTGTGCTTGCCGGAGCAGTTCATCTGCACCCGGCTCGGACCGCCACCGGCACGCAGCACCGCCTCCCGGGCCGCAGCGCCCACCGGCAGGTCAGGCGGGCAGTGCAGCGCCGACGCGTCCAGCCCGGCGCGCTCCAGCAGGGCACCGACCCGGGCCAGGTGGAACTCCTCACCGGCGTGACTCGCCGAGACCAGCGCCACGTCGGCCGGGTCGGTCAGCGCCAGGCCCGCCCGGAGCATCCCGATCGCCTGCATCGGCTTGCTGGCCGAGCGGGGAAAGATCGGCGAGGCCACGTCCCCGGCGGACGCCACCGCGACACCGTCGGAGTCCAGCACCACCACCGAACCGCGGTGCGCACCCTCCACGAACCCGGACCGGACCACCTCGGCGAGCGGCGCGCCGCCCTCGTACGTCTTCGTCACGCGCTGGACGGTACCGACGGTCCGGGGGTGCCCGGCACCGGGGTGACCAGGAGATCCATCGCCCGGGTGACAGGAGCGCGGGACAGACCCGGCCTTACAGCCCGAGCAGCTCGCGGGCCTCGGTGGTGGTCAGCGGCGGGCGCTGGGCGAGCTGGGCGAAACCCACCGCGCGGGCGACCAACTGCATGTTGGACTCCACCGGGCGGCCCTTCGCGTACGTCACGGTGTCCTCCATGCCGACCCGCAGGTGCCCGCCCGCCGACAGCGAGGCCAACAGCACCGGAAGAGTGCTCCGACCGACGCCGGTGGCCGAGAAGGTGGTGCCCTCGGGCAGGTCCCGCAGCATCCGGTGGGCGGCGACCAGGGTTTCCGTGGTGCCCGGCATGCCGCCCGGCACGCCCATCACGAAGTCGACGTGCACGTGCCCGCCAGCCGGCAGCCCGTACTTGCCGAGCAACCGCTGCAACGCGGACAGGTGGCCCAGGTCGAAGATCTCGTACTCCGGCACGATCCCGCGTTCCTGCATCCGGGTGTGCAGGTCGACGATGAACTCCCAGCGGTTGAGGAAGACGTCGTCGCCGAAGTTGACAGTGCCCATGGTGCAGGAGGCCATGTCCGGACGGGCATCGAGGACGGCGAGCCGGGCGGCCTCCGGGTCGGTCACCGCGCCGCCGGACGAGAGCTGCACGATCAGATCGGTGCTCTCCCGCAGCGCCGCCACCGTGTCGGCCAGCCGCACCGGGTCGAGCGTCGGCCGGGCCTCGTCGTCGCGGATGTGGACGTGGATCACGGCGGCGCCGAGCGCCTCGCACTCCTTGGCGGTGAGCAGCAACTCGTCGAGGGTCACCGGCAGCGCCGGCACCTCCGCCTTGGCCGACTCAGCGCCGGTCGGGGCCACCGTGATCAACGTCCCTGTCGTCATGCCGGCGATCCTAGACGGCCCGCTCAGGACGGGTCGATCGCCGCCGCTGTCTCGCCGATCAGCAACGCGGCGTCGTCCGGGACGTTCCGCTTCAGCACCGCGAGGGCGACCTGACCCAGCTCGTGGTGCAGCACGGCGGTGCCGACGAAGCCGACCGCCCGGCCATCGAGGGTCACCGGCGTACCGGCCACCGGCGGCTGATCGGTGGTCACCCCGTCCAGGTGCAGCAGTACGAGCCGACGCGGCGGCCGGCCCATGTTGTGCACCCGCGCCACCGTCTCCTGGCCCCGGTAGCAACCCTTGTCCAGATGCACCGCCGGGGCGATCAGATCGACCTCGGCCGGAATGGTCCGGTGGTCGGTGTCCACCCCGACCCGAGGCTGCCGGGCGGCCACCCGGATCGCCTCGTACGCCCAGAGCCCCGCCACCGGCACGCCGGCACCGCGCAACTCCGCCACCACCTGGTCCATCGCCGACCGGGGCACCAGTAGGTCCACCCCGAGCAGGCCACGTCGGGCCCAGCCGCCGATCGGCAGCGGTTTCACGTCGTACTGAACGCTCGCCCGCTGTGGCACGGCACCGTGCGCGAACTTCGGACCGGGCACCGCGACCACGTCCGGTGCGGCCAGCCCGGTCACGCCGAGCGTACCGAGCGCCTCCATGGCCCCCGGCCCGACCAGCGACAACAGCGCCCGTTCGGCCGTCGCGTCGCGTGGTTCGACCTTGCTGAAGAACCGCATCTTCTCCAGGTAGGTCAGCAGCCCCTGGGTAGCACCGGGCTCGGTGTCCAGCCAGGCGGTCTCGCCGTCCTCGGCGACCATGGCGTGCTGCTCGACGTGGCCGTGCGGCGACAGCACCAGCAACTCGGTGCCCTCGCCTGCGGAGAGGGTGTTCAGGTGCTGCGAGGTGATCGTGTGCAGCCAGCCGGCCCGGTCCTCCCCGGGCACCGCGATGACCCCTCGATGCGACCGGTCGACCAGACCGACCTCCGTGTCGAGGGTGCGCTGCTCACGAAGCGGGTCGCCGTAGTGCGCGGCCACCCCCCGCACGCCGGCCGCGACGTGCGCCGGATCCGGCTGGTCGCGGCTGGCCTCGTCGATGCTCTCGACGGCCACCGCACCCGCGATGTCGATCATTTTTCGTCCCCGTTCTCGCAGCGTACGCAGACGCCGAAGAGTGACACGTGCCCGATGTCCACCCGGAACCCGCGCTGCGCGGCCAACTGGTCGGCGAGGGGGCGGAGCAGCTCCGGATCGATTTCGTCGATCGCGCCACACTCCCGGCAGACCAGATGGACGTGTTGGTGTTCACCGGCGGCGTGATAGGTCGGTGAACCGTGCGACAGGTGCGTGTGGGTGACCAGACCGAGCCGTTCCAGCAGCTCAAGCGTGCGGTAGATGGTGGTGATGTTGACGCCGGCGGCGACCTCCCGGACCGCGGTGTGCACCTGCTCCGGTGTGGCGTGGCCCAAATCGAGCACCGCCTGGAGGACAAGCTGCCGCTGGGCCGTCAGCCGCAGCCCACGGGCCCGCAGCATTTCCGCGAGGGAGGATTCGGACACGGTCCGATCATAGTTCGGCATTCGCACCGACCCCGTGCGAGCGACCGGTCGCCGCTACGCTCGGCGGTCATGGTGACGTCGTCCGCCGGCAATGCCCCGGCTTCTCCGGGCACACGGATCGCCGTGCTGGGGCGGGGGCTCATCGCGGCCGACGAGCCCGTGCTCCGCGGCGACGACCTGGGCGTCCTGCGCGGCGACGGGCTCTTCGAGTCCATGCATCTGCGCGAGGGCCGGCCGTGGCTGCGCGACGAGCACCTGGCCCGCATGGCCACGGCGGCGGCCGCCGTCGACCTGGACCTGCCTCCCACCGACGCGCTGATCGACCTCCTCGACACGGCGCGCGCGGGCTGGTCGGCAGAGGTGGAGGGCGCGCTACGGCTGGTCTGCACCCGAGGTTCCGAGGCCGGCGGCCCGCCTACGGTCTACGCCACACTGACCGAGGTGCCCGCGTCGTCGCGGGCTGCCCGCCGCACCGGGATCACCGTGGCGATCCTGCCGCTGGGGGTGCCCGCCGACGCGCGGACCGGGCTCGACTGGTTGCCCGCCGGCATCAAATCCACCTCGTACGCGGTCAACAGCGCCGCCCGCCGCTGGGCCCACCGGGCCGGGGTGGACGACGTGCTCTGGGTCTCCTCGGACGGGTACGCCCTGGAGGGGCCGATCGCGAACGTGGTGTGGCTCACCGGAGACACCCTCTGCACCGTGCCGGCCGCCAGCACCGGCATCCTGCCCGGCACGACAGTGGCCTGGCTGCTCGCCCACGCCCACGAGCTCGGCCTGAGCGCCGCCGAACGGATGGTCACGCCCGCCGAGCTGCACGACGCCGACGGGGTCTGGTTCAGCTCCTCGGTACGCGGGCTCGTCGAGGTCCGGATGCTGGACGGGGTGCGCCGGGACCACTGCCCGCGCACCCCCGCCCTGCAAGCCCTGCTGGGTTTCCCCGGCTAGTCAGCCGCCCGTCGAGGTCAGCCCCCGACCCGGACCAGCCGGGCCGAGAGGTGCGGGCTGAGCCCGTGCCCCATGGCGGCCATCTCCTGGGCGTAGAGCAGCGCACCCTCGACGATGCCGAAGAGCCGGTGCCCACCGGTGACCTCCTTGGCGGTCGGAGTCCGGATCACCACGTCGGTGGCGAACTCGACCTGCGTGCCGGTGCGCTTGCCCAGGTGCAGCTCCATCACCCCGGACGGGGTGGTCAGCAGCGCCTCCAACTCGTCGGTCGCCCGCCCATCGACCAGCACCGGCCGCCACCAGCCGACCTCGCGACCGGCCGGACGGACCGGCTTGCTCTGCTCGTCGAGGATCCAGGCACGCGACTCGTAATGCAGGAACGGCCGGCCGTCGTGGCTGATCCGGATCTCCTGCGCGTAGTCGAAATCCTCGATGGTGGGGAAGCCGCCCTTGCCCCGACCACGCCACAGACCGATGTACGGCAACAGGGCATCCAGCGCGGGGTGCAGCTTCGGCCCGACCCGCAGGTCGTGGCTCTCCTCGAACGGGTACTCCTCGACCGGCGGCGCGTTCAGCCACGGCGGCTGCAGCGGGTTCTCGCTCACAGGCGTCACCAGCGTCCTCTCGAAATCCTTACGGCAAGGTAGACGAGGCCACCGGCGAGCCCGCCCAGGCCAGCGACCAGCAGGCTGACAAACCCGATCTCGGTAACCATCCCGGCCATCCTATGCTGGGCCACATGGCCCGCACTCTCGTCGTCAAGGTCACCGCTGGGGCGGACGCCCCGGAGCGGTGCGCGCAGGCATTCACCGTCGCCGCGACGGCGGTGGCGGCCGGGGTGGACGTCTCGCTCTGGCTGACCGGTGAGTCGACCTGGTTCGCCCTGCCGGGTCGCGCCCAGCAGTTCGACCTGCCGCACTCCGCACCGTTGGCCGAGTTGTTGCACGTGATCCTGACCAGTGGCCGGGTGACCGCCTGCACGCAGTGCGCGGCCCGACGGGAGATCGGCCCGGACGACGTACTCCCCGGGGTCCGGATCGCCGGTGCCGCGGTCTTCGTCGAGGAGGCGTTGGCCGAGGGCGCGCAGGCGCTCGTCTACTGACCGCACGGCGGCGGTGGGTCGATCCGAGCGAGGTGTCGATACCGACCCGACATCTCGGACGACTGCCTACGATTCGGGTGTGACCGAGGCGGCGGAGAGGTTCTTCGAAGCACTGCCGTCCCGCGCCCCGGAGGTCCTGGGTGGCCTGGCCGACGGCACCCTCCAGATCGACCTCGGCGACGACCACCGGACCGAACACTGGCTGGTCCGGATGCGACCCGGGTCGGTGCGGGTCAGCCGCGAGCGCGGCCCGGCCGACGCCATCTGGTACAGCAGCGCCGCCCTCTTCGACCGGCTGATCACCGGCGAGGCCCAAGGGGTCGCGGCGGTGCTGCGCAACGAGAGCACGTTCAGCGGAAACGTGGTGCTCTTCCTCGCCTTCCGGCGGTTCTTTCCGGACCCGCCCGGCACCCGTGACCCCCGCGAGACGGCCCGTCGAGCAGCCGGGCGACTGCGATGAGGGACCTCGTCAGCATTCTGGACGGCAACACCTTCCTGGTCAGCGACCGGCGTGGGGACATCGAGCCGTCCTACGACTTCCCTACCGGGCTGTTCTCGTTCGACACCCGCTTCCTGTCCACCTGGGTGCTCACCCTGGACGGCCAACGGCTGCACGCCCTCTCCGTCGACGATGCCGAGTCGTACCGCACCACGTTCTTCCTCGCCCCCGGGGAACCCACGCACTACCTGGACGCGAAGGCGTCGGTGATCCGCAGCCGGGCGATAGTGGGCAGCTTCGAGGAGGAGCTGACCGTGCTGAACCACCTCGGCGCGGAGGTCGAGTGCACCCTCCGAATCGAGATCGGGGCAGACTTCGCCGACCTGTTCGAGATCAAGAATGCTCGGCGGAAGCGGGGCCGGACCACCGTCACGGTCGCCGAGAACGAGCTGCGGGCGGCCTACCGGCGGGAGGCGTTCCACCGGGAGATGGTGGTCAACACCACCGAGCCGGCAATTGTCGACGACACCGGGATGACCTTCCGGATCCGGATAGCCCGCAACGGCAGGTGGGCCACCCGGCTGCACGTGTCCAGCATCGTCTACGGGGCCCGCAGCGAGGACATCCGGGCCACCCTCCCGTACGGCGGCAGCCGCAGCGCCGACGCCATCCGGTCCGAGCAGCAGGAGCTGATCGACCGGGCGCCGAAGCTCGGCTGCGACTGCGAGCCGCTGGCCGGGGCGTACCGGCGCAGCCTCAACGATCTGGCCGCACTGCGCTACGAATCGATCGCCCTGGGCGTGCGGCTGATCGCCGCGGGGCTGCCCTGGTTCATGACCCTGTTCGGCCGGGACAGCATCATCACCTCGTTGCAGGTGCTGCCTTTCCTGCCGGAGCTGGTCCCGCCGACCATCCTGATGCTGGCCGGGCTACAGGGTCACCGGGTGGACGACTTCCGGGACGAGGAACCCGGCAAGATCCTGCACGAGCTGCGGTACGGCGAGACCGCCGGCTTCGAGGAGCAGCCCCACTCGCCGTACTACGGATCGGCCGACGCGACACCCCTGTTCATCATCCTGATCGACGAGTATGAACTGTGGACCGGTGACGCCGCACTCGTCCGCCGGCTGGAATCGCAGGTCCGCGCGGCGTTGAAGTGGATCGACACCTACGGTGACCTGCTCGGCACCGGCTACCTCTGGTACCAGACCCGCAACCCCGAGACCGGCCTGCAGAACCAGTGTTGGAAGGACTCCTGGGACGCCATCTCGTACGCCGACGGCCAGCTGCCCGGCTTCCCCCGGGCCACCTGTGAGTTGCAGGGCTACGCGTACGACGCGAAGATCCGGGCCGCCCGGCTGGCCCGGAAGTTCTGGAACGACCCGGAGTTCGCCGACAGGCTGGAGCGGGAGGCCGCCGACCTGAAACGGCGGTTCGACCGCGACTTCTGGATCCCCGAGCGGGAGCACTACGCGCTCGCGCTGGACGCCGACGGCCGGCAGGTGGACGCGCTGACCTCGAACATCGGGCACCTGCTGTGGAGCGGCATCGTGGACGAGTCGCGCGCCGGCAAGGTGGTCGAGCACCTGCTCGGGCCACGACTGTTCTCCGGCTGGGGGGTGCGGACGCTCGCCGCGGACGAGGGTCGGTACAACCCGATCGGCTATCACGTGGGCACGGTCTGGCCGTTCGACAACTCGATCATCGCCTGGGGGTTGTGGCGGTACGGCTTCCGGGAGGAGGCCGGGTTGCTCTGCGACACGATGCTGGCCGCGTCCCGGTACTTCGAGGGGCGGCTGCCGGAGGCTTTCGCCGGCTACGCCCGTGACCTCACCGACTACCCGGTGGAGTACCCGACCGCGTGCAGCCCGCAAGCCTGGTCGACCGGCACCCCACTGCTGCTGCTCCGGGTGATGCTGGGGTTGGAGCCGCAGGGCGAGCACCTGATCATCGACCCGGCCGTGCCACCGGGGATGGGCCGGGTCGAGCTGCTGGACATCCCTGGCCGGTGGGGCATGGTCGACGCGTTGGGCCGCAGCCGTGGCCCCGAGGATCAGCCGGGCGGCGGCTGACCCGGGCCCCCTGCCCGGCTCAGTCCGGGCAGCCGACGGTGGCGGCCAGTCGGGTGGCGTCCGGGCCGATCTCGGCCAGCACCGTGACGGCACCGGTGCGGTACGCGTACACCGGGGGTTGGTCCAGCAGTGGGGCGTTGCCGGCCAGCGGGGCGAGTGCGGCCGTCGAGGCCCCCGGGTCGAGACCGTTCGCGGACCGCGTGGTGCGGGCGAACCCGCCGCCCGGGCAGGGCGCGGTGACCAGCTCCGGCGCGGCGTCGGCCGGCCGGTCGAGTGCCCGCAGCGCGGCGCTCAGCGCTTCGGCCTCCGGGCCTACTGTGGTGGCCGGGGTCGACCGGTAGCCGGTGCCGACCGGCCGGCAACCGGTGTCGACGATCAGCCGCACCCGGCCGTCAGCGGTCGGCCGCCCCTCGACCGCCACGAATTCTCCGGCGTCGGCCCGCAGCTCGGGGCCGTCCACCCCGGGCCCGACCCCGGCCCGCCAGCTCGCCGGTAGCCGCTCGGCGATGCCGGCCAGCACGGCCCGCTCGTCACCGGTGGCCACGAGTACACCGACCTCGCGCCGCAGCCTCGCCCCGTCGTCGAACGGGGTGACCCGGCAGCCGGACGCGACCCGCGCGGGGCCCAGCTCCAGCAGACCGGCAGCACCGGCCGCAAGGGCCAGCTCGCCGACCGCCCGGTCGACCACCGGGCCGGCCTGATCCAGGGACCGCTGTTCGCGCACGGTCGGCGGGTCGTCCCGCACCGACATCCAGGTGAGCCCGGCCAGCAACAGGACCCAGGCCACGGTCGCGGCCAGCAGCCAACGCCGCCGCGACCCGGCCGGCGCCGGCGCGGCGGGGCCGGCCGAAGAGGCCCAACCCGTCTGGACAGCACCGCTCACCCGGTCATGGTGTCACGCGCCCGCCGCCGGGTCGGCGGCGGAGCCGGTCGGCAGGGCAGGGCGACGGTGGGTCAGTGCTCCTTCAGCCGGGGCGACCGGTCGAGTCGATAGCCGATCCCCCGCACGGTGTGCACCTGTGGCCCGCCCGGCAGGCCCCGCAACCTGCGGCGAAGCCGTTTGATCGTGGACCGCAGAGCCGCGGTGTCCGCGCCACCGAGCGCTGAGGCGCAGAGCTGTTCGTAGCTCCACACCACCAGCGGCGGGCCGATGAGCAGGGTGAGCAGCTCCCGTTCGACGGGGGCCAGCGGGAGCGGGTCGCCGCGCCAGGTGACCCGGTTTCCGACCCGGTCGACGGCCAGTCCACCCCACTCGACCAGACCCTGCGCGGCGGTGGGCGGAGGGACTGTGGGACCGACCGACGTCAGGCCCATCGGTGACGCCAGCAGTTCGCGCAGCTCGGCCAGGTCGGCGCAGCTGAGCACCAGGGCGAGCCCGTCGAGTTCGCTCAGCACCCGCTCCCGCATCGACATGTCCGTGCCCACACAGAGGACGATGGGGATCCCTTCGTCGGACACGCCACTTTCATCCCTGAATTCCACCTGTAGATAGTTACGCATGCCGATGAATTCGGCACCTCCCCCGGCGCGTCGCCCCTGCGGGGAAACGACCGGGGCCGGTCACCCCAGGAGGGTGACCGGCCCCGGTCAATCAGAGCAGTGGGTCAGGCGACGGTGACGGCAACCTCGTTGACACCTCGGCCGGCAGTGACCGGGGTGTCGCCGTTGCCGTGCCGGGACAACGCCCGCAGCGTCCAGGAGCCCGGCGCGGCGAAGAACCGGAACTGCCCAGCGGCCGAGGTGACCACCTCGGCGGTGAACTCACCGGTCGAGTCGAGCAGCCGGACGTACGCGCCCGGCACCGGCTCGTCGTCGGCGGAGCGGACGATGCCGGTGATGACGGTCTCCTTCTCCAGATCCAGGCCGGCCGGCAGTGGCGCGGCCTGATCCGGTGCGGCGCAACCCGCAGCGACGGGGAGAGTCATGATCAGGCCTCCCCGGGTTCGTCACCGAGCGCGACCGGCACACCGACCAGCGAGCCGTACTCGGTCCAGGAGCCGTCGTAGTTCTTGACGTTGCGGTGACCCAGCAGCTCCTGGAGCACGAACCAGGTGTGCGACGAGCGCTCACCGATCCGGCAGTACGCGATGGTCTCCTTGCCGTCGTCGAGCCCCGCGTCGCCGTAGATCTTGCGCAGGTCGTCGTCGGACCGGAAGGTGCCGTCCTCGTTGGCCGCCTTGGACCACGGCACGCTGATCGCGGTGGGGATGTGGCCGGCCCGCTGGGCCTGCTCCTGCGGCAGGTGGGCGGGGGCGAGCAGGCGACCGGCGAACTCGTCAGGGCTGCGCACGTCGACCAGGTTCTTGGTGCCGATCGCGGCGACGACCTCGTCACGGAAGGCCCGGATGGAGGTGTCCGGCTCCTGCGCGACGTACTGCGTCGCCGGGCGGGACACCTGGTCGGTGACGAGCGGGCGGGCGTCCAGCTCCCACTTCTTGCGGCCGCCGTCGAGCAGCTTCACGTCGCCGTGGCCGTAGAGCTTGAAGTACCAGTAGGCGTACGCGGCGAACCAGTTGTTGTTGCCGCCGTACAGGATCACGGTGTCGTCGTTGCTGATGCCCCGCTCGGAGAGCAGCGCCTCGAACTGCGTCTTGTTGACGAAGTCCCGGCGGACCTGGTCCTGAAGGTCGGTCTTCCAGTCGATCTTGATAGCGCCGGCGATGTGGCCGGTGTCGTAGGCCGAGGTGTCCTCGTCGACCTCGACGAAGACGACGCCCGGGGCGTCGAGGTTCTTCTCGGCCCACTCGGCCGAAACGAGTGCGGTGTCGCGACTCATCGAATCACTCCCTGGTGAGGATGGATGGTGAGCCAACGCGCGCGAATCGATGGACGTATCTGTCGCACCACGCGCGGGACCCAGCGGAAGGACGGGATCACGGGTTTGTGCGACGGCGCCGCTGCCGGGCGTTCGGTGGGATAACCGGAGGGTGCGAGAACCCTGTGCCGGTGGCCGCCGTCAGGCGGCCGAAGACAGCCCCGCCGTCAGATGACGGGGCGACACAGGCAGGTGGCCACGCGACACAGGTCGACCGCGCGCCGTTTGGTGAGGTGGGTCCCCATGGCCACGGAGCCTACCAGCCATTGACCGTGCTGCCACTGCGCCGACCACCATCCGGGAATCGCCAGGGCTGCCAAGGATTTCGGCATCCCACCGCGCCCGCGACCTCAGCCTGCGGAGTTGATCGGCACGTTCTTCGCGTCGGCGGTGACCGCCAGCCCTTCCGGCAGTGGACGGACCTCCCGGACGGCAAGCTGGAACGGCAGTTCCGGAAGAGGCACGTCGATGGAGATGCTCTTGGCGTAATTGCTCAGGAAGGCACGGGCCAGCGGCAGGTTCGGCAGGCCGGCGGCGTCCAGGTCGTTGAATCGCAGGGCGACGGCACCGTTGTCGGCGACGGTGACGTCGGCGGTGCCGGTGATGGTGAGCTTCTGACCGAGGATGTCGGCCGGGGCCGTGACGGCGAGCTTGCCGTTCTGCTCGCCGAGGGTGAGCCCCGGGCGGTTCAGCAGCGCGGCCAGGCTCTCGTAGCTGATCGTGCCGGCACCGTTCACCGTGTCCGCCACGACGTCACCCTGGCCGGTGCGAAGGGTGTCCAGCGAGGCCCGCACGTTGCGGGCGGTCACGTCCAGCACTGGCAGCCGGACGGCGTCGCCCTGGACCGGGGCCTGCACGTCCCGCAGGTTGATGGTGATCCGCTGGTAACGACCATCCAGCACCTGGGTGAGGAACGGAACTCCGGCCACCTCCACCTCAGGAGCGGCGGATTGCGCGCCCTGCTTGGCGATCTCCTGTCGTACGCGGTCGGCGATGGTCCGTTCGGCGACTCCGACCGCCACCCGGTCGGCGACCACCAGCAACCCGGCCAGCAGCAGGAGCAGAACGAACAGCCCGATGAGCAGCTTGCGGCCACGCCGTCGGGGTCGCGCCTCGTCCACCGGATAGTCCCGCGCCACGCCGCCTCCTGTCTCCGCCCGTCGCGCCGCGACGGGGCGTTCGTACCAACGCCGCAGGGCGGCGCAACCGTAGGTACCCGACCGGCTGCGCGCTCAACCGTGACTCAGAGGAAGAGCATGCACATGGCGTACGCGGCGGGCGCCGCCAGCGCGAAGCCACCGAGCGGACCCTGCATGTGCCGGGCCACCCACATCGTGGGCGGTTCACCGGCCATCAACCGGCCTGCCTCCGCGTACCCCACGGCGAGGTCGGAGAGGACGGCGGTGACCGCCGCGACCAGGCCGATCACGGCGGCCCGGGTCGGCGTGAAGGGAGTCACCAGGTAGCTGCCGAGGAGGGCGCTGGTCAACGTGCCGACCATCGCGCCGGCCACCACGCCGGCGGCGCCCCGGGGCACCTGCGGGGCCAGCCGTGGCCACGGCAGCACGGCGTCGGTGAGCCGGGCGACGGTGAGCGCGACACCGCTCGCGGTCAGGCAGACGGTGATCGCCTGGGTGCCGGCCGGGATCCGGCTGAGCACGATCAGGGTGCCGAAGGCCACCACCCCCACCACGATGAGCAGGGTCGCGCCGAGTGAGTCGGTGACCCGAACCCGGTCGACCCGACGAACCAGTTGGCCGAGCACCGCGGCGAGGAACCCGCCGGCGGCCAGGTAGCCCAGCGGCGCCAGGCCGGCGACGTCGGTCTGCACCGCGGCGATGTCGGCCAGCGCCGCGACCGCGGCGCTGATCCCCGCGACCACCAGCAACGCGGGCGGACGCATGGCCATGGTCCAGGCGAGCACGAACAGCAGTTGGACGCCGAAGACGATGGCGGCGAACGGCAGCCGGTGGCCGGGGCCCGACGTCTGCGCGCCGAGCACCAGACCGACACCGAGCAGCGCGGCGAAGCCGGCGATGGTCAGCGCCAGCTGGCGGTGCACCTCGACCGGGGGTATGACCTCCTCTTCCGGCTCGTCGATCTCGTCTTCGGATCGGCGGGCCGGCTCACCGGCGCGACGGGCCCGGCGAGGCCCACCCCGTTCGCGGCGATCGCCATCGGTGGTGGCCGGGCCGGTACGGGGCGCGGGCGGTTGGCCGCGCGTCGGCGCGGCGGCCGGGCCCGGTTGGGAGCCTGCGGGCCACGATTCGCGGCCGGCCTCGGGCGAGGTGGAGGGAAACACGACCCGATCGTGCCAGACCGACCGCCCGACGCGGTGGTCATGGGTTTCAGCGACGTTAAAATCCGCGCCACGATCAAGGGCAAGATAGACAAACAGGATATGGCCTGGGGGCGCGGCCGAGGCGATCAGTTACGCTCAACGCGTTACCCGCCCGTCAGCGACGCCGGGACCACGCAATTTCTCAGCGCACTCCTTGATGAGTGCGACTGGTCGCGTGCGGCCTCGCGCCGCCGGGACGGAGGTGATCGTGGAGATCCTGCTGCTGGTGACCGCGCGCGCAGGGGAACCGTCGGCTGTGCTGCCGGCACTCGACCTGCTGCCGCACTCGGTCCGCACCGCGCCGCGCGACGTTCGCACCCTGGTCGCGGGCCCCAGCCCGGACGCGGTGATGGTGGACGCCCGATCGGAGCTGAGCGAGGCCCGGGCGACCTGCCGAATGTTGCACGCCACCGGGCTCGGCGTGCCGCTGGTCGCGGTGGTGACCGAGGCCGGTCTGATCGCGCTCAACGCTGACTGGGGCGTCGACGACGTCATCCTCGCCTCGGCCGGCCCCGCCGAGGTCGAGGCACGGCTGCGGCTGGCGGTGGGCCGGCTCAGCAACGCGACCGCTGGTGCGGGTGGCTCGATCCGGGCCGGCGAGCTGACCATCGACCCGGACACCTACGCGGCCAAGCTCAAGGGTCGTCCGCTCGACCTCACCTACAAGGAGTTCGAGCTGCTGAAGTTCCTGGCCCAGCACCCGGGCCGGGTGTTCACCCGGGACCAGCTCCTGCGCGAGGTCTGGGGCTACGACTACTTCGGCGGCACCCGCACGGTGGACGTGCACGTCCGGCGGCTGCGCGCCAAGCTCGGCTCGGAGTACGAGTCGATGATCGGCACCGTCCGCCAGGTCGGCTACAAGTTCGTCGTTCCGCCATCACGGTCACTTCCCGAGGCGGAGCACGCGCCGCTGCCGGTCTGATTCGCGGACCGCCCCGGACGATTTCCCATATGCCCTATTTGCGCAGCTTGGCGGCTCTATTCTGACTGCCGGGTTTGTCGGAGAAAGGGGCGATGGTGCGCGCACTGAACACGGGGGCGACGGGCCGGCGTGACCGGCGAGCCGGGCGGAAGTCGTGACGCGGGGCAGTTCCACCGCGCGGGCCGCGGGGATCGTGACGTTGGTGGTGGCGGGGCTGCTCGGCTCCGCGTACGTGCTCGGCCGCAGCCTCGTCCCCGACCAGGCGCCCCCGCACTCCACCGGCCTCGCCACCAGCGCCGACGGGCCGCACTACGCCGACCAACCCAGCGTTGGTGAGCCGGGCGGAACGCCGAGCGCCAGCGCCGGCCCGATCGTGACGGGCCAGGACGGGTCCGGACAAGACGCCGGGGGCGACAAACTGTTCGGCGCGCACGCCACCACCGGCACCCCGCGGCTCGCGCTGACCTTCGACGACGGGCCGGACCCGCGCTACACCCCGCAGGTCCTCGCCCTCCTGCGCGAATACAACGTGCACGCCACGTTCTGCGTGGTCGGCGAGAACGCGCAGGACCACCCCGACCTGGTCCAGTCGATCGTGGACGCCGGGCACACCCTGTGCAACCACTCCTGGCACCACGACGTCAGCCTGGGCGCCCGGTCGGCCGACGCGATCCGCTCCGACCTCCTGCGCACCAACGCGGCGATCCGGGCGGCGGTGCCGAACGCCCCGATCGTCTGGTACCGCCAGCCGGGCGGGGCCTGGACGTACCCGGTGGTGTCGGTGGCCCGGCAGCTCGGCATGACCCCGCTGCACTGGTCGGTGGACCCGTCGGACTGGGACCTGCCCGGAGCCGGCAAGATCACCGCGACGGTGCTGGACCAGGCCGAACCGGGCTCGGTGGTGCTGCTGCACGACGCCGGTGGGGACCGGCAGGGCACGGTGGAGGCGCTGGGCCAGATCCTGCCCGACCTGACCGCCCGATTCGAGCTGGAGGCACTCCCCACCGACCCGACGTGAGCCGCGGCTTTACGGCGACGGTCCGGGCGTCACGACAGGCAGCGGATACGGTGGCGGAATGAGCAGCGCGGAGCCGACCAGCGACCAGGTGACCCGAACCGACCGACTGGCCTCGGCGGAGATCGCCGACGTACTGGCCCTCGCCAGTTCCGCGGGCGACACCGACGGCGCGGACCCGCTCGACGAACACGTCCTGCTCCGGCTGCGCGATCCCGACGCCCCCGCCGTGCACCTGATCGCCCGCGCCGACGACGGCACCCTTACCGGTTACGCGCACCTGGACACCACCGACCCGGTCGACGGGATCGGGGTCGAGCTGGTGGTGCACCCCGCGTACCGGCGACGGGGCACCGGTCGGGCGCTGGCCCGGGGCGTACTCGCCTCGGCCACCGGGCCGCTGCGGGCGTGGGCGCACGGCGACCACCCGTCGGCCGCCGCGCTCGCCGTCGACCTCGGCTTCAGCCGCGCCCGGGTGCTCTGGCAGTTGCGCCGGCCGTTGGCTGCCCCGCTGGGTGAGCTGCGTCTGCCCGACGGGGTGGCGCTGCGCGCGTTCCGGCCCGGCGCGGACGACGCGGCCTGGCTGGCCCTCAACGCGCGGGCGTTCGCCGAGCACCCCGAGCAGGGCCGGTGGACGTCAGACGACCTGCGGGTCCGCCTCTCCGAGCCGTGGTTCGACCCGGCGGGCTTCCTGCTCGCCGAGGAGACCGCCACCGGCCGGCTGCTCGGTTTCCACTGGACCAAGGTGCACGAGCGGCCGGGGTCGGCCCGGATCGGCGAGGTGTACGTCCTGGGAGTGGAGCCGACCGCGCACGGCGGCGGGCTCGGCCGGGCCCTGACCACCGCTGGGCTGGCGCACCTGCGGGACAAGCGCGGCCTGGACCGGGTGATGCTCTATGTGGACGACTCGAACACCGGGGCCGTCGCGCTCTACGAACGGCTGGGCTTCGCCCGCTGGTCCGCGCACATCAACTACCACCTGGGCTGACCGTCGGCGGTCGCCCCGAGCGGGTCACCGGTGGGTAACGGCCGGGCGTCGGCAGCATAACGACGAACCGGAAATATACCCATACTTCCGACAGATGTACCCGGGTTCACTTAACGGACAACTCACCCTCAGAGAGCGGTCACCTCAGCGGCCGTACGTGTTCACCTTGCGTTCACTTGTGACCGGCGAATCGGCTACCTGGCACTTCTAGCTTTCGTGTCAGCCGGTCAGTGCCGGTCCTCGGCCCCCGGGATCGGGGCGCCAAGTCAGACGCGAAGGGAAACCCCTCAGGTGAAGCTCCAGCGGTACGGCACTATTGCCTGCCTCGCTCTTGCCGCGACGCTCGGCCTCAGTGCATGCGGCTCGGACAACAACGAGCCCGCCTCCGGCGCAACTGCTTCGGGCTCGACCGCCGCGGTCGACTGCGCTACCGGAACGCTCAACGCCCAGGGCTCGACGGCGCAGAAGAACGCCATGGCCGAGTGGATCAAGGCGTACCAGCAGAAGTGCCAGGGCACCACGATCAACTACGAGGGTACTGGCTCGGGCGCCGGCATCCAGGCGTTCATCGCCGGGACCGCCGACTTCGCCGGTTCCGACTCCGCACTCAAGCCGGAGGAGCAGCCGCAGGCGGACGCCAAGTGCGTCGGCGGTAAGGCCATCCACCTGCCGATGGTGATCGGCCCGGTGGCCGTCGCCTACAACGTCAGCGGCGTGGACAACCTCCAGCTCAAGCCGGCCACCCTGGCGAAGATCTTCGCTGGCACGGTCACCAAGTGGGACGACGCCGCGATCAAGGCCGACAACCCGGACGCCAAGCTCCCGGCGACCACGATCCAGACCGTCCACCGTTCGGACGAGTCGGGCACCACCGACAACTTCACCAAGTACCTCTCGAAGACTGCCGAGACTGACTGGACCTTCAGCAACGCCAAGGCCTGGAAGGCCCCGGGCGGCACCGGCGCCAAGGGCTCGGACGGCGTGGCCAGCTCGGTCAAGGGCGCGGACGGCTCCATCGGCTACATGGAGTGGTCGTTCGCCGAGAACGCCGGCCTGAAGATGTCGAAGATCGGCAACGGCAACGGCGAGTTCACCGCGCTGACCGCCGAGGCCGCTGGCAAGACCATCGCCGGCGCTGCCATCGAGGGTCAGGGCGACGACCTCAAGCTGAAGATCGACTACAACACCAAGGAGGCCGGGGCGTACCCGATCGTCCTGGCGACGTACGAGATCGTCTGCAGCAAGGGCCTCGCGGCCGACAAGCTGAAGCTGGTCAAGGGCCTGCTGGGCCACGCCGCCAGCGCCGAGGGCCAGGCCTCTCTCACCGAGCTGGGCTACGCCCCGCTGCCGGAGACGGTCCGCACCAAGGTCGAGACCGCGGTCAAGAACCTCTCCTGACCCGACCCACCACCTCCGCAACCGAATCGAGCGAGCAGATGGGTGAAACCCCTCACCGCTCGGCCGACGCCGGCACCGGCGGGACGCGCGTGACCCAGAGTCACGAGTGGCCCGCCGGTGCCTCGGCGCGTGTGGCCGAGGCACCAGTCAGCACCCGTTCCCCGGGCGGCACCGGGCTGGGCGGCGGCGGCGCGCTGCCGCGCAGTCGCAAGTTCGGCGCCGAGCGGGCCTTCCGCGGCCTCACACTGGCCGCTGGAACCGCCGTTCTGGTCATCATCGCCGCCATCGCGATCTTCCTGATCGCCAAGGCGGTGCCGGCCCTGCGCGCCAACACCGAGAACTTCTGGACCTACGAGGGTTGGTCGCCCAACGAGACGGAGCCGAAGTTCGGTATCGGCACACTCGCCTTCGGTACCGTCCTCAGCGCGGCGCTGGCGCTGCTCATGGCGGTGCCGGTGGCGCTGGGCATCGCGCTCTACCTGTCGCACTACGCGCCCCGCCGCCTGGGCACCGCGCTCGGCTTCCTGATCGATCTGCTCGCCGCCGTGCCGAGTGTGGTCTTCGGCCTCTGGGGGCGGGACATCTTCATCAACCCGGTCCGGGACTTCTCGGTGTGGTTGAACAAGTACTTCAGCTGGCTGCCGATCTTCGGCGGCGACGGCCCCTTCGGTAAGTCGATCATGTTGGGCGCCCTGGTACTCGCGATCATGGTGTTGCCGATCATCACCTCGCTCTCCCGCGAGGTGTTCCTCCAGACGCCCACCGCGAACGAGGAAGCCGCCCTGGCCCTGGGCGCCACCCGCTGGGAGATGCTCCGCACCGCGGTGCTGCCCTACGGACGCCCCGGCATCATCGCCGCGATGATGCTCGGCCTCGGCCGGGCGCTCGGCGAAACCATCGCCCTGGCGATGACCCTCGGCATCACCTTCGGTGTCTCGTTCAACCTGATCCAGAGCGGCGGGAACACCATCGCCGCCAACATCGCCAACGCGTTCGGCGAGGCGAACGAGACCGGCCGGGGCGCGCTCATCGCCTCAGGTCTGGTGCTGTTCACCATCACGCTGATCGTCAACATCACGGCGCGGGCGATCATCCACCGCCGCCGGGAGTTCACGGAGTCGGCCGCATGACCACAACCGTCACCTCCCACCGCACCCGGCCGCCGGCCCAGCCCGACTCGCTGCGGGCCAAGCGGCTGCCCTGGTACGCCGCCCCGGCCATCGCCGTGGCGGCCCTGGCGCTCTCCGCCGTGATCGTCTACGGAACCGGCGTCGGCGGCCTGGTCCTCGTGGTCGTCCTCGGTGCGATCCTCTACCTGGTCGGGCTCTTCGCCGCCGCCAACGCGGTCGAGGGGCGCCGGTCGGCGCGCAACCGCACCTGGAGCGCGCTGATCCACTCCGCCTTCGTGCTGGCGGTGCTGCCGCTCGTCTCGGTGGTCTGGACGCTGGTCAGCAAGGGCGCCGAGCGGTTCGACGCCAACTTCTTCCAGACCTCGATGAACAACATCGGGGCCCGGGACGCCAACGGCGGCGCGTACCACGCCATCGTCGGCACCCTGGAGCAGGTCGGCATCGCCACAGTGATCACCGTCCCGCTCGGCGTTCTCTGCGCGATCTACATCGTCGAGTACGGCCGGGGCAAGTTCGCCTTCGCGATCCGGTTCTTCGTGGACGTGATGACGGGCATCCCGTCGATCGTCTCCGGCCTCTTCGTGCTGGCGTTCTGGGTGCTGGTCGTGTCGCCGTGGTTCAACGACGGCCGGCCGAGCTTCTCCGGCTTCGCCGCCGCGCTCGCGCTGAGCGTGCTCATGCTGCCCACCATCGTCCGGTCCACCGAGGAGATGCTCCGCCTCGTCCCGGCGCCACTGCGCGAAGGCGCGTACGCGCTCGGCGTACCCAAATGGAAGACCATCCTGCGCGTGGTGGTGCCGACGGCACTGCCCGGCATCGTCACCGGCGTCATGCTCGCCATCGCCCGCGCTGCCGGCGAAACCGCGCCGGTGCTGCTGGTCGCCGGCGGCGGCGCCGCGATCAACACGAACCCCTTCGAGAACAACCAGTCGTCGCTGTCCCTCTTCGTCTACCAGCAGGCCGGTGACGCGTCGAAGTACGCACCGGCACGGGCGTGGACCGCGGCACTCACCCTGGTCGCCCTCGTTCTCATCCTGACGATCGCGGCGAAGCTGCTGGCCCGTCGCAACCGGCTCAGCCGATGAACCCCGGAGGTACCACCATGGCCAAGCGCGTCTCAGCCTCGAACGTCACCGCGTACTACGGCGGATTCAAGGCGATCGAGAACATCAACCTGACCGTCGAGCCGAAGACGGTCACCGCCCTCATCGGGCCGTCCGGTTGCGGCAAGTCCACGTTCCTGCGGTCGATCAACCGCATGCACGAGGTGCTGCCGGGTGCCCGGGTCGAGGGCAGCCTGACCATCGACGACCAGGACATCTACGACCGGGACGTGGACGTCACAGCGGTCCGGCGCACGATCGGCATGGTCTTCCAGCGGCCGAACCCGTTCCCCACCATGAGCATCTTCGAGAACGTGGTGGCCGGGCTGAAGCTCAACGGGGTCCGCAAGAAGTCGATCCTGGAGGACGCGGCCGAGAAGGCGCTGCGCTCGGCGAACCTGTGGGACGAGGTCAAGGACCGGCTGGGTAAGCCCGGCGCGGGCCTCTCCGGCGGTCAGCAGCAGCGGCTCTGCATCGCCCGGACCATCGCGGTCGAGCCGCAGGTCGTGCTGATGGACGAGCCGTGCTCGGCCCTGGACCCGATCTCCACCCTGGCGATCGAGGACCTGATGTTCCAGCTCAAGGACAAGTTCACGATCATCATCGTGACGCACAACATGCAGCAGGCCGCGCGGGTGTCGGACCGGACCGCCTTCTTCTCGATCGAGAAGACCGGCGACCCGGGCCGGCTGATCGAGTACGACAACACCCAGAAGATCTTCAGCAACCCGAGCATGAAGAAGACCGAGGACTACATCACCGGCCGCTTCGGCTGAACCGAACACGTCCGGTCACCGGCGCCCCGCCTTCCCGGCGTGGGCGCCGGTGCCATCTCCGGCACCGACGACTGCGGCCGGCGGCGGGCAGGTCATCCCAGGACGAAGCGGGGTTCGCCGTCCGGCGGCAGGTCCAGGCGCGGGGTGACCGGGGTGGCGGCGTCCCGATCGGCCGCCGCCCGCGCCACCCCGGCCAGGTCACCGGCAGCCGCCACCTGGGCCAGCGTGACCAGGGTCGGCGGCAGCATGGTCAGCTCGCCGGCCTGCGCCCGGGCCAGCGCGTCCGCCGGCCGGATCCACAGGGTGTGGTCGGCCTCGCCGGAGACGTCGCGGGTCCGTTGTCCCGCCGGCAACAGGGCGATGAAGAAGTACGTGTCGAAGCGCCGCGGCTCGAACTCCGGAGTGATCCACCGGCTCCAGGGCAGCAGCAGGTCCGACCGGAGGGTGAGCTGACGGTCGGCGAGCAGCGCGGCGAAGCCCAGCCGTCGCCCCTCCAGGTCCTGTCGGGCCGCCTCCCAGTCGTCCCCGCTGACGTCGCCCACCACGGTCTCCCGGTTCGGGCCGGCGAGCAGTACGCCCGCCTCCTCGAAGACCTCCCGCGCGGCGGCGCAGACCACCGCCTGGGCGGCCTCCGGGGCCACGCCGAGCCGGTCCGCCCACTCGCCCGGTGTCGGGCCGGCCCAGTCCAGGTGCGCCTCGGAGTCGGAGCGGTCCACCCCGCCGCCGGGGAAGGTCGGTTGCTCGGCATCGGTGTCGCTGAACTCATGGACCGGTGGGTTCGTGGCCACCGTGAAGGTGACCGCCGGCTCCGCCGGAACGAGCGGCTGGAACGTCAGCCTCACGCTTCCGAGTGGTGCGAGCGTCACCAACACCTGGAGCGCGACGGCCAGTGGCTCCACCGGCGCGGTGCGCTTCACCAACGTGGACTACAACGGCCGGCTCGTCGCCGGTCAGGTCACCGAGTTCGGCTTCCAGGGCACGGGCAGTGGGGCCGGCATGACGCCCATCTGCGCCGCCTCCTGAGTCTTACTGACTGACCGCACTCGTCGGCCGGTGTGCGGGACCGATCCTGGCCCCGCACACCGGCCGACCTCGTGTGGTGACGAGCAGATCGGTCAGGAGTACGGAAGCCGCAGCACCGACTGGTTACCGATGCCCACAGTGCTCGGGTTGTTGCCGATCGCCGACCACACCTCCACCCGGACCGTGCCGTTGCTCAGCGTGCCCAACGTGCCGGTGGCCGAGGAGAGGCCGGCGTTCTGGGTGTAGTGCTCGTAGCCGGGGACCGGGTCGGTGGCGAAGTAGCGCAGCGTCTCCACCCGCTCCCAACTGCCGTTGCCGGTGAGGTCGTAGGAGATCCGCACCTGCACGCCGTTGCCGACCGCCGTTCCGGCGTCCACGAACAGGTCGAACGCCGTCTGCCCGCCGGCGTAGGCGAGGTTGAGGCCGGTCGCCGTGAAGACCTGGGCGTTGGTGGGCGTACCGTCGTGATTTCCGTTCGCCGCCGCGACCGTCGTCGTGGCCGCGCTACCGGCGGCGCCCAACCCACCTCCGGGCAGCAGGTACCGCGTGGGGTTACCCGGGGTCGGCGGCGGGGTGGTCGTCGGTGGGGGGTCCGTCGGCGTCGTCGGCGGGACGCCGCCGGCCGCGTTGCCGCCACTCCAGGTGTACGCCCCTGTGCTGGCCGTCTTGCCGGCTCCCACGGTGAGGGCCGTGCCGTTGGAGAACGTCACAGTGATCGGTGTCGCCGTCGGGTTCGACGCCACGTAGGTGCGGGCCCCGTTGCGGGAGAAGACCGCGGAGAGTGGATGGTTGCCCGTCACCGTCGTGTCGACGGTGCCCAGGGCCGCGAGGTTGCGGATCCAGTGGAAGGTGTGTGCCCGGCTCTCTCCCTCCTCCGGGGTGTAACCGGGGTTCGCGCGCAGGTTCGCCAACGCCGCGTCGCCGTCGCCGAGAGCCTGGAACTGCCAGAGGATGTCCTGCCACACCGTCGGTTGCCCGCCGTTGTTGCGGACCAGTTCGGCGTAGTTGGTCCGCACGTACGCCGGGTTGTTGCCCAGGTAGAGGTGGCCGCCGGTGACCGGCAGCAGGTTGATGCCCTGGATCATCTCCGGCTCGGCGCTGAACCAGGTGGCGTACGCGCCGCCGTCGCCCCAGACCATGCCGACCGTCGAGTGACCGAACGCGCTGGGGAAGTTCTGGTCGCTGACGTCGAACCAGTACTCCTGGATGGCCGCGGCCTGGGTGGTGTAGAGGAAGACGCCCGCGTCGCGGACGGCGGTGTCGCCGGTCGTCTGCCCCCACTGGATCAGGGCACTGGCGAAGTTCATCCCCTCCGACGAGGACTCCTGGTTGTTGCCCGAGCCGAAGGAGCCGTGCCCGGACGCCCAGTCGTGGCCGGCGTAGATGTCGAAGTCACGCAGGTACGGGAATCGGGTGTCGTCGCGGCGGTAGTTGTTGGCGTCGCGGATCAGCAGGTCGACCATGCCGCCGTAACGGCTGGTGGCCGCCCAGGTCGGGTCGAACTTCGCCAGGGTCGCGGCGGCGGCGATGTAGTAGCCGTAGTGGAAGTGGTGGTCGTTGAGCTCCTGGTCTGACCCGTAGGACGCCGGGTAGCCGATCAGGGTGCCCCAGTTGTTGTCGTAGTAGAACACCCGGCTGGTCTTGCCGCTGGAGGCGGTGAACCAGTCGGTGAGCGTGCTGCGGATCGCGTTCAGCGCGCTGTCGCGCGTCGTGATGTCGTTGACCTGGTCGGCGATCTCGGCGATCCGCGCGGCTCGGCCGAGCCCCTTGCCGGTCCAGTAGGTGTCGTTGCCGCGTTGGTCCATCGGGTTGGCGCGGGTGGCGGCCAGGTGCCCGGTGAGCGTCGACAGGTCAGCACCGCCGCCGTCGCCGACGGCCGGCAACTCCGGCAGGATGCCCTGGAACTTCATGGCGGTGCGGAACTGGTTGACGCCGGTGAGCACCTTCATCCGACCGCGCGCCGACGGGTAGGTCGGCGTGATCGCGGTGGAGCCGCTCAGCGACTTCCACTGGTGCGGGTAGAGGCTGACCACTGTCTGCGTGGCGGTGCCCTCCCGGGCGGTCGTGGTGAACGCGTACGTGGTGGTCAGGCCACTGGTCGCGGGGTTGTACGCGTACGACACCTGGGTGCCGGTCACGTGGGCGTGCGCGTACCGGCCGTAGGTGGCGGCCAGTTCGGCACGCTCGGTGGTGCTCGACGTCGGCGGCAGGAGGGCGACGGAGAAGTAGCCTCGACCGGCCAGGGTGGACGAGATCCGGCCGGACGCCACGGTCCAGCTGGCGCCGCTGGGCGCGAATCCGACGTAGTCGTGGCCGTTGACCCGGAAGCCGATGGTGGCGCCGCTGTTGGACCAGACGTCGGGGGTCCCGGCGGTGGTGATCTGCGCGTTTCCGCCGGTGGTCTGGAAGTACCCGAACGGCAGACCGTGGCCGATGGTCGCCCGCATGGTGCGTGTGCCGTCGCTCCAGTGCGGGCTGACCGTCCAGTCCGTCCAGCCGTCGACCTTGACCAGGGGTGCGGCGAGCCCGGCGACACCGACCCGAATGTCCTGCACATACGGGTAGTGGAATTCGCCGACGCCGGTGGCGGTGCCGCTGATGGCGGGCGTGGAGTTGGCGGAGAAGCCGAGTCCGTCGCCGAAGGTGTCGTACGAGATCGGGTGGGCGTGCAGCGGCTCGCTGAAGGAGCAGTCGGTGCGCTTCCACAGCAGCGAGGACCACCAGTCGTTGGTGGGTATCGGCCCGGTGGGCGCGTTGGCGGTGGCGAACTGCCGGGGGTTGCTGGACATCGCGCCGCAGCCGCTGGGGAGCGGGCCGACCGGGGTGGTCGTGTAGCTGCCGGCGCCGACGGGCGCGGCCTCGGCCGCGTCGGTGACTCCGATGGCGAGGCCGCCGACGGCCAGGGCCAGCGCGGTGGCGGCGGCCAGGACCCATCGGCGGTGGGGGACGGGAGGTTTCATCGTGCCTCCATCGCGCGCGCCGGTTGCGGCCTCGCCGGGTCCAGCGCGTTGCGTCTGAATTGGGGGGAAGGTCAGGTGAGAGAGCGCTCTCTCGGCAACGGTAATGGAGTACTGAGATCCACGTCAATGTGTCCAACCCGTTGCGTGCTGATGTCGCTATTTGCCGGCGCCCGCGGCGTCGCTCAGCAACGAGTCCGGTACGCGCATCCGCCACGCGTCGGTCACCAGCTCGGTCAGCCGGTCCAGGTCGACCGCCGCCAGGCGCAGCAGCACCAGGGGCAGGCCGCCGTAGCCAGGTGTGGTGAAGAAGACCTCGGGCTCCCCGAGCAGGAGAGCCTGCTTCTCGGCCTCGTCGCCGACGAACAGCACCGCGATGTCGAGTCGGATCACCCGAGGCTTGCCCGGTATCCGCTCCGGATAGGACCAGACGAAGCCCTTGTCGGCCACCCGGAAGTCGAAACCGTCGCTGGCGATCTCCACCGTGTGCGGCAGGGCCAGCGCCACCCGACGTACGTCGTCAGCGTCAGCCACCGAAACCCCTCGCGCCGCCCACCATCCGCATGGGCCGAGATTACTCGGTGGGCAGCTCGACGGCCGTGGCACCGACGATGGCCCGATCCCCGTTCTCCTGGACGTAGCCGACCACGCTGGCGTTGCGCGGATCGAGACCAGGTGGTGTCGCCAGCTCCACCTGCCCCCGCTCAGCCTCCAGGCCCACCGACCTGAAGGCGCGTACGACGTTGTCCTGCCGCAGCGTCCGTCCGGCGTTCTCACCCCGGGCGATCTCGCTGTCCAGTCCCCGTTCCACGACAGCCACGTTCAGCACCGCGCGCCCCGGCGGCCGTTCGGTGCGGTAGTCCACCATCACCCGGTCCCCGCCGAGGTGGGCGATGGAGAGCGTCAGCGGGGTGGTGGCGGTCGAGGTCATGGCGGACATGATCGTGCTGGCCGCCCGACGTCGATCGGAACCGACGAACTCGTCGGTGCCGTTGACGACCATCTGCGGGGTGTACAGACCTCTGGTGCCGAACGCGCGGGCGTACGCCTCCTGTCGCGCGGTGTACGCCGGGTCCGCGAACTGGTCGGGCCACCCCAGGTTGTCCCAGTAGTCGACGTGGAACCCGAGGGCGAAGACGTTCTGTCCGTGCACCCGGGCGTCGCGTTCGATCTCGCTCAGCAACTCCTCGGCGGGAGGGCAACTGTTGCAGCCCTGGGACGTGAACATCTCGACCACCGCGAAGCCGCCGTCCGTCGATGCATTCGTCATGGTGGCGTGTCTCCTCCCACTGCCTGACCGGTGGCGTGGTGTTCCCGTTCCGGCCGTAACAATGCGGGCGGGGTCGCCTTCCCTGCCGGCCTCGCGCTGGGCGCCGTCGGCTCGGGTGGTTGGATGGTCGGGTGCAGTTCACCGTGACAGACGCGCCGACGCGGGAGCGTTTCGAGGCGCGTGACGAGTCGGGCGCGGTCGCCGGGTTCGTCACCTACCAGCTGACCGGATCGATCATCGCCTACACCCACACCGAGGTCGATCCGGCGTACGAGGGCAAGGGCGTCGGGTCGACGCTGGCGCGGGCCGTGATGGATGACGCGCGGAGCAAGCGTCGGACGGTCGTGCCGATCTGCCCGTTCCTCGCCGACTGGCTGGTCAAGCACCCGGAGTACGAGGGCATCGTGGTCCGGACCACCCGCAAGATCAAGTAAGCGGGCGTACTGCGGCGCCGTGTCCCGATTCAGGCGGGTGTCAGACGTCCGGTAGGAGATTGGCGGCCAGGGTGCGGGCGGTTGCGGTCAGCGTGTCGATGTCCAGCCCCGTGCGCCCCATGAACACCAGCCCCTGCTGTGCGGCGAGCAGCGCGCGGGCCGTCTCGACCGGGTCGAGGTCGCGCGACAGGTCACCCTCGCCCTGGGCTCGCGCGACGCACTCGGCGACCAGGGCGGTCGTCGACTCGTAGGTGCGCCGCGCCTCGGCGAGAACGTCAGGGTCGGTGGTGGCGAGCTCGTACGTGCTGTTGGCCATGAGGCAGCCGCGCCGGGCGGCGGCTCCACCCGGGTCGCCCACCGGCGCCATGACGAACGCGCGCAGCGCGTCCAGGGCGCGGGGAGTGGACGCGAGCATCTCGCGCAGGTAGCCGCCGCTGGTGTCGGTGTATTCCCGCAACGCGCGCAGGAACAACCGGTGTTTGTCGCCGAAGGCGCCGTAGAGGCTGCCCTTGCCCAGCCCGCTGACGCGTAGCAGGTCCTCCAGAGAGGTCGCCGCGTAGCCGGCGTCCCAGAACTGGTCTCGGACCGCGCGGATCACCTGCTCCTCGTCGAACTGCCGTGGTCTGGCCATGTGACCAGCATAGCAATTGTTGACCGAACGGTCCACCAAACGTATGGTGGACCGATCAGTCAATAACCAGGGTCACGTGGAGGACCAACTCATGACACAGCCCCTTGCCGGCAAGGTCGCCCTCGTCACCGGCGGTTCCCGCGGTCTCGGCGCGGCGACGGCCCGCGCTCTGGCCGACGCCGGAGCGGACGTCGCCATCACCTACGTCGGCTCCGCCGACAAGGCCGCCCGGGTAGCCGAGGAACTGGTGGGTCGGGGCGTACGCGCCCTCGCCCTGCAGAACGACCAGGCGGACAGCTCCCGCGCACCGCAGCTGATCAACGACGTCGTGACCCAGCTCGGCGGCCTGGACATCCTGGTCAACAACGCCGCGATCTCCCTGGAGCAGGGCAGGACGGTCGACGACCCGGACGTCGATGTGGCAATCCTGGACCGCATGCACGCCACCAACTACACCGGCGTCATCGCGATCATCCGAGCGGCGGCGAAGGTGCTGCGCGACAACGGTCGGATCGTCAACATCGGCTCGGGAATCGGCACCCGCGTCGGGGTCCCCGGTCTCGCCGACTACGCCGCGACCAAGGCCGGCCTGGTCGGCTACACCCGGGGCGTCGCCCACGACCTGGCACCGCGCGGCATCACCGTCAACATGGTGCAGGCCGGGCTCATGCTGACCGGGATGGAGCCGCCGCACCCGGAGATGCTCAAGGGCATGGTGTCCAACCTCGCGATCCAACGGGTCGGCGACCCCGCCGAGACCGCAGTGGCCATCGCGTTCCTGGTCAGCCCCGCAGCCTCGTACATCACCGGCGCTGTGCTTGACTCCAATGGCGGATACACCGCATGAGCCACGCCCCACCGCAGCCCCGTCGGGAGCACCAACGATGACAGTCTCCACCTTCCGTGCCCTCCATCACGACCGGGCAGCCGGCGACCCGCTCGTCCTGCCGGGCCCCTGGGACGCGGCCAGCGCCCAGGTGCTGGCCGACGCCGGCTACCCGGCGCTCGCGACACCGAGCGCGGGTGTCGCCGCCTCGCTCGGCTACGAGGACGGCGCGACCCCGCCAGACGAGATGTTCGCGGCGGTCGCGCGCATCGTCCGCGCGGTGTCCGTTCCCGTGTCCGCTGACGTCGAAGGCGGTTACGGTCTCGCCCCTCGCGAGTTGGTCGGGCGGCTGTTGGACGCCGGCGCCGTCGGCTGCAACCTGGAGGACTCGGACGGGCCCGGCACCCTCAAGGACCCGCGGCGGCACGCGGACTGGCTGGCCGCGGTGCGCGCGGAGGCTGGGGATGCTCTCTTCATCAACGCTCGCGTCGACACGTTTCTGTTCGGGACTGGTGACCCGACCGACGCTGTGGAACGGGCCCGTCTCTACGTGGCGGCCGGAGCGGACTGCGTCTACCCGATCCTGGCGCCGACGCAGGTGCTTCCACAGCTGCGGGAGGGCATCTCCGGACCGATCAACATGACCGCCGGACCGGATCGGGAGTCCCTGGCCGAGCTGGGCCGGCAGGGCGCGACCCGGATCACCTTCGGCCCGGGAATGCAGCGGTACGCCATGACGGCCATCGGCGAGCTCGCGGCCGAGCTGCGCGCCTGAGGCCGACCGCCGAGTGGATCGTGTGGCGGCGCGCGTCGGCGCACGCTCGGCAGCTACGACCGAGCCCCCGGCCACCGTCGCGATGACGGCTGCCGGGGGCTCGAAGACGGACGGTCAGGCCTGGTTGCCGTTCGGCAGAACCGCGGCCATCTCGTCGCCGGCACCAGCGAGTACGCGGGCCTGCTGGGGCCAGCTGGCCAGCCCAGGCGCGGCGCGCAGGCCGGCAGCCCGGATCAGGTCGCGCAGCGCCGGCTCGTCCAGTTCGCCGAGCTGGCCGTACGTGCGCACGCCAGCGTCCTGCAACGCGGCGGCCATCTTCGGCCCGATCCCCTGAATCCGGCGGAAGTCGTCGGCCGGACCCGTCGGGTCGGCGTCGAGGCTGATCGCCGCGTCGGCCGCCGAACGGACCGGAGGGGTCGCGGTGGTGGTCGGCCGGACCGGAGGCGTGGCCACCGCCGACCGTTCGGTCTCCGCGTCGTCGGCCGGGCCGACGGAGACCGGCGCGTCGTCCACGGGCGTGGTGTCGACCGGCGTGGTGTCGACCGGTGCCGGGTCGGCGGGCGGGAGGTCGTCCGCGGGCTGGCGCGGGGCGACCACGGCCGCCGGGGCGGACTGCTCGTCGGCCGTGACCGGCTCGGGGGCTGACTCCACGACCGGCTCCGGCCGCAGCTCAGCGGCGTCGGGCTGCTCGGTGGCCGGTGCGGGCGGCGGGTCCTCGGTCAGCGCCATGTCCGCCGCCTCGGCGGCGCTCGGCGTGTCCGCCGGCGCGGGCACCGGGGTGGGACCGTCCGATTCGGTCATCGCGGCCGGCGCGCTGACCGTGTCGACCGGTGCCGGCTCGTCGGCGACAGCGATGGGTGCCGAGTCGACGGCGGCCGCGGGGTGGGCCTCGTCGGTGGTGGCATCCGGCGTGGGCGTGGCGATCACGGCCAGTCCGGCGACGGGGTCACCATCCACTATCGAATTGCCCTGTACGCCCCGCCGGCCGCGCAGCAGCCACCCGGCGGCCAGGCCCAGCAACAGTGCCAGTACCACTATCAGCGAGTGTCCGAAAGACCACGCCACGGCGAACCTCCCTCTCAGCTCGTTGGAAAAGTCACGAGAAAAACTCGCCGCAGCTTCGCACACGCGTATTTCCGACAACAGACAGGATCGGCCGACAGCGTTACGGTGGCGCCAGTCACCTCAGCCAGTGCCCGCCGGGTGACACAGCGTCGCCCAATCAACCCGATCCGGCCCCGACGAGACCGGGATCCGCGGAGATGCCGGACCGATGAGACCGGGCCCGGACCGGGGTCGGGCGGAGGGCGCGCCAGACATGATGAGACCCGGGCTCGGCGAGGACGCCGAGCCCGGGTCGGCCCGAGGCCGAAGGTTCAGTCCCGGTCGCCCTCGTAGGTGTGGAAGTCGTCGACGAACCGGCGACGCAGCCGGGGCACCCGGCTGGTCACGCCGAAGTAGCCGCGCGCGCCGAGCAGCGCGAGCCGACCCACCACCGGCCGGTACATCCGGTCATCGCCGTTGGTGCCGCTGCGATTCAACGATTCGGCGACCCGCGCGAAGCCGTACGGCGCCATCACCGCCTCGTAGTCGGCGACCGCCTGGAGCAGGGTCTTGTCGCCGGCGGTGGCGCGGCTGAGCTGCTCGCAGAGCAGGCGGGCGTCGCGCAGCGCGGTGTTCGCGCCCACGCCGCGACCAGGCGTCATGGTGTGGATGGCGTCGCCGAGCATGGTGACGGTGCTGCTCTTCCAGGGCGGCACCGGCTCGGACGTGGACACCTTGATCGGTAGGGCGCTGGCCGGGTCCGCGCGGGCGAGCAGCTCCCGTAGGTGCGGATGCCAGTTCGAGGTGAGGTCCAGGGCGACCTGCACCAACTCGTCGCCGCGGCGGTGCATGACGTCGGACGGGAACCGGTTGGCCGCACTCCAGATGATCAGATTGATGTTGTCGGTGGTGGTGTCGTGGGCCAGGCCGGGCCAGGCGCGTAGCAGGGCGGCGTCGGCCTCGCTGACGCCGGGCTTGATCGCCCGCTCGGCGTCCCACTTGAACTCCATGACGTGCAGCACGCCCATCATCCCGCCGACGCCGAAGATCAGCGAGATGCCCTGCTGGACCCGCTCCGGAATGAGACCGCGGGTGTGCGGGGTCAGCGGGACCCGGGTGGCGATGTTGATCGTCCCGGCGTCTCGCGTGACGGCGTGCGGCAGGTACTGGCGGCGTACGGCGGAGTGGGTGCCGTCGGCAGCCACCAGCAGGTCGCCGGTGGCGGTGGTGCCGTCGGCGAAGTGCGCGGTGACACTGCCGTCGTCGCGCTGCTCGTACCGGGTGAAGGTCTTGTCGAAGTGCACCACGTCCTCCAGGCCGGTCAGCAGCACCTGGCGCAGTACCATCCGGGCCACCGAGTGTTCGGTGCGCACCGGGTCGGCGCTCGGCCGCAGCGCGAACGACGCGGTCTGGCGGAGCCCCTGGGTGACCACGTTGAAGTAGTGCGGCGGCCGGGCGCAGGTGGCCAGGAAGGTGGCGAACAGTTCCGGGGGCAGGCACTCCCGCAGCGCCCGGCTACCGGTGGGGCCGATGCCGACCCGGTAGCCGAGCAGCCCTTCGGCCCGGTCGCGGTGTCGTTCGTAGACGGCGACGCTGATTCCGGCGCGGCGCAGGCCGTGCGCCAGGCACAACCCGCCGGTGCCCGCGCCGATGATCAGGACGTGCGGTGGCGCGGCGGACATGTCAGCCGGCCGGGTGCGCGGCGGGTGCCTCGGTGCCGGCCGGGCGCGCGGTGGGCGTGGTAATACTGGCCGGGCGCGCGGTGGGCGCGGTAGTGCCGGCTGGGGGCGCGGTGGGCGCGTGGGTGGCGTCCCAGCGGTAGAAGCAGCCGGCGATCGCGTCCCGGGGGGAGCGCCAGGTCGGCAGGTACGGCGACGTGTGCGCGGAGAGCCGCTCGTTGACCTGTTGGAAGAGCGGGTGGTTGCGGGCCGCCGCCAGCGCGTCCGGGTCGACGTCGTCCGAGGTCTCCAGCAGGTGTACGCACAGGTCGTGCAGGCAGTACAGAGATCGGTGCGTGACGCCGGTCAGGCCGGGGAGTTCGGTGGCGTCGGACTCGGCGAAGATCTGCGCGACCCGCCCCTCCGCTCCCGGGATGATCCGGCTGACGATCAGTAGACGACTCATGGGACCCCTTCCGCCGGTGGCCTGCCCGACCCTCGGGGATCGGTGCCACGTGCTCTGTGCGCCCACCGTGCCGCAGCGGCTGTCACGTCACCGTCACGTACGCCGACCGGCTGTTGACGGGCGGTCGGTGAGGGCGTCGCGGCTGGCCTGGCGGATCGGGGCGAGCGTGTCGTCGAGCAGGGCGCTCATGGCCGGGCTCGGTTCCAGTCGCAACTCCCGGCGCAGCAGGTCCCGGTAGACGTAGAAGGCGTGCACGGCCTCGAAGGCGTTGCCCTCGGCCAGGTGGATGCGGACCACCAGCCGGTGCGGTGTCTCCCGTAACGGCTCGGCGGCCATCGCCTCCAGCGCGGCTTCGAGGGCCTCACCATGCCGCCCCGCGGCCAGGTGGTGCCCGGCCACCTGTTCCAGCATGTGCAGGCGGAGTTGGCGCAGGCGCTCCCGGTCCAGCAGCACCCAGTCGTCGTACCAGCCGGGAAGGAGGTCGTGCCGCCCGGCGGCGAGCGCCCCGGCCGCGGTGCGGGGGTCGTCGCCGTCCCGGACCCGCGCAGCGGTGCCGACCAGGTCGTCCACGTCGAGTCGGACCGCCGGGCCGAGGCGTACGGTGTCGCTGGCCACTGTCATCGGGCAGCACGGGTCCTGTCGAAGCCGCCACAGGGCGGTGCGTAGCGAGGACAGCGCACGCTCCTCCGACGCGTCGGGCCAGAGCAGCCCGGCGAGCTGGCTGCGGGTGGCGCCGGGACGGAGCCCGATCAGCGCGATCACCCGTTGCAGCCCGCGCGGCACCACGACCGGCACCGCCTCGCGGAGGAGTCGGAAGCCTCCGAGCAGGTGGAGTGAGACGCCCTCCTCGGGCGGGTCTCCGGCGGTCGGCACGGACGGATCAGCGGCCACGGCGGCACCCCCTGCGGAACGCTCGTCCCGACTGTCTGCTGTCCCGGATCGGTTGCCCGCGACGCCACTGTCGACCCCGCCGATCGCGGCGTGGTCGGGCGCGGCCCCGCCCACCGAGGCCGCCGAGCTGACCATGCTGAAGATTATCAATGATGGTCACGTTGAGTCAACGTAGCGCGAACCTTCTATTTGCGACAGTCAACCCGAGATCGGTTCTGAACTGCACAAACATTAGCGGGCACGGCTTGCTGGCCGCATAGCTGATACACAGGTTGCGTCAACGCAGCGTCACCACCATGCGTCGCTGACCGGCCTGGCGCGGTGACGCCGCCGTGACGAGGATCGGCGCATCGTGTCGGGAGTCGTCCAGCGCGTCCGGGGGCCACCCGTCGCCCGCCGGACGCTGTGGGGGGAGGCCCAGTATGGACCGATCGCTGATCATCGCGAAGGTGGATCCGACCGCCGAGGAGCGGGTCGCCGAGATCTTCGCCGAGTCGGACGCGACGGAGCTGCCGCGCCTGGTCGGCGTCCGGCACCGCTCGCTGTACCGCCTGCACGACCTCTATGTGCACCTGCTCGAGACCGCCCAGCCGACGGAGGGCGCGGTGGAGGCCGCGCGCGGCCACCCCGAGTTCATCCGGGTCAGTGACCGACTGCGTCCGTACGTGTCGCCGTACCTGTCGACCTGGCGCTCGCCACGCGACGCCATGGCGCGGTGCTTCTACCGGTTCGACGCCCCGGGCACCGGGCGGCGGTCGTGACGGCCACCGCGCCGCGCGAAGAGCAGCTCTGGTCCCGTTGCGCCGGCTGCGCCAGCCTGCTGTACCGCAAACGGCTGCGCCGCAACCTCGACGTCTGCCCCGAGTGTGGGGAGCACGCCCGACTCGGCGCGCCGGAACGCCTGCGCCAACTGGTCGACCCGGGTTCGCTGCGCCCGCTTCCCGACCATCTGCCGGAGGCGGACCCCATCGACTTCGTCGACGTGCTGCCGTACCCGCACCGGCTCACCGGCGCACGGGCCAGCACCGGCCTGGCCGAGGGGGTCGTCTGTGCCACGGCCACCATCGGCGGGCACCCGGTGGTCCTGGCGGTGATGGATTTCCGCTTCCTCGGCGGCAGCCTGGGTTGCGCGGTGGGCGAGCTGATCACCCGGGCGGCCGAACGGGCACTGGACGACCGCACCCCACTCGTCCTGGTCACCGCGTCCGGCGGGGCGCGGATGCAGGAGGGCGCGCTGTCGTTGATGCAGATGGCGTCCGTCAGCCAGGCCATCGCCGCGCTGCGCGAGGCGGGGCTGCTCACCGTGAGCGTGCTCACCGACCCGACCTACGGCGGGGTGGCCGCCTCGTTCGCCACCAACACCGATCTGGTGCTCGCCGAGAGTGGCGCGCGGATGGGCTTCGCCGGCCCCCGGGTGATCCGCCAGATCACCGGGCGGGCACTGCCGGAGGGCTTTCAGACCGCCGATTTCCTGCTCCGACACGGGCAGGTCGACATGGTGGTGCAGCGCCGATCGCTGCGCGGGAGACTGATGGCGCTACTCGCCGCGACCCGGGTCGGCCGCCCGGCGCGTGCGCCCGTACCCCGGCAGGAGCCGGCATCGCGCCGCGAGCGCCTCGCCGCCGACGGCCCGGCTCTGCCGCCGTCGGCGGGTCCGGCTGCCCATGAAGACGCGGTCACCCCGGTCGCCGGTGACACCCCGGCGGTACGCGACGCGTGGGACACCGTCCGGATGGCGCGACATCCCGGACGACCCACCACACTGGATTACCTGGACTCCGTCTTCGACGGGTTCGTGGAGCTGCACGGCGATCGGCTCGGCGCGGACTGCCCGGCCATCGTGGGTGGGGTGGCGCGGCTGGGCGGCCGGCACGTGATGGTCATCGGCCACCAGAAGGGGCACACCACCGCCGAGTTGGTCGCCCGCAACTTCGGCATGGCCAGCCCGGCCGGGCACCGCAAGGCGCTGCGGTTGATGCGCCTCGCGGCCCGGCTCGGTCTGCCAGTGGTCACCCTCGTGGACACCCCCGGCGCCGACCCCGGGGTGAGAGCCGAGGAGCAGGGCCAGGCCGCCGCCATCGCCGAGAACATTCTCACCCTCACCGTGCTGCCCACCCCCGTGCTCGCGGTGATCACCGGGGAGGGCGGCAGCGGCGGCGCGCTGGCCCTGGCGGTGGCCGACCGGGTGCTGATGCTGGAGAACGCCGTCTACTCGGTGATCAGCCCCGAGGGGTGTGCGGCGATCCTCTGGCCGGACCGGTCCGCGGCGCCGCAGGCCGCCCGCGCGTTGCGACTGACCGCGCCCGACCTGTGTCGGCTCGGGGTGGTCGACGAGGTCGTGGCGGAGCCGTCGTCCGCAGCGCACGACGACCCGGCGGAGACCGCCCACCGGTTGCGCGCCGCCCTGCTGGCCAACCTCCTGCCGCTGCTGGACGTGCCGCCCGCCATGCTGGTCCGCCTGCGCCGGCAACGCTTCCGTCGGTTCGGCGCGAACCGCGCCGCCGCCCGGGTGGGCCCGCGATGACCGCCGGGGACCCGGCGGTGTCGACCGTCGAGGCGTCCGACGACGTCGGGGTGGACGGCGAGGAGGCGCTGGCCGGGCTGCGCCGGCAGGCGCAGCACCTGATCGCCGAGCTGGCCGGGCCGGTGCGCCGGATCCGGCTGCGCAGCGGGCCGGCGGTGCTGGAGGTCGAGTGGCACCCCGACGACGTGGCCCGTCCGGAGATACCCGCGGTACCGGCCCAGGCGGCGCCGGCGGTCGTGTCGGCGACCAGTGCCCCACCTGCGGTGATCCGGCCACCGGTGCCCGGGCGGGCCGCGGTGCGCGCCCCGATCGTCGGCACCTTCTACCGGGCGTCGGAGCCCGGCGCGCGGCCGTTCGTGGCGGTCGGCGACCTGGTCCGCCCGGGCCAGCCGGTCGCCATCGTCGAGGCGATGAAGCTGATGAACGAGGTGACCGCGGACCGTGCCGGCAGGGTGGCCGCGATCCTCGTCGAGGACGGCCAGCCGGTCGAGTACGACCAGCCGCTCGTCGAACTGGACCCGGCATGACGGCGCGGGGTGGTTGACATGTTCGAGACCGTGCTGATCGCCAACCGGGGCGAGATCGCGCTGCGGGTGCTGCGCGCCTGCAAGGAGCTCGGCGTGCGAACTGCGGTGGTCTACTCCGCCGCCGACGCCGACTCGGCGGCGGTCCGCCTCGCCGACCAGGCCGTCCGGATCGGACCCGCGTCGAGTCGGCGCAGCTACCTCAACGCCGCGGCCATCATGGAGGCGGCGCGGCAGGTGGGCGCGCAGGCCGTGCACCCCGGTTACGGTTTCCTCTCCGAGGACGCCGACTTCGCCGAGATCTGCGCCGACAACGGGCTGACGTTCATCGGCCCGCCGCCGGCGGTGATGGCCGCGCTGGCCGACAAGTCCTCGGCACGGGCCCTGATGAGCCGGGCCGGCCTGCCGCTGTCGCCGGGCAGTGTCGCGCCGGTTCCGACCGCCGCGGCGGCGGCCGAGGTGGCCGAGGCCGTCGGCTACCCGGTGATCGTGAAGGCCGCCGCCGGGGGCGGTGGTCGGGGGATGACGGTGGTGCACACCCCCGGCGAGCTGCGCCGGGCGTACGGGCGCACCCGGGCCGCGGCGCAGGCCGCCTTCGGCGACGACCGGGTGTACGTCGAGCGTTACCTCACCGAGGCGCGCCACGTCGAGGTGCAGGTGCTCTGCGACGCCCACGGGAACGGGGTGCACCTGGGCACGCGGGACTGCTCGGTGCAACGGCGTCATCAGAAGCTGGTCGAGGAGGCGCCCGCCCCGGCGCTGCCCGCCGCTGTTCTCGACAGCATCGCCGAGACCGCCCTGCGGGGTGCCCTCCAGGTCGGCTTCGTCGGTGCCGGCACGCTGGAGTTCCTGGTCGACGCCGAGGAGAAGTTCCACTTCCTGGAGATCAACTGTCGGATCCAGGTGGAGCATCCGGTCACCGAGATGGTCACCGGGATCGACCTGGTGCACGAGCAACTGCACATCGCCGCCGGGGTGCCGCTGCGCTGGCGTCAGGAGGAGATCCGCCTGCACGGCGTCGCGGTGGAGTGCCGGGTCAACACCGAGGACCCGGGGCGCGACTTCGCCCCCACGCCCGGGCGGTTGGAGCGGTTCACGCCACCCGGCGGCCCGTTCACCCGGGTGGACACCCACGCCAGCGCCGGTTACCTGGTCGGCCCCTGGTACGACTCCCTGCTGGCCAAGGTGATCGTCTGGGCGCCCGACCGGGAGCTGGCCCTCAACCGGCTGGAACGTGCCCTGGACGAGTTCGACATCGCCGGTCCGGGCGTGCACACCACCATCCCGTTCGTCCGGCGGGTGCTCGACGACGCCGCATTCCGCAAGGGCCGTTACACCACCGGCCTGGTCGACCGTCTGCTCGCCGCGCCCGCGCGGCGGTCGACGCCCACCCCCGCACCGCGTACCGCGCCCGCCGCAGATCCCGACGCAACCCACAGGAGGACCCGATGACCGTCACCCATGGTCGCCCGATGACCGCCGAGATCACCGACATCCTGGTGGCGCACTGCGGGCTGGACGCCGACGCCGCGGCCCGGGCGCCCGCCGCGTCGCTGGAGGAGCTGGGGATGGACTCGCTCGCCCTGCTGGAGCTTTCCGCGGTCGTCGCCGACCGCTGGCAGGTGAGCATCCCCGAGCAGGCCGGGCAGTTGAGCATCCCGGCGGTGGCGGACCTGGTCGCCCGCCGCGCCGACCCACCCGGACACACCGAGAACAGCGTGGTCATCGACGCGCCGCTGGGACTCGTCTGGGAGGTCACCAACGACGTGGCGAACTGGACCGAGCTGTTCACCGAGTACGCCGTGGTGGAGATCCTGCACCGCGAGGGGCACACCGTGCGGTTCCGGCTCACCATGTATCCCGACGAGAACGGGGTGAGCTGGAGCTGGGTCAGCGAGCGCACCGCCGACCCGGTGAGCAGGCAGGTCCGGGCGCACCGGGTGGAGACCGGGCCGTTCGAGTACATGCGCATCCACTGGCGCTACACCGAGGAGGCCGGTGGCACCCGGATGACCTGGACGCAGGACTTCGCGATGAAGCCCACCGCGCCGGTCGACAACGCCGCGATGACCGAACGGATCAACACCAACAGCGTGATCCAACTCGCGGTGATCAAGGACCGGGTGGAGCGGATCGCCCGGCAGCGCGCCGACCAGGGCGTTTCGGTGGGCGACGAGCTGACGGAGGCCGACGATGAGTGACCTGAGCACCCGCCCGATCGCCGCCCGGGACGTACCCGCCGACCGCCGGCGCGGCGGTGAGCTGCGGGTGCTGCTCGGCCCTCGCACCGTCGGCAGCACCTCGGGCTTCCTGGGGGTGGCCACGCTCGCGCCGGGGGAGCGGATCGCCGAGCACTACCACCCGTACAGCGAGGAGTTCCTGTACCTGGTGCGGGGCGCGATCACCGTGGACCTGGACGACCAGCCGACGTTGCTGGCCGCCGGTGAGGGGCTGTTCGTTCCGGTGAACGTGCGGCACCGGCTGCGCAACACCGGCGTCGAACCGGCCGAGGTGGTCTTCCACCTGGGGCCGCTCGCTCCCCGGCCCGAGTTAGGCCACGTCGACACGGAACTGGTCGAACAGCGGAGCACCTCATGACCGGGCGCCGCACGGTGGTGACCGGCATTGGGGTGGTCGCCCCGGGCGGCGCCAGCCGGGACCGCTTCTGGAAGACCATCACCGAGGGGCGGACCGCCACCCGGCGGATCAGTTTCTTCGACCCGTCGGCCTTCCGGTCGCAGATTGCGGCGGAGTGCGACTTCGACCCGGTCGCGGCGGGGCTCAGCGAGGCCGAGCGGCGCCGGGCCGACCGGTACGTGCAGTTCGCGCTGGCCTGCTCGGTCGAGGCGGTGGCCGACGCCCAACTGGTGCTCACCGACGCGGAACGGGACCGGGCCGGGGTGGTGCTGGGCACCGCGGTCGGCGGCACGATGGCACTGGAGCAGGAGTACGTCACAGTGAGCGAGCACGGCCGGCGTTGGCTGGTGGACGGGGCGCGCGGTGGCCCGTACCTCTATCAGGCGTTGGTGCCCAGCAGCCTCGCCGCGGACGTCGCCTGCCGGCACGGGTGGCACGGCCCGGCGCAGGTGGTGTCCACCGGTTGCACCTCCGGCATCGACGCCATCGGGTACGCCCACCAGATGATCGTGGACGGTGAGGCGGACGTGATGCTGGCCGGCGCGTCCGACTCGCCGATCTCACCGGTCACTGTCGCCTCGTTCGACGCGATCAAGGCGACCAGCCCGGACAACGACGACCCGGCCCACGCCTCCCGCCCGTTCGACGCCGACCGGCACGGGTTCGTGCTGGCCGAGGGCGGGGCGGTGCTGGTGCTGGAGGAGGCCGAGCACGCCCGGCGGCGCGGGGCGCACATCTACTGCGAGGTGGCCGGCTATGCCAGCCGCAGCAACGGCTACCACATGACCGGGCTGCGCCCGGACGGGTTGGAGATGAGCCTCGCCGTCACCGACGCGCTCCGGCAGGGCCGGATCCTTCCCGAGCAGGTTTCCTACATCAGCGCGCACGGCTCGGGCACCCGGCAGAACGACCGGCACGAGACGGCCGCGTTCAAGCGGGCGCTGGGTCAGGCCGCGTACCGGGTGCCGATCAGCTCGATCAAGTCGATGGTCGGGCACTCGCTCGGCGCGATCGGGTCGATCGAGATGGCCGCGTGCGCCCTCGCCATCGAGTTCGGCGTGGTGCCGCCGACGGCGAACTGGAGCACCCGGGATCCGGAGTGCGACCTGGACTACGTACCCAATGAGGCGCGGGAGGTCCCGGTGGACGTGGCGCTCTCGGTGGGCAGCGGGTTCGGCGGTTTCCAGTCGGCGATGGTGTTCCGTCGGATGCTCGGCGCGGTGGCGGCGTGAGCGCCCCTCAGCAGCGGGGCGGGGTGACGGCCCGGGCGGTGGTGACCGGCATCGGGGTGGTCGCGCCGAGCGGCATCGGCGCGGACGCGCACTGGCGTACGGTGCTCGCCGGCACCCGCAGGACCGGACCGATCACGTTGTTCGACCCGTCCGGCTATCCGACCCGCTTCGGCGGGGAGGTGCCCGGCTTCACCGCCGACTCCTACGCCGACAGTCGGCAACTGGTGCAGACCGACCGGTGGACGCACCTCGGCTTCGCCGCCACCCGGCTGGCGTTGGCCGACGCCGGGTTGCCCGACCGGGCACCTGACCCGTACGGCTACGCGGTGACCCTGGCCAGTTCGTCCGGGGGCAACCTGTTCGGTCAGCGGGAGTTGCAACGACTGTGGGGCGGCTCGTCGCGCACGGTCGGGGCGTACCAGTCGATCGCCTGGTTCTACGCGGCCAGCGTCGGTCAGCTCTCCATCCACCACCAGTTCAAGGGCCCGAGTGGGGTGCTGGTCGCGGAGTCGGCCGGCGGGTTGGACAGCCTGGCGCACGCCGCCCGTGCGGTGCGCCGAGGCACTCCGGTGGTGATCGCCGGGGCCACCGAGTGCCCGTTGAGCCCGTACGCGTTGGCCTGCCAGCTGCGCTCGGGGCTGCTCAGCGACGTCGCCGACCCGGAGCGGGCGTACCGTCCGTTCGACGCCACGGCCAGCGGTTACCTGCCGGCCGAGGGGGGAGCGGTGTTCGTGGTGGAGGAGTTGGGGCACGCCCTGGCCCGGGGTGCCCGGGTCTACGGCGAGGTGAGCGGGTGGGGCGCCACCCACGATGCCGCGCACACCACCGCGGACAGTGTCGGTGACCCGGCCCAGTACGCGCGGGCGATGCGCCTGGCCCTGGACCGGGCGGGCGTCGACCCGGCCGGAATCGACGTGGTGCTGCCCGACGCGCTCGGTGTGCCCCGCTACGACCGCAGCGAGGCGGAGGCCCTGCGGGCCGTGTTCGCCGACCGGCCGCCTCCGGTGACGACCCAGAAACCGCTGACCGGTCGGGCGTACCAGGGCGGCTCGGCGTTGGACGTGGCCACCGCGTTACTCGCCTTCGCCCATGACACGCTGCCCGCGTCGGCGGGGCCGGACGAGGTGGCCGAGGGCTGTGAGCTGGACTTCCTGCGGGAGCACCGCCGGCCGCGCAGCCGGCTCGCGCTGGTGTGCGCGCGCGGCTTCGACGGGTTCAACAGCGCGCTGGTCCTACGTGGGGCCGCGCCGATGAGGGGAGAGGCGTCATGAGCGAGCAACGGGCCCGGGTGGTCTTCCTGGTACGGGTGCCGGTGCCGCGCACCGAGCGGTTCCTCGCCGCGTACGAACAGGTGCGGCACCTGGTCGCCGGGGGCGTGCCGGGGCACCTGGTCGATCAGGTGTGCCGTTCGTCGACCGACCCGGAGCAGTGGTTGATCACCAGTGAGTGGGCGAGCCTGGCCGACTTCGAGAACTGGGAACGCAGCCCGGAGCACCGGGAACTGGTGCGCCCGATGCGGGAGTGCTTCACCGACGCCCGTTCGTTGCGCTTCCACATCCACGCCCAGACGCCGGCCCTGGCCTGACCGTCCGCGCTGTCGCGCGTTCTCGGGGGTTCCGATATCGCCGCGGGCGGGTTGACGCAGCGCGTTCATCGGATGGCAATGCGCGACGGCCCGCGTGCCGCCGTCCTGGGTGGACAGACATAATAGGGCCCATGGTTGCCTGGGAGTACGCCCTGCTCGTCCGTCGCTATCAAGGACAGGGCCGCAATTTTCACGTCTCGTTCGTCTGGTACGCGCCGGACGGGTCACGCAAGGACATCACCGCCTACGGCGACACGGCCATCGCGCACCTCAATCGCGCCGGCCGGGAGGGGTGGGAGCTCGTCTCCGCCGCCGAGGACGTCAACAACGTCCAGGGCAGCACCGAAGTGCACCGCTACCACCTGAAGCGCCCCATGGCCTGAGAGCCGCCGTCCGCGCCGGCCCCGCCGCCGGTGGCACGTCCCTGAGTGAGCGATATACCGCTGGGTCATAACCATGACCCAGCGGTATATCGCTCGTCCGGGCGAGTGTCACCGACGGCGTCACCGTCGGTGACACCGCCGCTCAGCCCAGGTCGATGGCGGGGTAGAGGGGGTGCGTGGCCAGCAGGTCGGTCGCCTGGCGGGCGACCTTGTCGGCCAGGCCGGGGTCCAGGGTGTACTTCGCCTTCGACGGGGTGCCGTCGGCGTTGGCGCCGGCGGTGGTCTGGGCCAGCACGGTGTGGATCAGCTCGGCGGTCTGGTCCATCTCGGCGGTGCCGAGACCCCGGGTGGTCAACGCCGGGGTGCCGATCCGGATGCCGGACGTGTACCAGGCGCCGTTCGGGTCCTGCGGGACCGAGTTGCGGTTGGTGACGATGCCCGAGTCGAGCAGGGCCTGCTCGGCCTGCCGGCCGGTGAGCCCGTAACCGGAGACGTCGATCAGCACCAGGTGGTTGTCGGTGCCGCCGGTGACCAGCTTCGCGCCCCGGCGCAGCAGCCCCTCGGCGAGCGCCTGCGCGTTGTCCACGATCCGCTGGGCGTAGTCGGCGAAGTCGGGCCGGCGGGCCTCGGCGAGCGCGACCGCCTTGGCGGCCATCACGTGCGGCAGCGGACCACCGAGCACCATCGGGCAGCCCCGGTCCACCTGGTCGGCCAGCTCCGGCTGGCAGAGCACCATGCCGCCGCGCGGGCCGCGCAGGGACTTGTGCGTGGTGGTGGTGACGATGTGCGCGTGCGGCACCGGGTCGAAGTCGCCGGTGAAGACCTTGCCGGCCACCAGGCCGGCGAAGTGCGCCATGTCGACCATGAAGGTCGCGCCGACCGAGTCGGCGATCTCGCGCAGGATCCGGAAGTTCACCTTCCGGGGGTACGCCGAGTAGCCGCCCACCAGGATCAGCGGCTTGAACTCGCGGGCGGCCTCGGCCACCCGGTCGTAGTCGATCAGGCCGGTTGCCGGGTCGGTGCCGTAGCTGCGCTGGTCGAACATCTTGCCGGAGATGTTCGGCCGGAAGCCGTGGGTGAGGTGACCACCGGCGTCCAGCGACATGCCGAGCATCCGCTGGTTGCCCAGCTCCCGGCGCAGCGCGAACCAGTCGGCCTCGGTGAGGTCGTTGACCTGGCGGACCTGGGCCTTCTTCAGGGCGGGCGACTCCACCCGGTCGGCCAGCACCGCCCAGAACGCGACCAGGTTGGCGTCGATGCCCGAGTGCGGCTGCACGTACGCGTGCGCGGCGCCGAACAGCTCCCGGGCGTGCTCGGCGGCGAGCGCCTCGACGGTGTCGACGTTCTGGCAACCGGCGTAGAAGCGGCGGCCGACGGTGCCCTCGGCGTACTTGTCACTGAACCAGTTGCCCATGGCCAGCAGGGTCGCCGGAGAGGCGTAGTTCTCGCTGGCGATCAGCTTGAGCGACTCCCGCTGATCGGTCAGCTCGGCGCCGATGGCGTCGGCGACCCGCGGCTCGACGGCCCGGATCACCTCAAGGGCGCTCCGGAATGCGGTGGACTCGGCGTTGCGGGACATGCGACCTCCAACAGACGTGCGGGAAGGCCCAGGCGCTCGGCAAACGTCCACGTGACGAGGCCGCTCCCCGATGGTTTTCCATCCCCACGCGCCAGTAACGGCCTGGGCCGATCCTACCGGGCCGGGCCTGGTCGTTCGGGCCGCCCTCCTGGAGGCGACCCGTCGAGGTGCGCCGAAGGGCCCGGCAGGGTGCCGGGCCCTTCGGTGTGAGCGGCGACCTCAGGCCGTCACCGCATCGAGCGCCTTCTTGATCGCCTTCGGCGCGGTGGGGGTACGCGGCGCGTCCGCGCGCAGCGCGATCATCTTCTCGCCGATCTCCTGGAGCTGCTTGCGGCCCAGCGCGTCGCGGACCTTGGGGAACCACTCCTGCTCTTCCTCCTCGACGTGGTGGGTGACGTTCTCGATCAGCACTGTCGTCTTGGCGTTGAACCGCTCGTCGCCGGCGTCCATGGCGGCCAGTTCGGCGCAGAGCACGTCGGCGACGTGGTGTTCCTCGTACGACTCGAGGATGTCGTCCTCCAGGTCGGGCAGCAGCCGGCGGACCTCCGGGTACATCACCTCGTTCTCCAGATAGGTGTGCACCGTCAGCGCCTCCAGGATCTGGTCCACCAGCTTCTGCCGCTGACTCGCCGGCCCCTCCTCGGCGTCCTGGAAGGCCTTGAACAGGCGGCGCATTTCCTTGTGGTCCTCTTTGAGCAGGACGATGGCATCGGTCGACACCGGTATGACCTCCCTGAAAAGTCTCGGCTGGTGTGGTTCCGGTACCCCCACGCCGAATACGGAAACAGGTGAAACCGCCTCAGACCATGGCGAGGGTGCGGGGGATCTCGTCGAGCAACTCCCGGGCCAGAAAGCCGATCCGGCCGTAGCGGGGGATCAGCCGTTGGCCGCTCACCGAGTGCGCGAACGAGCCCCAGCAGGCCGCCTGCGCCGGCTCGGCACCCCGCGACAGCAGCCCCGCCAGCAACCCGGCGAGCACGTCCCCGCTGCCGGAGGTGCCCAACCCGGCGTCGCCGCTCTCCTCCCGCCAACCCCGCCCGTCCGGGGCGGCCACGTGCCCGTACAGCGACACGACCGCCTCGTACCGGGCGGCCACCTCGGCCGCCTCGGCGTCCAGGTCGTCGCCCGGGTCCCGCCCGAGCAGGTGCCCGGCCTCGGTGACGTTGGGGGTGAGCACCACGGGTCGACCCGAGCCGACCAGTAGGTCCGGTGCGTGGCTGAGCGCGCCGAGGGCGTACGCGTCGAGCACCAGCGACGTGTCCGGACGCGCCGCCTCCAGGACCAGGTCCAGCAGGCGGTTGGTCTCGTCGATCGCCTTCAGACCCGGCCCGATCGCCACCACGTCGGCCTGCCCGACCAGGTCGCCGAGCTGGCCGTCCCGGTCGGCGGCCACCGCGCCGTCGGCGGTCTCCGGCAGGCCGACCACCAACGCCTCGGGCACCTGGATGCTCAGCGCGGCGGCGGTGGACTCGGCGGCGGCGAGCTGGAGCACCCCGGCCCCGGCGCGCAACGCGGCAACCCCGGCGAGCAGCACCGCACCCGGCGTGAAACGGGAACCGCCGACCACCAGCACGGTGCCCCGGCTCTCCTTCCCACCGACCGGCACCGGCAGCGCCCAGTCCCGCAGCAGACCCGGCGTGATCACCTTCACCTCAGACCGGCTCGGCATGGATCTCGTCCTCCCTGGTGGGCTGGGCGCCCTGTCGGTGCAGGTGGCCCACCTCGTTGAAGCCGGCAAGCGTCAGCCGCTGCTCCGCGTCGGCGGACCAGTCGGTGATGGAGCAGTTGGCGATCACGTGCTGGCGGGTCAGCGCCATCAGGTCCGTCTCGGTCAGCCCCTCGATCAGGTAGCGCAGCAGAAAGACCAGCGCGTCGTGGCCGAAGAGCAGAACACGCTGGCCCTCGTGGTCTCGGCGCAGGTCGCCGAGGAGCGTGCGCAACCGCAGCGCCACGTCCGTCCAGGACTCTCCGCCCGGCGGCCGGTAGTAGAACTTGCCGAGTCGTTCCCGGCGCGCGGCCTCGTCCGGGTACCGCTGACGTACCCCGTGGCCGGTCAGCCCGTCGAGGATGCCGAGCTCCCGGTCGCGCAGCCGCTCGTCCCGGCTCACCGGGATGTCGGTGCCGTGCAGTGCCAACTCGGCGGTGGAGACTGCCCGCAGGTACGGCGAGACCACCGCCACGTCCGGCCGACGGTCCGGGGCAAGCCCGGCCAGCCAACGACCGGTGGCCTGGGCCTGCTCCTCCCCGGTGGGGGAGAGCGGCACGTCGGCGTCGCGGTTCCTGAGGCCGATCAGCTCCTCACCGGTCGCCTCGGCGTGTGTCGCCGCCACGTTCGCGGTGCTCTCACCGTGCCGGATGATCCAGAGCGTCGCCAGTTCCGCCATGCCGACCCCCTACCCGGGTGCCCACGGCGGTAACCGTGGCCCGGCCGATCGCACGCCGCCTGACGACCGTGCAGGCCAGCGCCGTCCTTCGGGGCAGCGCCGCGAGGGGTTGATGGGGAACAATGTGCTCGACAGCCAACGGGGGGGGGTGTCGACGGTGACCGTCGTGCGAGGTTTGCGGGAAGCGTTTCTGATGTTCGTGATGGGCGGGGTGCTGGTCGCCGTCGCGGCAGCGATCTGGGTGGCGATCGCCGGCGGTGCCTACACCAACCGGCTGGGCATCGGCTTGGTGGTGGTGGGCGGGCTCATCGGCGTGACGGGCGACCTGACGCTGAGCCGGATGGGCATGCTCGGCCCGCGCGCCACCTTTGGCGCCGCACCGGAACGGGAGACGACCGACGGTGGCCAGGTGCTCACCGGCGTCGGCATCTTCCTCTTCGTCGGGCTGCCAATGATCGTGGTGGGCGTGCTGCTGATCACCTGACCGGGTGCGCCAGCCCCGCCGCCGCCGGACAGTTCCGCCGCCGCGCTGCACGGGTGTCCATTCGATGGCCGTACGGCGTGCCTGCGCGTCGTACCCTCGGCAGATGGCGACGGCGGCGGAGGAGATCCAGGTGGGGGAGCGGCTGGTCCGCGTCTCCAGCCCCGACAAGCCGTACTTCCCGGAGCGTGGGCTGACCAAGCTGGACGTGGTCAACTACTTCCTGGCGGTGGGTGACGGCATCCTGCGCGCGCTGCGGGACCGGCCCACCATGCTGGAACGCTGGCCCCGCGGTGTCTTCGAGGGCGCGACGATCGCCACCCGGCAGACCAACCGGGGCGACGCGTTCTACCAGAAGCGGCTGCCGGCGGGGGCGCCCGAGTGGGTGCGGACCGCGCACATCACCTTTCCCAGTGGCCGTACCGCCGACGAGGTCGCGCCGAGCGAGCTGGCAGTGGTCATCTGGGCGGCCAACCTGGGCACCCTGCGGTTCCACCCGTGGCCGGTCACCGCCGCCGACGTGGAACGCCCCGACCAGCTGCGCATCGACCTGGACCCGATGCCCGGCGTCGGCTTCGAGCAGGTGGTGCCGGTGGCGCACGAGGTGCGGGCGTTCCTCGCCGAGCTGGGCATGACCGGCTACCCGAAGACCACCGGCGGTCGTGGCCTGCACGTCTACCTGTCGATCGAGCCGCGGTGGAGCTTCGGTGACTGCCGTCGGGCGGTGCTCGCGCTCGGCCGGGAGATGCAGCGTCGGCTGCCGGACCTGGTCACCACCACCTGGTGGCGCGAGCAGCGGGACCGGCCGGTCTTCGTCGACTACAACCAGATGGCCCGGGACCACACGGTGACCTCGGCGTACTCGATCCGACCGACGCCGGCCGCGCTGGTTTCGGCGCCGTTGGACTGGTCGGAGCTGGACCAGGCCCGCCCGGAGGACTTCGACGTGCTCAGTATGCCGGCCCGGTTCGCCGAGCGCGGCGACCCGCACGCCGGCCTGGACGGCGACCGGCACTCACTGGAGCCGTTGCTGGAGTTGGCCGACCGCGACGGGCTGGAGGCCCCGCCGGAGCGCTGAGCCCGGCCGGTCACGCCCAGGGGCTGCCAGTCCCGTCGAACTCCTCGAAGACCAGCCAGGTGCGGGTGGACAGCACCCCGGGAATGCTCTGCACCCGGCCCAGCACCACATCGCGCAGCGCCGCGTTGTCCGGGGCGCGCACCAGCGCGAGCACGTCGTGGTCACCGCCGAGCAGCGCGGCGTGCTCGATGTAGCGCACCCGGGCCAGCTCGGCCGACACCTCCCGCCAGGTGTTCTGCTCGATGGTCAGGGCGATGTACGCCGACGTGCCCAGCCCGGCCGCCGCGGGTGCCACCTGGGCCCGGAACCCGGTGATCACCCCGTCGCGGAGCAACCGCTCCACCCGCGCGTACGCGTTGGTGCGGGAGATGTGGATCCGTTCGGCGAGGGTGCGCACCGACGTCCGACCGTCGCGGACCAGCTCGTCGAGGATCCGCCGGTCGACCTCGTCCAGGGATCTGGCCGATCGTCCCGATCCCGCGCCCCGGCTCGCTTCGTCGGCGGTCTCCTGGCTCACTGACCGGCCCTCCGCATGCCAACCGTCCCGCCTTCCGCGTCGATCTTGAGTCAATCATCCAACAGGCGGAAGCATAGGCCCACCACACGTCCCAGGAGGTTCCGCCGTGATGACCACTCCCCAGGCGGTCCGCAGGGCATCCCCGCGCGCCCGTCGAACGGTCACCCCGCCCGACCCGGCCCGCTCGTTGCTGCCGGACGTCGAGCCGGTCCGCCTGCTCGCCGAGAACGGCACGCCGCTGCCCGCTCGCGCCGACTACCCCGAACCCGCCGCCGAGGTGCTGCGCGAGCTGTACCGCCGGATGGTGCTCGGCCGCCGCTTCGACACCCAGGCGACCGCCCTGACCAAGCAGGGCCGGCTCGCCGTCTACCCGTCCTCGCGAGGCCAGGAGGCATGCCAGGTCGGCGCGGTCCTCGCGGTCCGCGACACCGACTGGGTCTTTCCCACCTACCGCGAGTCGACCGCGCTGGTTGCCCGGGGCATCGACCCGGTCGAGGTACTCACCCTGCTGCGCGGCGACTGGCACTGCGGCTACGACCCGACCGAGGTCCGCACCGCACCGCAGTGCACCCCCCTCGCGACCCAGTGCGTGCACGCCGCCGGGCTGGCGCACGGCGAGGCGTACCAGGGTCGCGACACCGTGGCGCTGGCCTTCATCGGCGACGGTGCCACCAGCGAGGGCGACTTTCACGAGGGGATCAACTTCGCCGCCGTGTTCAAGGCGCCGGTGGTCTACTTCGTGCAGAACAACCGGTACGCGATCAGCGTCCCGCTGTCGCGCCAGACCGCCGCGCCGTCGCTGGCCTACAAGGGCGTCGGCTACGGCGTACCCAGCGAGCAGGTCGACGGCAACGACCCGGTCGCGGTGCTCGCCGTGCTCACCCGCGCGGTCGCGCACGCCCGGGCCGGCAAGGGGCCGTTCCTGGTCGAGGCGCACACCTACCGGATGGAGCCGCACACCAACGCCGACGACGCCAGTCGCTACCGCGACGGCGCCGAGGTCGACGCCTGGCGGGACCGGGATCCGATCACCCGGCTGGAGACCTACCTGCGGGCACGCGGTGTGCTCGACGACGCGGCGGTCGCCGAGATCGCCGAGCAGGCCGAGTCGTACGCGGCGGACCTGCGGACCCGGATGAACGAGCAGCCCACTGTCGACCCGCTGAGCCTCTTCGACCACGTCTACGCCGAGCCCACCCCGCAGCTGATCGAACAGCGTGAGCTGGTCCGCGCCGAGCTGACCGCCGCTCGCGCCGAGGAGGGTGACGCCTGATGGCCACCACCATGGCGAAGGCGCTCAACACCGCGCTCGCCGACGCGCTCGCCGCCGACGACCGGGTTGTCGTCTTCGGCGAGGACGTCGGCGCGCTCGGCGGCGTCTTCCGGATCACCGACGGCCTGCAGGGCCGCTTCGGTGAGAAGCGCTGCTTCGACACCCCGCTCGCCGAGGCCGGCATCGTCGGTTTCGCCGTCGGCCTGGCCATGTCCGGCCTGCGGCCGGTGGTCGAGATGCAGTTCGACGCGTTCGCGTACCCGGCGTTCGAGCAGATCGCCTCGCACGTGGCGAAGCTGCGCAACCGCACCCGGGGCGCGCTGAGCGTGCCGATCGTCATCCGGGTGCCGTACGCGGGCGGGATCGGCGGGGTCGAGCACCACTGCGACTCGTCCGAGGCGTACTACGCGCACACCCCCGGGCTGAAGGTGGTCACCCCGGCCACCGTCGAGGACGCGTACTCGCTGCTGCGCGAGGCGATCGACGACCCCGACCCGGTGGTCTTCATGGAGCCCAAGAAGCTCTACTTCGCCAGCGCCGAGGCTGAGTTGCCGACGCGGGCCGAGCCGTTCGGCCGGGCCGTCGTGCGCCGGCCCGGTCGCGACGCCACCCTGGTGGCGTACGGGCCGGCGGTGCCGGTCGCGCTGGAGGCCGCCGAGGCCGCCCGGGAGGAGGGGTGGGACCTGGAGGTCGTCGACGTGCGGACCATCGTGCCGTTCGACGACGCCACCATCACCGCCTCGGTCCGGCGCACCGGTCGGTGCGTGGTGATCCAGGAGGCCCCCGGCTTCGCCGGTGTCGGCGCGGAGATCGCCGCCCGGGTGCAGGAGCGTTGCTTTCACGCGCTGCACGCCCCGGTGCTGCGGGTCGCCGGGCTGGACATCCCGTACCCGGCGCCGATGCTGGAGCACACCCACCTGCCCGGCGTGGACCGGGTGCTCGACGCGGTGGCCCGCCTGCAGTGGGACGACCAGCCGGACGCGCGTTGGGCGGCGGCATGACCACCGTCGAACGGACGCAGGTGTTCCTCCTGCCCGACCTGGGCGAGGGGCTGAGTGAGGCCGAGATCGTCGAGTGGCGGGTCGCCGTGGGTGACGTGGTCACCGTCGACCAGAGCGTGGTCGAGGTGGAGACCGCCAAGGCCGTCGTCGACGTGCCGTGCCCGTACGCCGGCCGGGTGGTCACCCTGCACGGCGCGGCCGGTGAGGTACGCCCGGTCGGCCAGCCGCTGATCACCATCGCGCCGCTGGACGGGGGCGACGAGCCCGCCGGGCACGCCACCTACCGGGAGGAGGAGCGGGCTGGCTCCGGCAACGTGCTGATCGGGTACGGCACCGGCCACGGCGGCGCGACCCGCCGTCGGCGTCGCCCCCGTCTGGCGGTGGCGCCCGAGCCGACCGACTACCCGCCGGGCGCGACACCTGACACTGCCGCCGGGAGCAGCCCGGCGAACCCGGGTTCGGCGCCGGTCGTCGCACCGGCCGGCCCGACCGGGAGCACCGCGCTGGTCATCTCGCCGATCGTGCGGCGGCTGGCCCGCGAGCACGGCGTCGACCTCGGCACCGTGCGGGGCACCGGGCCCGGGGGCGTGATCCGCCGCGCCGACGTCGAGGCCGCGCTGACCGCCCCCACCGCCCGGCTCGCCGCCGTGCCGGACCCGCAGGTCGCCGCCGCCCCCGCCGGGGACGGCGACGTGATCGTCCCGCTCACCGGCGTCCGCAAGGTGATCGCCGACAAACTCTCCCGCAGCCGGCGGGAGATCCCGGAGGTGACCATCTGGGTCGACGTGGACGCCACCGGGCTGCTGGAGACCCGCGCCGCGATCAACGCGGCGACCCCCGACGCGCCGGTGAGCATCCTGGCCCTCCTGGCCCGGATCTGCCTCAGCGGGCTGCGCCGGTTCCCGCAGCTCAACGCCCGGGTCGACACCGAGGGGCAGCGGATCGTCCAGTCCGCCGGGGTGCACCTCGGCATCGCCGCGCAGACCGACCGGGGACTGCTGGTGCCGGTGCTGCGCGACGCCCAGCGGCTCACCACCGCCGAACTCGCCGCCGAACTGGCGGCGACCACCGCCGCCGCGCGGGCCGGCAGCCTCCCGCCGGCCCGGCTGACCGGTGGCACCTTCACGCTGAACAACTACGGGGTGTTCGGCGTCGACGGCTCCACGCCGATCATCAACCACCCCGAGGCGGCCCTGCTCGGGGTCGGGCGGATCGTGGACAAGCCGTGGGTGGTCGACGGTCAACTCGCCGTCCGCAAGGTCACCCAGCTCAGCCTCACCTTCGACCACCGCGTCTGCGACGGCGGCGTGGCCGGTGGCTTCCTGCGGCACGTCGCCGACTGCGTGGAGCGCCCGGCGCTGCTGATCGCCGCCGTCTGACGCGTACCCCCGGCCCCGGCGCTGCCCGTGCGGCGCCGGGGCCGGTGCACGTCCGGGGGTTTCCCGGCGGTGTGTTCGGGCCGGGGGTTTCCCGGCGGTGTCAATGGGAAGTCGGCGCGCACCGAACGCGTCGAAGGGAGCCGGCCTGTGGCCGTGGCGAACGAGCTGCTACTGAACTCGGTCCGGGTGCGGCGGCCCGCCGCCGCCGGCGCGCCGCTGTACTGCGACGCGCTGGAGTACGGGCTGACCGGCGACGGCTCGACCAACGACCAGCCGGCGCTGGCCGCCCTGGTGGACCGCCTCGGCGCCGGGTACGCCTCGGACGGGCGGGCCCGGGTCATCTACTGCCCCCCGGGCATCTACTCGATCCGGGACGCGGGCACGGTGTGGCGCAGCGGGGTGTCGCTGATCGGGGCCGGCCCGGCGGCGACCCGGTTCATGCTCAGCAATGAGGGCAACCGGGCCGACCCGACCCCGTTGGCCTTCTGGACCACGGTGCAGCACGGCGCCGACCGGGACCGGCACATCGCCGACTGCACCTTCTCCGACTTCCAGATCGACGGCTCCGGCGTCGCCATGGCCGAGTACAACTACCTGGCCAAGGGCCTCGGCCTGCAGTACGTGGTGCGGGGTGTCTTCCGTAACCTCTACATCCACCACACCGCGGCCAGCGGGCTGGGCTGCGACTTCCTCCAGGACTCCCTGATCGACGGTGTGGTGGTGGTCGGCTGTGGCCGACTGGACAACGGCGAGCAGATGGGCGGCGCCGGCATCGGGATCGGCATCGGCGGCTGGGGAGCGGTGGAGCGGCTGACCATCGCCAACTGCACCGCCCTGGCCAACGGCACGAACGGCATCTTCCTGGAGCTGCAGAAGGACTACTGGACGCCCCCGCGCGGCTACCGCATCATCGGCTGCCACAGTCAGGGCAACCGTTTCGGCATCTCCGACTGGGGCGCCGACGGCCTGATTGTTTCCGCCTGCACCATGACCGGAAACCTGGAGGCCGGCTTCGACGTGTCGTCGCAGGGCACCTCGACAGTGGCCGGGCGGGGCGGACTCGTCACGGACTGCGTCATCGACGGCAACCTGCGCGACGGGATCAGCCTCGGCAACAGCCCCGGACCGTACATCGTCCGGGGCAACCGGATCAGCGGCAACGGCCAGCACGGCTACCACTCCCGCGACCTCAGGCGCGGTTACCAGGGCCCGATCCGGGACGTGGTGATCGAGAGCAATGAGTTCTGGGGCAACGGCCTCGACGCGGTCCGGATCGACCACCAGATGAGCGACGCGGTCCTTCTCAACAACCGGATCCGCAACAACGGGCGGCAGTACGGCCGGGCCGCCGGCGGTGCGGGCGAAGCCGTCCGCTACAGCGAGCGGAGCCTGGTGGACCGCACCGCCGACTGGCCGCACGACGGGCACCGCGGCAAGATCCTGCGGGTCGGCCGGTCCGTGGCCACGGTGGCCGCCAACACCGGCGACGAACTCACCCTGGCCCCGGTCCGCCCGGACGCGTTCACGGCGTGGAGCGGGGCCGTGCCGCCGCCGGGCTGCGGGTACGAGCTCGACCCCGCACCCGGGCAGCGGGCCGGCATCACCATCAACGCGGCGTTCGACTCGGCCACCATCCGCGGAAACCGGATCTGGGACAACCACGACAACCAGACCCAGACGCACGGGCTGTGGATCACCGGGCGGGGCAGTTGCGTGGACTGCCGGGTCGAGGACAACGACCTCGCCGGCAACGCCGAGGACGGGATGCGGCTGGACACCCCGCCGGTGGGCGGACGGTGGCGGGACAACCACCTGGACAGCGACTGGAGCTGAACGACGTGCGGCGGCGGCCGGAAGGATCCGACCGCCGCCGCTGTCCTGGTTGAGTTGGTCAGCCGGCCAGGCCGGCCACCGGGGTCGGGTCCAGCACCACCGTCGCCGAGGCGGACTGCGGGGGTACGCCCGGGTCGGTCGGCGCGTCGGTGTACTCCGCGACGAACACCGCGGTCAGGTTGTCCGCGCCGCTGTGCCCACCGTCGAGGAAGGTGGGGATCGTCCCGGAGCAACCCGTCGAGGTGGAGAGCGGGTGCCCGTGCTCATCGTGCCCGAGCACGTAGGTGACCTTCACCCGCGAGCAGTCCACCGGCAGGTCGTCGGTGACCTTCACCTCGTACGCGACCGTCTGCCCGAACTCGAACGGCTGACCGGCCACCGGGGCGACGAACTCGACCAGCGGTGCGGTCGGCCCGACCACCAGCGGCAGGTATGCCGAGGCGGACCGTCCGGTGCGGTCGGTCACCTTCAGCGTCGGCGTGTACGAGCCGTTCCTCGGGAACGTCCAGGTCGCGTTCGGAGCGGTGCTGTCCACCGACCCGTCCGCGTTGAAGTCCCACGCGTAGCTCAGCTTGTCGCCGTCCGGGTCGGTCGTGCCGGCGCTGGAGAACGCGACGGTCAGCGGGGCCTGCCCCACGGTCGGGTCGGCGCTGATCTTCGGGATCGGCGTCCGGTTGCCCCGGACGAAGTCGATCCGGGACAGCTGCGCGTCCGGGTTCTCGGCGAAGTAGCCGTCGCCGTACTCCAGCACGTAGAGCGCGCCGTCCGGGCCGAACTCCATGTCCATCGGGTTGTCCACCACCAGCGACGGCACCACCGGGCGAATGTCCTTGACGTCGCCGTCGGAGTCGAGGCGGAACTCCTTGATGTAGTCGCGGGTCCACTCGTAGAACAGCGGCACCCCGTCGTAGTAGGCCGGCCAGCGCGTACGCGACGTGCTGGTCCCGTCGTAGTCGTACGCCGGGCCACCCATCGGGCCGATGCCGCCGGCGCCCAGCTGCGGGAAGTCACCCGAGGCCGCGGAGGGGTACCAGACCTCCGGCTGCTCGACCGGCGGCAGCTGGCGCTTGCCGGTGTTGTGCGGCGAGTCGTTGACCGGGCGCGCGCAGTTGAACTTCTTGCCGGACTGGCCGGTGGCGAAGTCGTAGTCGCGGTAGGCGATCGTCGGCGTCACGCAGTACGGCCAGCCGTAGTTCGCCGGCTTGTCGACGAGCATCCACCGGCCGTGCCCGGCCGGCCCGCGCTCCGGGTTCGGGTTGGAGGCGTCCGGGGAGTAGTCGCCCAGGTAGACGTTGTCGGTGCGCCGGTCGACGGCGAACCGGAACGCGTTGCGCAGCCCCATCGCGTAGATCTCGGGGCGGGTCTTCGCCGTGCCGGGCTTGAACAGGTTGCCCGCCGGCACCGTGTAACCGCCACCGGCCTTCGGCTTGATGCGCAGCAGCTTGCCGCGCAGGTCGTTGGTGTTGGCCGAGCTGCGCTGGGCGTCGTACGCCGGGTTGCGGTCGGCCCGCTCGTCGATCGGGATGTAGCCGTCGGAGGCGAACGGGTTGGTGTCGTCACCTGTCGACAGGTACAGGTTTCCCTTGCTGTCGAAGTCGATCTGACCGCCGACGTGGCAGCAGATGCCCCGGTCGGTCGGCACGTCGATGATCTGCTGCTCGCTGGCGAGGTTCAGCCGCATCCCGTCGAGCTTGAACCGGGACAACCGCAGCGCGCCCTTGAACCGCTGCCAGTCCGCCGCGGTGCCGGTCTCCGGCGCGTCCCCCTCGTTGACGTCGGGGGTGGCCGGGTCGTCCACCGGTGTGTCCATCGGCGGCGAGTAGTAGAGGTACACCCACTTGTTCTGGGCGAAGTTCGGGTCGATGGCGACCCCCTGCAAGCCTTCCTCGTCGTGCTCGTACACCGGGATGTCGGCGGCGAGGGTGTTCAGCCCGGTGCGCGGGTCGTGGATGCGGACCTCACCGGTGCGGGAGGTGTGCAGCACCCGCAGGTCGGGCAGAACGGCGAGGCTCATCGGCTCGCCCGGGAAGTCGTTCAGCGTCACTTTCTGGAAGCTGCTGTCCGGCGGCGCGGCGGGCGCCGCGGCCGCTGCCGACGGTGGTGCGGCCAGGCCGGCCGTCACCAGCAGCAGGGCGGACGCGAGTGCGGTCCTGTTCATCAAGTGTGTCCCCCGAGGTGGTTTCAGTACCGAAGTGAGGCGAGATAGTCGAAGCCGACGCGGGCGGTGTCCAGGGCGTCGGCGGGGGAGCGCGGCGCGGTGCCCGCGTCGTCACGCTCCACGATGTACTCCTCGATGCCGGCCTCCCGCTCGTGAGCGAAGATCCGGCCGAAGTCGATGACGCCGTCGCCGAGGTCGGCGAAGCCAGCCTCGACGTCGAGGTCCTTGACGTGCACCTGGCGGATTCGGCCGCGGTTGGCCCGGATCACGTCGACCGGGTCGTGGGCGCCCCGCCAGGCCCAGTAGAGGTCGAGCTCGAAGTGGACCAGCCGGGGATCGGTCTGCGAGCTGAGGATGTCGAACCCGGTCGAGCCGCCGGTCAGCGGCACGAACTCGAGTTGGTGGTTGTGGTAGCCGAAGTCGAGCCCCGCGCGTTCGGCGAGCCGACCGGCGCGGTTCAGGTCCCGGGCCAGGGCCCGGTAGACGGCAGGGTCCCGGATCGGCTGACCGCTCGCGTCCCGACCGAAGTACGGGTGGACGATCTTCTTGCAGCCCACCACGTTGGCGTCGGCGAGGGCCTGCTCCCAGGTGGCGGCGTCGAACGGCTGCGGGATGCCGACGTGCCCGGAGGTGGAACGTAGCCCGGCCTCGTCGAGCGCGGTCCGGAACTGTGCGGCGGTGCGTCCGACGAAACCGGCGTGCTCGACTCGCCGATAGCCGATCCGGCGCAGCGCGTCCAGGGTGCCGGGCAGGTCGACGGCGAGTTGATCACGCAGGGTGTAGAGCTGAATGCTGATCCGGTCCACCGGCACCCGGCGGCGGCCCTGGGCCTGCCCGCCGGCTGCGCCGGGTGCGGCGGTGGCCGGGCTGGCAAGCAGACCGGCGGCGCCGACGGCGGCCGCGGAGACGGTCGCGGCGCGCAGCACTCCACGCCGGCTGACCGGTTCGGATGCCGGTGTCGGCCCCGGTCGGTTGTCTTGTTGATCCATGGTGGTGGTCCCTTCCTGACGGCTGGTACGCCGTCGGCGGCGGTCGACCTGGCTGCCGTCTGCCGGACGCGCCGAACCGCCGGAGGCGGGCCTCGGCAGGACGGTGAGGGACGGCGCGCGAGTGCGGCCCGGACCCATCGGGAGCGGAACGCGGCGACCCGGCAGAGGTGGCGGCAAGTTGATCGACGAATGGGCAACCCTCTATCTGAATCGTGACCTTACCCTTGCCTCTGGACGAAGGCAAAGCTTTGTCGCGTTCGGCAGAAGCTTCGCTCCAGTTGACAAAAGTCCGCCCACGAGGTGCGCCGCCCCGGTCGGTACCTCCCGCGCCCGGGCTCGTGATCCACTCGGTTTCACGGAAGTCGCGGCATCCGAGACGTCCTGATGCCGCGACTTCATGCAACCCGAGTGGGTCACGAGCCGTCCGACCCGGCCCCAGGTGCCGTCGTCCGGCCGTCATTCGGACAGTCGACGTTGCTTCGCTCAAGCGGAGCAAAGTGCCTGACACGGGTCGGTTGAACGCCTGTTCCGCCAATGGGAACATTGCTGGAAAATGCTCCGGTAAATGCGCCGACGATTATTTCTGAATACGGCGGATACTCCTGTTGGGCGGGTCAGAATGTGGCGGAGGGAAGTCGAAACGGGGGGAATGAAACATGACGTCTAGGCGGCGATTGACGCTGTTGGCGGTAACCATCGCGGCCGCACCACTCGTCCTGGGTGCGTGCACCGCCGAGCGGGAGTCGGCGACCGGCTCGGCCAAGAAGCACGCCGCCGCGCCGGAACTCGCCGTGACACCAGGCGACAAGGCGCGCGACATCCCGCTCAGCGCCGAGGTGGGCACCGTGGTCAAGGGCGGGCGGGTCACCGGCGTACGCCTCACCGACGACAAGGGCAAGCAGGTCAACGCCGAGCCACGCGAGGACGGCTCCGGCTGGGTGCCGAGCGCCCCGCTGCAACCACGGCGGACCTACACCGCCGAGGTGACAGCGACCGGCGACTCCGGTGCGACCACGACCCGCACCACCACGTTCACGACGATGGCCAAATCGACCAAACCGCAGATCACCAGCACCCTCTATTTCGTCGGCAATCGGACGTACGGCACCGCGATGCCGGTAACGGTGGCGTTCGACCCGGGAATTCCGAAAGAGGCCAGGGCGGATGTGCAGCGGCGGTTGTTCGTAAAGACCAATCCGCCGCAGCCGGGCGCCTGGTCGTGGCTTGAGGATGGAAGTCAGGTCTATTACCGGGCGCCCGATTTCTGGAAGCCGGGGACCACCATCAGCGTCCGGGCCGGTCTGGAGGGTCTGCCGATCGGTAAGGACAAGGTCGGCGACGCCGAGCGGACCGCGACCTCCAAGATCGGACGACAGGTCTCGCTGGAGATCGACAATGCCACCAAGCAGATGACCGTGCTGCGCGACGGCAAGCAGATCCGCCGGATCCCGGTCAGCATGGGCAAGCCGAGCACGCCCAGCTCCAGCGGCAAGATGGTGATCATGGAGAAGCACGAGCGGACCACCTTCGACACCCGCGGTGAGCCCAACGGCGGCTACGTGGTCGACGTCGACGACGCCCAGCGCTACACCTGGGGCGGCGAGTTCATCCACTCCGCCCCCTGGTCGGAGGGGGACCAGGGCAGCACCAACGTCTCGCACGGTTGCGCGAACGTCTCCGCCACGGCGGCCGACTGGTTGATGGGGGTCACGCAGGTCGGTGATCTGATCACCGTAAAGGGCACCGAGGTGGAACTGCAGCCGGGCAACGGCTGGACCGCCTGGAACGTGAGCTGGGACGAGTTCGTCCGGGGCAGCGCCCTGCCGGTGCCGCCCGGCCTCAAGCCCGCGCCGGTCGCCCCGGCGCACCCGGGCGCGGTGGCCGGCGGATCGCCCGCGCCAGCGCCCTCGGTCAGCGGCCGCTGAGTCACCGACTGCGGTAGGGACAGGGCCGGCCCGCCACGACGGCGGACCGGCCCTGTCGGCCATCACCCCAGGGGTACGCGGGCCACCCCGGACCCGGTCAGGCTGCCCAACCAGAGCTGGTCGCCGTGCTGACGTACCCCGGTGATCATCGAGTAGTGCCCGTTCGGGCCGTGCAGCGTCCGGCGGACCGCGCCCGCGCCGTCGACCAGCGCGACCAGCCCGTAGCGGCGTGGCTGCGGCTGCATGGCGTCGGGCAGCAGAGCGGCGATCTGACGCAGCCGGGGATGGGGCAGCAGCCGCTCGGCGATCGGCACCCGGGGGCTGGGCAGCGCGATCCAGTACGTCCCGTCACCCACCGAGGCGAGATTGTCCGGGTACGCGGGCAGGTCGGCGAGGACCCGCACACCGCCGCTCAGCTCGACGCGCAGCAGGCGGTGGGTGCTGGTCTCCACGAGCATCAGCGCCGACTCGTCCGGGGTCAGCGCGATCCCGTTGGGGAAGTACAGCCCGTCGGTCACCACCTCGGTGCGGCCACTGCCCGGATGGTGGGCCAGCACCCGACCGTTGGGGCGGTGCTCCAGCAGGTCGCGCTTCCAGTGTGAGACCGGAAACCGATCGGAGCTGTCGGTGAAGTAGATGGTGCCGTCACGGCCCACCGTCGCGTTGTTGGCCAGGTGCACCGGGGGTGCCGTTCCGGTCAGTTCGCGTACCGCGCCGTCCGGTGTGACCCGCAGCAACCCGCGGTACGCGTCGCAGACCACCAGGGCCTCGCCGGACGGGTCCAGCTCGATGCCGAGCGGACGGCCACCGGTCTCGGCCAGCAGTTGGGGCCGGGTGCCGGCCCGCGCGTCGACCGGCCACCACCAGAGCCGACCGTCCTCGTCGCCGCTGATCACCCGCCCGGCGCCGTCGACCAGCACGTCCTCGGGGCCGACGGCGCCCGTGGGGAGGGGAAGCAACTCGGCCTGGTCGAGCCGGCGGTCGGTTGGGGCCCACGCCCCGGCCAGCGCCGGAGGGCTGGTCGCCGGCTCGCGGACGGGACGGATCAGCCGGGGCGGCCGGGGCCGGGGGATCAGCATCGACCTATTCTCCACCCGGCCGCCGGCGACCCCCGAACTCCGCGCCCGCGCGGCGCGCCGCGCGGGGCCCCTGACTCCACCCCGAGAGGGAGGTGGGGCGTCTCGGGGTATGCCCCTGGGCGTACCCGGAATCACTCCGCGCGGCGACGAAAGTGTCGGTGGTGGCGGCTAGATTTCTTGGCATGGAAGAGCACAGCGACCGGCTCGACGTGCAGGTCAGCGTGGGTGACCAACTGGTCCTCATGCGGGTGGCCGGCGAGGTCGACATCGCCACCGTGGCCGCGTTCCGGTCCGCGCTGTGGTCCGCGCCGGCCCGGCCGGTGCTTCAACTGGACATGTCCGAGCTGCGGCTGCTCTCCGCGGCTGGCGTCCGCACGCTGCTCGCCGCGCATCTGCGCGTCCGGGCCTGCGGTGGCGAGTTGGTCCTGGTCGACCCGAGCCCGGTGGTGGCGCGGGTGCTGCGGGTCAGCGGGCTGCACCGCGTCATGACGATTCTGGAGCCGGCCCTGGCGATCGAGGCCGCGCGTCGCCCCGTGGTCGCGACCACCGACCTGCAACTGGCCGCCTGACCCCGGTCGACGAGGTGCGGCCCCTGATCGGGCCGCGGGGCCGCCGGCGTGGGCCGGCGACCCCCGACGTTCGGTCAGCGCACGCCGAGCAGGTCGACGACGAAGATCAGCGTCTCGCCCGGCTTGATGACGCCGGCGGCGCCCCGGTCGCCGTACCCCAGGTGCGGCGGGATGGTCAGCCGGCGGCGACCGCCGACCCGCATGCCGGCGACGCCCTGGTCCCAGCCGGCGATGACCTGACCGCCGCCGAGCGGGAAGTCGAACGCCTCGCCCCGGTTCCAGGACGAGTCGAACTCGCCGCCGGTCGAGTGCGACACGCCGACGTAGTGCACGCTGACCAGTTGGCCCGGCTCGGCCTGCGGGCCGTCGCCCACGGTGATGTCCTCGATCACGAGGTCGGCCGGCGGTGCACCCTCGATCGGACCAACCTCCGGCTTACCCGATCGGGCGCCTGCTGCCTGGTTCATGCGGGGATCTCCTGCCGTGTTGGGTGATGTGTCCGGTCACCGTCGATCCTGCCGGATCACCCCGCACCGATGTGCGGCGGACCCGCCACCTGCCCCGTAATCCATCCGCCGATCGGGCGTCGCCGACCCCGGTGGCGCTGCGGATTCACCGGTGGTGGGTCACCACGACGCGGCGGGCGTCACCGGTGTTGGTGACGCCCGCCGAGGGGTGTTGCGGTGGTTCACCGGAGCCAGGGCATCCGCCGGACGATCGGCAGTGCCGCCCACACCCGGCCGAGGCCCACTGTGTCGCCGACGTTGACCAGAGCCAGGACCGCCAGCACCGCGGCGTAGATCAGGTGGTCGTCCATGAAGGGGTTGTTCTCCGGAGGCAGCACTGCGGTCCACATCAGGACCAGCAGCAGCCCACCGGCCACTGCGGCGACCCGCATCCCGATGCCGAGCAGTAGGGCGACACCGATCCCGGCCAGGCCGACCATGAAGAGCCAGTCCGCCCAGGCGGCACCGGCGATCCCGGTGTAGAGATCCTTGAACGGCCCCGCCACGCCGAAGGTCAGGAAGCCCTTGGTGGGGCTGCCCCCGTTGATCCAGGCGTTCTTCTGCTCGGTGGCCATCCCGAAGCCGAACATCTTGTCGACGAAGGCCCAGAGGAAGATCCAGCCGAGCGCCAGCCGGGTGCCGGCCAGGAGGTACCGAACGGCCCGGTCGTGAACGGTGCCGGCCTTCGGAGCGGTGTTCTCGGTGGTGACCCGCTCGATCGTCGCGGTCATGGTCTCCACGTCCCTTCTCAGCTTCGCACCGCGCTTCCCGGTGGCATCTCCAGTGGACGCCCATCGCGCAGTCGGCGGCAGGGCCGACAGACCGCAACGGCCCGGGACGTTCGACCCCCTCGGGTCCGGTCCGGCGACCCTGACGACCGTCCGCACCCGTTCGTAGCGTCCGAGATGGACCACGAGAGGGAGGCCGAGATGGGCAGGTGGATGACGTGATGACCCGGGAGGTCAAGACCGTGGTGGTGTTCGGGCGGTCCGTCGCGACTTCGTCGGACCGCCCGCTGCCGGGGCGGGCGTTGACCTAGGCTCGGAACGGGCCGGCCGGCCTGGTAGCGGGCGGTGGTCGATGCGGAGGGCGTCGGTGGCTGAGGCGACGGTCGCGGTCCCGCTGTGGGCCTGGGCGGTGGTCGGCGCGGTGATCGGGCGATGCTCGCCGTGGATGTGCTCCTGCACCGGGACAACCACGTCATCGAGCTTCGCGAGGCGCTGCTGTGGAGCGCCGTCTGGATCGGCGCGGGTCTGCTGTTCGGGTTGGTCGTCTGGTGGGGCCTCGGCGGTGACCCGGCCATCGCGTACTTCTCCGGCTACCTGCTGGAGAAGGCGCTCTCGGTGGACAACGTGTTCGTCTTCGCGCTGCTCTTCGGCTACTTTCAGGTGCCGCCGGGCTACCAGCACAAGGTGCTGTTCTGGGGCGTCGTGGGCGCGCTGGTCTTCCGGCTGCTGTTCATCTTCGCCGGTGCCGAGCTGCTGGACCGGCTCACCTGGGCCGGATTCGTGCTGGGCGCGTTCCTGATCTGGACCGGCTGGCGGCTGGCCGTACGCGGAAAGCCCGACGTCGACCCGGAACGCAACGTCGTGGTCCGGCTGTTCCGGCGGGTGGTGCCCACCGACGCCCGCTACCACGGCGGCCGGTTCACCGCCCGGGTGGCCGATCGGCGGGTGGCGACGCTGCTGCTGGTGGCGCTCGTCGCCATCGAGGCCACCGACGTGGTCTTCGCCATCGACTCGGTGGCGGCGATCCTCGCCATCACCACCAACACCTTCCTGGTCTGGACGGCCACCGCGTTCGCCGTCCTGGGGCTGCGCAGCCTCTACTTCTGCCTCGCCGGCCTCCTGCGACACTTCGGCTACCTGCGGTACGGGCTCGCGCTGCTGCTGGCCTTCGCCGGGCTGAAGCTGATTCTCGCCGAGACTCCGGTGGGCAAGCTGCCGGTCTGGTTGACCCTCGCCGTGGTGGTGCTGACCCTGGCGGTCTCCATCGGCGCCAGCACCGTGGCCGCCCGGCGCCCCACCGACCGCTGAGCCGCCGGCACCGATCATGCCGCTCGGGTCGGCGGCCGGGTCACTGACGGCCGGGCTCGATGCGGGCGGTCACGTCGAGGTGCGCGGGCTGGCACTGGGTCGTCGCCGCGAATCGGCGGACCGCGGCGTGCACGTGTTCGCGTACGCCAGCGGGTGGCGCGTCCGCGGTGAGGTCCACCTGGATCCACACGTCGGGGTGCGGTGGCGCGCCGGTGAGCACCACCCGGGCCCGGCGTACCCCGGGGTTGCCGGTCAGGTCGCGGACCAGCGCGTCGGTGAGAATGTCGGCGGCCACCCGGGTCCGGCCCGGCCGGCGTCCGGGCTGGCTCAGAGTGCCGCGCAGCGTGCCACCCGGGCCCCGCAGCTCCCGGGCCAGCAGGTGCTGCCCGGCCAGTGCGAACAGCGCCCCGGCGACGGCTGCGGCCAGGGTGCTCCACGGCGCGGTCATCCGCCACCGGTCGATCAGGTCGGCGCTGAGCAGCAGCGACGCCGGGTCGACGCCGGGCAGCGTGCCGAGGCTGGCCGCCAGCGCCGCCGCGCCGCCCGCCACCAGCAGCAGCGCGATGATGGTCCACAGCAGTCGGTGCCCGGCGTTGGTCACGCCGGCCTCCGTCGAGGCAGCAGCCGGACGTCGACCCGGGAAGGGTGGGGCGCGGTGAGCCTGTGCAATTCCTTGTGCACGGCGAACTCGATCTCCGCCCGGGCCGCCGGGTCGCCGCTCGCGCGGACCCGGGGACGCCACTGGCCGTCGTGCCGGCGGAGCCGGGCGCGGGCACGGCGGACGCCCGGCACCGCGCTGGCGGCGTCGGCGAGCCGGCGTTCCACACAACGCCGGTGCAGGTACCAGCCGTCGCGTTCGTCGGCGCGCAGGCGGACCGGCGTCCAGCGGCGCAGCTGGGCGGCGAGGAGGGCCAGGCCCAGCAGGAGCGCCCCACCGGCCACGGTTCGCACGGCGGGGTCGTGCCACCGGGTGCCGCTCACCGCGTCGAACCAGCCGCTGGTGTCCAGCGGCGTCGGGCGGTGCAGGGTGAGCAGCACCGCCTGGACGGCTGTCACCGCGCCGCCGACGAGCAGCGCGGTGCCCAGCAGCAGTGACGCGACCCGGTTGGCGGTGCGCATCTCAGCCGTCCTCCGGTGCGGCGGCGCCGGCTGCGGAGGAGTCGACGCCGGGGACGAGCAGGTCGTCCACGGTGACGGTCACCACCGCCACGGTGAGCCCGGTCTGGGCGGCCACCCGGTCGGCGACCACCGTTCGGACCGTTTCGGCGATCGTCGGCACGCTGTGCCCGTACCAGGTGATCAGGTGCAGGTCGAGTCCGACGGACCGGTCGTCCAGGCGGACCGCCGCCGGGCGGACGACGGACACGCCCGGCACGAGGCTGGCCGCCTGCGCCGCGATCCGCGCGACGTCCGCCGGGTCGTCCGGGCGGCGCTCCGGACCGGTCGTCCCGGCGGCCAGTCCGGTGCCGGTGTCCGACCCCGTGGACGGCCGGGTGGTCATCGGCGTCGCCGAGCGTCGGCGCGGCGGTCGCCGAGACCGGTCACCGCGAGGTCGCCGTCGAGGACCCGGACGACCAGCCAGCCGAGTAGGCCGGCGAGCACGGCGAGGGCGGCCACGCCGGTGCCGGCGAGCGCCCAGACCGCCACGGCGAGGAACCCGGCGAGGAAGCCGAACTGCTGTCGCGACATGCTCACCTCCGGGCCGGTCCGGTACCGGCGGTCGCTGGATACACCCGGCGGCCATCCCTGGAACGTCGGCACTGCTGTGATCCCGGTCACATCAGAAGTCGGTGGCCCATGATCGACCACCTAGACTCGGCCCGGCTCGACCGACCGGCGGATGGATCAGGCAGATGACGAGCATCGGCAGCGACGACCGCGGCTGGCTGCGGGCGATGCCCGCCGAGGCGGGGCACGACGCCCTGCTCAGCCGCGCCGACCATTGGGTCCTGCCGGCCCGCCGGCTCAGTGATCTGGTCCAGGGCCGCCCAGCCGGTGTCACCGGCAGCCAGTGGACCTCGGCGAGCCGGGCCAGCTTCGACTTCGTGGTCTACGCCGCCGACACCGGCCGTCCGGTCGTCGCCGTGGAGATCGGCCCGGTGCCGTCCGCCGCCTCGGCGGAGCAGCGCGTGGAGCGACTCAAGGACGCGGTGAGCGCCGCCGCCGGCCTGCCCGTGCTGCGGATCGGCTCGCCGACGCTGCGGGCCGTCGAGCACGGCCGCCGCCTGGTCGAGTACGTGATCGACGCGCGCGTCTACGCCGCGGGCGGGACCGCAGCCGGATCCGAACCGGCGCCGGTGGGCTTCCGGGACATCCTGGGCCGACTGCCGGACGGGCGTACCGGACCGGTCAACGACCTCGGCGCGCTGACCCGCGCGGCGGCGGTCGAGGCGTACGTGGCCGGGCAGGTGGCCGACCCGATCGTGCGAGGGCTGCACGTCCGCTGGGTGGACGGGCCGGCGCAGGGGTGGAATTGGGTGCAGGTACGCCCCGACGCGTGCCTCATCGAACAGGTCTCGGTGACCGAACACCGTTTCTCCTGCGGTATCGACGCGGCGCGGCTGGCCGAGGATCTCGCCGCCGTCGCCGTGGGGGAGCGACTGCGGGAGAACGCGGTCGCGGACCTGCTGCCGCGCGCCGAGTGGACCGCGCAGATCGTCGCGCTGAGCGAGCGCCGCCACGAACTGGTCGGCGGGTTCGCCTTCGACCATCTCTGCGCCGACTGACCAGCGCCCGTTTCGCCTGCTGATCCCCGCTCCGCGCCGGCTCCGTGCCGGGTCGCGGCAATTTCCTGTGCGTCAGTTGAACCTTCCCGGCCGGGGCCCCGTACTCCTGCGCGAATGAACAGGATCTCCCCATCCGCGTCCACCGGGCGCGGGAGACGGTGCGGAAAGGGCATCGTCGGCCATCGACGCATTACCGGGTAGGTCACGGTGGGTCCCTGCCGCGGCCGTGCCACCTCACATCCGTCGGTCCGCCGAGGGCAGAAATTTACTACCGGATCGAGAAGGAGAGCAATTCGATGCGCAGGTCCACTCGGGCGCGCCGGCCTTCCGGCAACGCGCGGAGCAAGCGTCTGCTGGCAGTTGTCGGCACGCTCGCGGTCTTCGGCGGAGTTGTCGCCGTGACTCAGATTTCGTCGGCCCAGGACCGGCGGACAAATAAGCCACGTCCGGCTGCGGGGCAGTGCGTGGAGCCGAGCCCGGGCGCGACCGCGCCGACCGGCGCCGGTTCGACCACTCGGACCTGGCAGAACGGTCGATGGGTACGTAATCACTGGGGTGACGGACAGCAGTCGGTCCCCGAGTGCGAGGACGGCAAGGACGGCACGGTGGGCACCGGTACTGCCATCGCCTGCCCGGATGTGGCGGCCAAACTGCCGCAGGTGCCGAACCGGGCGCGGGCCGAGGTGGACCGCAACCTCGCCCAGTTGCAGACCCAGATCGCCGAGGCGGACCGTCGGCTGGCCGCCGAGGGCAACAAGGGTGAGGCATTCATCCGCAGTGCGATCCTCCAGCCGTTGGCCGGCAAGCGGCGCGCCGTGCTGGACCGGATCACCACCGCCATCGACCGGGTCGGACCCCGGCCGCAGGGCCTCGCCCAGCTCGCCGAGTGCCAGGTGCAGCCCACCGGCAACACGGGTGGCAACAACGGCGGTGGCAGCACGCCCACCACCCCCGGTGGCGGCAACAATGGCGGTGGGAACAACGGCGGCGGCGCCGAGCCCGGCGCCGGGCTCGGCGTGCTCGCCAACGACTGCGACGAGAGCCGGCTCCAGCCGCACGACGGTTTCCAGACCGGCAACCGCTGCGTGAGCACCGAGTTCGGTGAGGTCGGCGCGGCGGCCAACAACCCGTCGCTGCTGATCACCCAGTTCCCCGAGCAGGTTGCCCAGAACCAGCCCTTCACCCTGCGGGTCAGCACCCGCAACCTGATCCGGGACCGCTTCCTGGCCGCCGGTCAGGGTGGCTACTACGTGGAGAGCTCGCTGCTCAACGACCAGGGCCTGGTCCGCGGTCACTTCCACACCGCCTGCCGGATGTTGGACAGCCTGACCGCTCCGCCGGAGCCGCAGGAGGTGCCGGCGTTCTTCGTCGCGACCGAGGACGGCCGCGGTGGCGCTCAGCCCGACGAGGTGACGATCCAGGTTCCGGGCCTGGCGGAGTCGGGTACCGCCCAGTGCTCCGTCTGGGCCGGTGACGGCTCGCACCGCCTGCCGATGATGGAGCGGGCCAACCAGACCCCCGCCTTCGATTCGGTGCGCATCGACGTCAACTGAGCTGACGTATCAACGGCGGCCGGCCACCCCGGGTGGCCGGCCGCCGCGTCGCTTCGGGCGCCCGGACACACGACGGGGCCCCGCCGTTTCCGGCGGGGCCCCGTCGTCGAGTCGTGTCAGCGGCTCTTGTACGCCTCGACGACCTCAACCGGGATCCGGCCACGCTCGGAAATCTTGTAGCCGTTCTTGACGGCCCATTCCCGGATGGCCCGGTTCTGCTCCCGATCCATTCCCGCGCCGACGGGTCGCCCGGGCCGGCGGACTGAACGGGCGCTCTCCACCGGACCGCGCCCGATCCGCCGACCCGCATTGATGTACGGATCGAGCGCCTTGCGCAGGACCCCGGCATTCTCGTCGGAGACATCGATCGTGTAGGCCACGCCGTCGAGACTGAACTCAACTGTCCGGTCGGCCTTCCCACCGTCGAGGTCGTCGGTCAGGACCGTGATTACTTTTCTCGCCATTGCCGATTACTCCCTGTGTGCGGCGGGATGTGTCCAAAGTCTGACCTATCACCCCGGTAATCCGCAACAATATGCCTTCCATTCATTCGGCGCGTCGCGATTCCGTTACCGAGCAAAACCGTGAATCGGCCCGATGTCGGGGCTTCATTCCCCGAGGATGCCGCTGTGACCGGCGACGGCGGCCGCCTCGGCCCGGTTCGAGACGCGCAACTTGCGCAGCAGCGCGGCGGTCATGCGTTTCACAGTCCGTTCGGAGACGTGCAGTTCTTCGGCGATGTCGATGGTGCTGCGGCCGACGGCGATGGCCCGCAGCAGCCGCCGTTCCTCGCCGTCGAGGTCGACGGGCGGGCAGCGCGTGGGCCGGAGCATGGCGCGAAGCAGTTCGGCCGGCAGCACCGCCCAGCCGTCGAGGATGGCCAGCAGCGGGGGCAGCAACTCCTCCGGTTCACTGGTCTTGGGCAGGAATCCCTCGGCACCGGCCCGCAGCGCCTCCACCGCCGACGCGGGGGCGGCGGAGCCGGACATCGCGACCACCCGTACCCGTGGGGTGGTCCGACGGATCGCTGCCACCGCGCGGATGCCGCCCGGCGGAGGCATGTGCAGGTCGACCAGGGCCAGGTCGGGGCGGCAGCTGTTGACCAGCGCCGCCGCGGCGGCGGCGTCACCGGTCGAGGCGACCACCTCGGCGCGGCCGTTGCTGGTGATCGGGAGCAGCAACTCCAGGCCGCGGACGAAAAGGGGGTGATCGTCCACGACTACGAGTCGCAAGGTGGTGCTTCCCGGCATGTCTGGGCCGTTCCCCAGCGGGTACCGATCATGCGGGTTCGCACCGAACGAGAGGAGTCGGGTGGATGCGCGTACGGCACGGTTTGCGGGACCTGCTGCGAGGGTTGCACCCCATCGAGTCGACGCCCGGCGAGAGGCGACCGACGGAGGCTGATTCGGAGTTGCTGCTGCGGGTGTTGTGCCACGAGTTTCGAACGCCCGTCAGCACCCTGACCTCGCTGACCCGCGCGCTGGCCGACGAGCGTCGGGAGCTGACCAGTGACGACCGGCGGGCGATCAGCGAGTTGGCCCGCGACCAGGCCGCCCACCTGCAGAGTCTGCTGCGCGACGCGACCGCCAGCACCGGTGCGCTGACGTTGACCTCGCAGCCGGAGCCGGTCGTCGCGCTGGCGGGCATCCTGCGGGAGGCCGCCGCGTTGGTGCCGGCCGGCCGTCGGCGGGCACGGGCCACCCGACGGGCGGCCTCCTGCCCGGTGCCGGCCGGACGAACTCGACAGGTGCTGGTCAACCTGGTGCAGAACGCGTTGCGGCACGGTCCGCCGAACGGGCAGGTCGGGCTATACGCCACAGTGCGCGGCACCGGCGTGAGCATCCTGGTCACCGACGAGGGCCGGGTCGACGATGCGCTGCTGGTCGCGCTGCGGCGTCCGGCGCCGGCCGTCGGGATGTCCGGTCTGGGCCTGTGGATCGCCCGGCAGCTCGTCGCGACGGACGGGGGAGCGCTGCGGGCGCACCGGCTGCGCCCCCGTGGAGTGGCCCTGGAGGTGCTGCTGCCGTTGGTTCGTCCGCCGCGCTGACCCGGGCGGGACACCGGTTGGCCCGCTCGGGTCAGCGCAGCGGGAACGGCCTCGCTACCTATTTCTGGTACCGAGGAGGTTGGATGTTCAGCCACGTCAAGGATCTGCAGTTCGAGGCCAAACCAGACGGCCCGGACGCGGCGTTCGCCCGCCGCTTGCAGGAGGTGTTGGGCGGCAAGTGGGGCGAGATGACAGTCGCCAACCAGTATCTCTTCCAGGGTTGGAACTGCCGGCTGCCCGGCAAGTACAAGGACCTGTTGCTCGACGTCGGCACCGAGGAGATGGGCCACGTCGAGATGATCGTCACCATGATCACCCGGCTGTTGGACAACGCGCCGCTGTCGCTGACCGAGGGGATCGCGGAGGATCCCGGAGGCGCCGCGACCTACGCCGGCGAGAACCCGGCGCACTTCATCCACGGCGGTGGTGGCGCCCTGCCCGCCGACTCGAACGGGGTGCCGTGGAGCGGCGCGTTCGTCACCGCCAGCGGCAATCTGCTGGCCGACTTCCAGCTCAATGTCACCGCCGAGGCGCAGGGGCGGCTCCAGGTCGCCCGGTTGTTCCACATGACCGACGACCCGGGTGTCAAGCAGATGCTGCGCTTTTTGCTGGCCCGCGACACGATGCACCAGAACATGTGGCTGGCGGCGATCGAGCAGCTCAAGGAGGACGGGTTGGAGGAGATGCCGGTGCCGGAGGCGTTTCCGGACTCGGGCGAGTTCACCGAGGAGTACGGCTACACCTACCTGGGTTTCTCCTCGGGCACCGACGCCGCCCAGGGACGCTGGGCGTCCGGGCCGTCGCCCGACGGCAAGGGCGAGTTCCGGTACGACGACAACCCGCGGGCGAACGCGCCGGAACCGGTGCTGCCCCCGGGTGACCCCCGCCTGTACGGCACCAATCCGGGGGTGGCCGGTTCGGTCGTGAACACGGTGAAGAGCAAGCTCAGCTGAGGTGCCTCGTCGGGTCGCCCGCCGGTCCCGGGCGACCCGACGGATCACGTGAAGGAGTGGTCTGGGTCACAGGCCGGAACAAGGGGAACGCTTTGTTACTTGAGTGAGACACGCTCAACTCAACGCGATAGCAGGTGTTCGATGGCAACTCTTCCGGTACTTCCCCTGACCGACGCCGTGCTGCTGCCCGGCATGGTCATCCCGGTGACCCTCGACCCCACCACCCAGGCCGCGATCGACGCGGCGCGGGCGACCGGCGACCGACAGCTGCTGGCCGTGCCGCGCATCGACGGCGAGTACGGGCCGGTCGGCGTGGTCGCCACCATCGAAAAGGTCGGCCGACTGCCCGAGGGTGAGCCCGCCGCCGTCATCCGTGGCCTGTCCCGGGCCCGGATCGGCTCCGGCGTGCCCGGCCCCGGCGCCGCCCTCTGGGTCGAGGCGACCGAACTCGACGAACCCGCCTACGCCGGTCGGGCCCGGGAACTCGCCCGCGAGTACCGCGCCCTGGTGACCTCCGTGCTGCAGCAGCGGGGCGCCTGGCAGGTCATCGACGCGGTGGAGCGGATGACCGACCTCTCCGAGCTGGCCGACTCGGCCGGCTACGCGCCCTGGCTGACGCTGGAGCAGAAGAACGAACTGCTCGCCGCGCCGGACGTCACCGCCCGGCTGGAGCTGCTGGTCGGCTGGGTAAAGGACTACCTCGCCGAGCAGGAGGTCACCGAGCAGATCAACAGTGACGTCCGCGAAGGGCTGGAGAAGTCCCAGCGCGAGTTCCTGCTGCGTCAGCAGCTGGCCGCGATCCGCAAGGAGCTGGGCGAGGACGAGCCGGACGGCTCCGCCGACTACCGGTCCCGGGTCGAGTCCGCCGAGCTGCCCGAGAAGGTACGCGAGGCGGCCATGCGCGAGGTCGGCAAGCTGGAGCGGGCCAGTGACGCCTCCCCGGAGGCGGGCTGGATCCGTACCTGGCTGGACACCGTGCTCGAGATGCCGTGGGGCACGCGTACCGAGGACAACACCGACCTGGCCGCGGCCCGGGCGGTTCTCGACGCCGACCACGCCGGTCTGGCCGACGTGAAGGACCGCATCCTGGAGTACCTGGCGGTGCGCAACCGGCGTGCCGAGCGCAACCTCGGCGTGGTCGGCGGTCGCGGCTCCGGCGCGGTACTCGCCCTCGCCGGCCCTCCCGGGGTGGGTAAGACCAGCCTCGGCGAGTCAGTGGCGCGGGCGCTCGGGCGCAATTTCGTCCGGGTCTCGCTCGGCGGCGTCCGCGACGAGGCGGAGATCCGCGGGCACCGGCGCACCTACGTGGGTGCGCTGCCCGGTCGGATCGTCCGCGCGCTGCGCGAGGCCGGTTCGATGAACCCGGTCGTGCTCCTCGACGAGGTGGACAAGCTGGCCGCCGGCTACGCCGGTGACCCGGCCGCCGCCTTGCTGGAGGTGCTCGACCCGGCGCAGAACCACACCTTCCGGGACCACTACCTGGAGGTCGACCTCGACCTGTCCGACGTGCTCTTCCTGGCCACCGCCAACGTGGTGGAGTCCATCCCCGGCCCGCTGCTGGACCGGATGGAGCTGGTCATGCTCGACGGCTACACCGAGGACGAGAAGGTCGCCATCGCCCGGGACCACCTGCTGCCCCGGCAGCGGGAGCGGGCCGGGCTGACCGCCGACGAGGTGGAGATCGCCGACGAGGCGTTGGCGCTGATCGCGGGGGAGTACACCCGGGAGGCCGGCGTCCGGCAACTCGAACGTGGCCTGGCCAAGATCCTGCGCAAGGTGGCGGTGACACTGGCGACCGACCCGTCGCCGGTACGCGTCGACACCGACAACCTGGCCACCTACCTGGGTCGACCGAAGTTCACCCCGGAGTCGGCCGAGCGCACGGCGGTGCCCGGCGTGGCGACCGGCCTGGCCGTCACCGGCGCCGGTGGAGACGTGCTCTTCATCGAGGCGACCAGCATGGAGGGCGAGCCGGGGCTGACCCTGACCGGTCAGCTCGGTGACGTGATGAAGGAGTCCGCGCACATCGCGCTGTCCTACCTGCGCTCCAACGGGCGGCGGTTCGGCATCGACCCGAACGTGCTGGCCGGACGCCGGATCCACGTCCACTTCCCGGCGGGCGCGGTGCCCAAGGACGGCCCGAGCGCCGGCATCACCATGGTCACGGCCCTGGCGTCGCTGGTCACCGGCCGGCCGGTCCGCCCCGAGTTCGGGATGACCGGCGAGGTGACGCTCTCCGGGCGGGTGCTGCCGATCGGCGGGGTGAAGCAGAAGCTGCTCGCCGCGCACCGGGCTGGCCTCACCGAGGTGATCATCCCGGCCCGCAACGAGCCCGACCTGGACGACCTGCCGACCGAGGTGCGCGAGGCGCTGACCGTGCACACCCTGGCCGACGTGGCCGACGTGCTCGCCCTGGCGCTGCGCCCGGCCGACGTGAAGACGCTGGACGGTCCGGCGCTCTTCACGGTCTGAGGCTCCGACCACAAGGACCCCCGCCGTCTTCCGACGGCGGGGGTCCTTTGGTACGCGGACAGAGGTCTACTGTCTCGCTTGAACCCTCAACTACCTCTTCGCCGTGAGGCGTCCCCTCGGAGGAACCCCCGTGAACGTGGTGCTCTGGATCATCCAGATCCTGCTCGCTGTCGTCTTCGCCGGCGCCGGCTTCGCCAAGCTGACCCAGCCCAAGGACAAGTTGCGCGAGCTGATGCGGTGGGTGGACCCGGTCCCGCCGACCCAGGTCAAGGCGCTCGGCGCCGCCGAGGTGGTGGGCGCCATCGGGCTGGTGCTGCCCCCACTCACCGGTATCGCCACAGTGCTCACCCCACTAGCCGCCGTCGGGCTGGTCATCGTCATGATCGGCGGCATATTGGTGCACCTGCGCGACCTGAAGAAGCAGGACACGCAGGACGGCCGTCAGAAGGAGATCCAGGGCGTGATCACCTGCGCGGTGCTGCTCGTCCTCGCCGCCGTGGTGGCGTGGGGCCGGTTCGGGCCGTACGCCTTCTGAACCTCATCGCCGGCGACCGTCGTACCCCGGCGGTCGCCGGCAGCGTGCTCAGCGCTCGTCGCCGCCACGGTCGCGGCGCACGGTGGCCTTGCGGCCCTTGATCGTGCTGGAGCGCAACCCGGAGATCACCTCGTCGGCCACCCCCTGCGGCACCTCCACCAGTGAGAACCGGTCGGCGATCTCGATCGAGCCGATGTCTCGGCCGCGGATGCCGGTCTCCCCGGTGATCGCGCCGACCAGATCCTGCGGACGTACCCCGGCGCGTCGGCCCAGACCCACGAAGACCTGGACGGTGTTGCCACCGCCGGAGCGTGGCCGGCCCCCGCCCCGCCGGTCGCCGCCCCGGCCGCCGCTCTCCGGTCGACCCTCGCGCGGTCCGCGGACCGGCACCTGCGGGATCTCCACCTCGTCGTCGGAGCCCGGCGACGTCACCTCGTGAGCCAGCTTCACCGCGGCGAGGGCGACCTCCATCAGGTCGAACTCGTCGGTCAGCGTCTCCACGATCACCCGGAACGGGTCGAGGTCGTCCTCCAACAGGCTCTCGCGCAGGGCCGCCTGGGTCAGCTCCAGCCGCCGGGTCCGCATGTCGGCCACAGTGGGGATCTTGTCGATGGTGATCCGTTGGCCGGTCACCCGCTCGATGGTCTTGAGCATCCGATGCTCACGCGGCTCGGCGAGGGTGATCGCCACGCCCTCGCGGCCAGCCCGACCCACCCGACCGATCCGGTGCACGTACGACTCGGGCGCCGACGGCACGTCGTAGTTGACCACGTGGGTGAGCTGCTCGACATCCAGCCCACGGGCCGCCACGTCGGTGGCCACCAACAGGTCGGCGGTGCCCGCCCGCAGCCGGCCCATGACCCGGTCGCGCTGTTCCTGGCTCATGCCACCGTGCAGCGCCTCGGAGCGGTAGCCCCGACCGTTCATCGTTTCGGTCAACCGGTCGACCTCTTCGCGGCTGCGGCAGAACACGATCGCCGCGGTCGGGGACTCCACGTCCAACACCCGGCCCAGCGCGGCCGGCTTGTGCGCCCGGGTCACGATGTACGCGCTCTGCCGCACCCGGGGCGCCTCACCCGCGACGGGCTGCTCCCGGCCGATCTCGATCCGGACCGGCTCGCGCAGGTGCTGGCGGGCCATCCCGTCGATGCGCGACGGCATGGTGGCCGAGAAGAGCACCGTCTGGCGCTGCGCCGGGGCGTGCTCCAGGATCGCCTCGATGTCCTCGGCGAAGCCCATGTCGAGCATCTCGTCGGCCTCGTCGAGCACCACCGTGGCCAGCCCGCCGAGGCGCAGGGTGCCCCGGGCGATGTGGTCGAGGGCCCGCCCCGGGGTGGCCACCACCACGTCCACCCCGCTGTCCAGTGCCCGCAGCTGCCGCCCGATCGGCTGCCCGCCGTAGATCGGCAGCACCCGCGCGCCGAGGTCCTTGCCGTAGCGGTGGAACGCCTCGGAGACCTGCACCGCCAGCTCCCGGGTCGGCACCAGCACCAGCGCCACCGGGTCGCCGCCCTGGCGGTGCGCCGCCATGAGGTTCAGTAGGGGCAGCGCGAACGCGGCCGTCTTGCCGGTGCCGGTGGCCGCCTGACCCAGCAGGTCCCGACCCTCCAGCAGCGGTGGGATAGCCTCCCGTTGGATGGGGGTCGGCTCCTCGTAGCCGAGGGCGGCGAGCGCGCCCAGCAGTTCGGTGCGCAGCCCGAGCTCGGTGAAGGCGCTCACCTCTTCGGTGCCGTCTGGGGTGGCGTCAATCGGTGCGTCAATCGGTGCGTCGTGCTGTGCAGGTGCGGAACTCATGCGTCAAGCTTTTCATCACGCCGTCCGGGCCGTTGCGGCGACCGCCACAAGAGCTGTCCGCGAGCCCGTGCTGTGCCCGTTCCACGACCCCGGCGGCGGCCTCGATCAGGCGTCGGTGGTCAGGATGGCCAGCACCATCACCGCGGCCAGGGCCACGTCGAGCACCACGCAGAACTCGCCGTAGCCGCGCGGCACCACCCGGCGGTTGCGGTGGTGCGCCAGGTCCCAGCCCGCGTGCGCCAACCACCCGAACGCCACCAGCCAGTCGGCGGTCCGCCCGCCGGCCTTCACCGCGACCAGCGTCAGGGCGGCCCAGCCGGCCAGACCGGCGAGTTGGGTGGCGAGCACGCCCCGCCCGCCCAGCGTGCGGCGGGCCACGCCGATCAGCAGGTAGCCGCCGGGCAGCACCAGCATCGTCCACGGGCTGAGCACGCTCGGGTCGACCCACATCTCCACGGTCATCAGCAGCGCCAAACCGACCGGCCAGCGGTGGCCGAACGCCACCACGACCGGGTGTCGACGTATCGGCGCCGACGTCTCGTGTCGGTGCCGGACCGCCACCAGCACCATCGCGGGGATCATCAGCAGGTGACCGCCGAGCACCATGGCGTCGGCGTCGATCAGGCCGGCCCGAAACGGCACGAGCAGCAGCAGGAACGGGACGTACATCGCGGCGGCCATCTCGCCGACCGCCAGCCAGCGGTGCGCCCGGTAGCGCATCACCACCGTCATCCCGACCGTCATGTTCGTGGCCATCACCAGGGCGGCGACCTCCGGCCGGGCCAACGTGTCGCCGACGCCCAGCGCGGTGCCGGCCAGCTCCCACAACGGCCCGAGCAGCAGCATCCCGGCGACCATCGCCAGGGCCATCTCGCCCAGGTGCCACAGCAGCCGCCGTCTGCCGCTGGTCGGTGCCGCGGCGGTCGATGCCGCGGCGGTCGGTGTCGGGGCCGCGGGGGCCGGCTCGTCGGTGGGCACTGGCGCGGGCGACGGTACGGCGGTGAGGCTGTCCGCGTACATCCGGGTGTTTTCCATGCCTCGACAGTGCCGGTGGCCCCGGTGCGGCCGGCAGACCCGTTTGTCACGGGAAAACCGTGCGGGCCGCACGGTCCAACCGTGACGGTTCGCAGTGGTGGACCGTGCCAGGGACGGTCCTAGGATCGGTGCGTGTCGAGCGAGGCGGTGACTCCCCGGGCGGACCACCGGCTGCGTCGCGCCCGGGCCGCGACGCTGGTGTCGCTGGCCACCGGCGTCTGGGCGAGCGTCCTGCTACCGGCGGTCGGCCTGACCCGCGAGCCCGACCCGGGCCGGGTGACACTCGGCGCGGTCGGCATCCTCGCCTTCGTGATCGCCCAGACCGTCGTGCTGTACGCGGCCGTGACGCCGTGGCTCGAGCCGCGCTGGCGGCGTCGGGCCGAGCTGAGCCTGGTCGGGGTGGCGGTGCTGACCGTTCCGCTGGTGGGTCCGGTGGCGGCCGGCAGGTGGCCGACCTGGGCCTGGCTCGGTGCGGCGCTGATCGGCATGACGCCGCTGCTGGTGCGGTGGCGGGCCGGGCTGGCGGTCGCGGTCGGTGTCCTGGCGGTGGCGGTCGCGGTGGCCTGGTGGACCGGCGGTTCCGTTCCGCGCCACCTCGCCGTGACCGGTGGGATCGGCGCGGCAGTGGCCGCCGTCAACGGGTTCCAGGTCTGGTTCTGGGACCTGCTCGTGGAGGCCCGGCAGGGCCAGGCCGCGCAGGCTCGGTTGGCCGCCGCCGAGGAGCGGTTGCGCTTTGCCCGCGACGTGCACGACGTGCTGGGGCACCGGCTCACGGTGATCGCGTTGAAGGCCGAACTCGCCGCCCGACTCGCCCCGGTCGACCCGGAACGGGCCGGGCGGGAGGCCGCCGAGGTGCAACGGTTGGCCGCCTCCGCGCTGAGCGAGGTGCGCGAGACAGTGCACGGCTACCGGGCCGTCGACCTCGACGAACAGCTCACCGCGGTGGTGGGGGTGCTGCGCTCCTGCGGGGTGCGGTGCACCGTCCTGCCGCCACCGGCGGACCTGCCGCAACCCGCCGCCATCGAACTGGCGGCGGTGCTGCGCGAGGCGAGCACCAACGTGCTGCGGCACAGTCGGGCCGACTGGTGCCGGATCCGCATCGACTGGGAGGATGACGTGGCCAGGATGACGGTGGCCAACGACGGCGCCGACGACAGCGGCCCGGACGCCCACAGCCACGGCCTGCGGGGGCTGGCCGACCGACTCGCCGCTGCCGGGGGAGAGTTGCGGGTACGCCGGGAGGACGCGATTTTCACCCTCGAAGCCACAGTGCCGGCGCCGTCGTGATCCGCGTCCTGCTCGCCGACGACGAGGACCTGATCCGGGTCGCCGTCGCCGCGCTGCTCGACCTGGAACCGGACATCGAGGTGGTGGCACACGCCGCTGACGGGAAGGCAGCCGTCACCGCGGCGCTGGCGCACCGCCCGGACGTGGCAGTGGTGGACCTGGAAATGCCCGGCTTGGACGGCATCGCGGTAGCCGCCGAGCTGACCCGGGTCCGACCCGACTGCGCGGTGGTCGTGCTGACCGGCCACGGTCGTCCCGGGCACCTGCGGCAGGCGTTGACCGCCGGCGCCCGGGGGTTCCTGCCCAAGGGCTCGCCGGGAGGGGCGCTCGCCGACGTGATCCGGCGGGTGCACGCCGGAGGTCGCTACGTCGATCCTTCGTTGGCCGCCGACGCGTTGTCCCTGCCCCCGTGCCCGCTGACCCCTCGGGAACTGGAGACGCTACGGCTGGTGGAGGTGGGTGCCCCGGTCGCGGTGATCGCCCGTCGGGTGCACCTGTCCACCGGAACCGTGCGCAACCACCTCTCCGCCGCCGTGCAGAAGCTCGGTGCCGCCGACCGGGCGGAGGCTGTGCGCACCGCCCGGGACAACGGCTGGCTCTGACCGTCGACGCGCCTCGCGGACGACCCGAAGCGTGAGTGGACGGACGCTGATCAATAGAGGCAGTCGAGTCCTCGCCTCCCAACCGACTGCGAAGATGGGCAAATGCCCAGGAAAGTCGCGGCGGGTCCGGTCGACCCGGTGCGGTCCAGTGCCGTCGAGCTGTTCTTCGACCTCGTCTTCATCTTCACCCTCGGCCGGCTGTCGGCGACCCTGGTCGAGGAGCCCAGCCTGCTCGCCGACGCGCAGGCCGTGATCTTCCTGCTCGCCTTCTGGTGGATCTGGTACAACACCAACCTGGCCACCGACAGCCTCGACTGCGAACGGCCCACGGTGCAGATTCTGATCATCTGCGTGATGCTCGGCAGTCTGCTGATGTCCATCAACGTTCCGGACGCCTTCGGTGACCAGGCCTTCGTCTTCGTGAGCGCGTACCTCGGCATTCACCTCGGCCGTACCCTGATCATGGCCGTCTACCTGCGCGGCACCCCGGCCTGGCGTCGGCCGGTCCGGGGACTCGCCTGGTATCTGCTGTCCGGGACGGTCTGGTTCGCCGGAGTGGCGGCCAGCGGCGACGACGCCCGGGTCCTGCTGTGGGCGTTTGCGCTGGCGATCGACTACTCGGGGCCGGTCCTGGGGTGGCCGGTTCCGGGGCTCGGCCGGGCGCGGGCCAACGAGTGGCACCTCTCGGGCGAACACCTCAACGAGCGGTACCGGCAGTTCATCATCCTGGCCCTCGGCGAGACGATTCTGGCCACCGCCAACTTCTACCGGCTCTCGGCGCGGGACCTGGCGGACACCACCGCGTTCCTGCTCACCTTCTGGACGGTGGTCTTCCTCTGGTGGACCTACTTCTACCGCACCACGAGCAGCCTCGCCGTGAAGATCGACACCGCGGCGGACCCGTACCGGCTGAACCTGCGGGCGAGCTACACCCACCTGGTGATGGTGGGGGGCATCCTGCTCACCGGCATCGGCGGCGAGTTGATGCTCAAGGAGCCCGGCGGGCAGCGGTCGGCCGGCAACGTCGTGGCGATCCTGATCGGGCCGCTGACCTTCCTCGTCGGGCGGATGCTCTTCGAGATCTGGGTGTTTGGCCGCCTGACGAGGCACTGCCTCGCGGCCGTGGTGGCGTGCCTCGTCCTGAGCCCGGTGGCGGCGCGACTCCCACCGCTGGCGGTGGGCCTGCTGGGCGCGGCCGCCATCACCGTCGTCGCCATCTTCGACCTGACCCATCGGGCCCGGATCGCGGGTGAGGTCAACCCGGTGTCGGGCGAGGACGGCCCACGCCGGTACCCGGCGTGACGGAGCGGCACGGTGCCGATCCGAGGAGGGTGGCGTGGACCGTCCGGCTAGCGTGGGCGCGTGCGTACGGTGGAACTGGTCTGCTCGCCCGGTGTGGAGGTCGCGGTCCGGGCGGTCTGGGGCCGGCTGGCGGCCGCCGGGCTGCCCAGCCTGGCCCGCAACATCCACCCGACCAACCGGCCGCACCTCACCCTCGCCGCCGTCGACGAGTTCCCGCCGGGGGTCGAGCACCGCCTGGCCGAGCTGTTCGACACCATGCTGCCCGTGCCGGTGGCCCTCGACCGGGTCGTCGTTCTCGACGGCAGCGCCCCACTGGTCTGGCTCGTCCGACCCAGCCCGGCGCTGACCGCGCTGCACGCCGCCGTCTGGGATGTTCTCGCCGACGCCGACGGGCAGCGTCCGTGGCACGCGCCCGGCGCATGGGTCCCGCACCTGAGCCTGGCCCTGCGGTTCCGCAACGCGGACCTGCGGTTGGCCCGCGCCGTCGCCGGTGGACAGCGCCCGACGGGGACTTTCGACGCTGCTCGCAGCTACGACGGCACGGACCGGTCGGTGACCTCGTTGACCGGTCGCGGCTGAGGTCGTCGCGCGTCGTCCGGAACCTCAGTTGCTACCGCCCCCGCCGTCGCCCCCGCCGCTGAACTCGCCGCCACCTGCACCGCCGGCATAGCCGTGGCGGCCGTCGTTGAAGGGCAGGTCGCCGCGAATGCCGGCCGGTTTGGGTCGCTTGCCCGGCCCGGCGAGGTGTTGCAGGCAGACCCGGCCGGAAACCGGGAAGCATTCACCACGACCTCCGCAGTCGGCCAGGTAGCGGTTGCCATCCTGGACGCGGAGCTCGTGGTCCACTCGGAACAGCAGCGGAAGGCCGGTCGGGCCACAACCCTCGTCCCGGCGGCCGTAGCTCAGCGTGGCGAGCAGGAGGGGCCCGCGATTGGCGGCGGTCGGGTCACCGCTTGTCGCGGAGCTTGGTTGGTGATGCGGAGAGCGCCCGAACGCGGCGTCGCAGAAGGTGGCGTAGTCCTGCGCGTGCAGAGTCAGCGCGTGCCACAGATCGGCCACGGCCACCGATGGCATCGACAGCTTCGCGCGGGGCTGACGGGCGATGATCCGGAACCACTGCCGGGTCGCGGTTTCGACGAGAACGATGTCGTCATCGCTGAAATGGGGATACAGATTTCGTAGATGTTGGCGCCCGCTGGCAGGAAACCGCAGGTCGGACACGGCGCGGAGTCGGCGAGGGGTGCGGTCGCTTCTGAACTTCGTCCAGATCATCCGGTTACTTCTATCCGCCCGGCGGTGCGGGCGCTAAGGCCCCGACTTGCCGGAATGGCGTCGCGGCCCCTTCAGAGTAAGGCAGTGGGCAAGCAGGCCGGCCTGCCGTTTTCCTAGACTGGGGCGATGAGTGTTGGCACCGACGGTCGGGGGATGGCCGAGCTGGCGGCACTGCTGGCCGACAGCACCCGGGCCGGGATGTGCGTGGCGCTGCTCGACGGGCGGGCGTGGACCGCCGGTGAGCTGGCCCGGCGCGCCGGGGTCGCCGCGTCGACGGCCAGCGACCACCTCACCCGACTGGTCCGTGGCGGGCTGCTCGTCGAGGAACGGCAGGGCCGGCACCGCTACCTGCGTCTGGCCGGGCCGTCGGTGGCCCAGCTGATCGAGGACCTGGCCGGGCACGCCCCGGCCACCCCCACACCGACCGGGTCGCTGCGCGCGGTCACCGCCACCGCCTCCCTGGCGTACGCCCGGACGTGTTACGACCACCTCGCCGGGCGGCTGGGAGTGCTGATGTACGACGCGCTGCTCAGCGAGGGCCGGCTCGACCGGTCCAGCGGGTTGGCGCTGACGCCCGACGGGTGGACCTGGGCGGCCGGGTTGGGCGTACCCGTGGACGTGCTGCGCGCCGCCCGTCGCCCGGTGGTCCGCGACTGCCTGGACTGGACCGAACGCCGCCCGCACCTGGCCGGGGCGCTCGGCGCGGCGCTCTGCCGTCGTTTCATCGACCTGGGCTGGATCAGCCGGGGCACCGGCCGCGCCGTCCGTCTCACGCCCACCGGCAGCCGTGACCTGGCCGCGGCCCTGGCCATCCCCGACCACACCCTCGACCCGCCGGTAGCCTCGCCGTCGACGAGCGGCCGCGCCTGACGGGCGACCCGCAGGTGACCGCGGCTCGATCGTTCGGTGCGGGGCGAAAGGTTCGCGCCCTACGGTCGGGCGGTGACAGACAACTGGCCCGTTATCGCGCCTGCCCCGGGAACACCCGCGTGTGGACCGCCCTCGTTCGAACCGGAGCGCGGCTGGACGGTGACCCGCCACGCTGACCTCCGCACCGCGCTGACCGACCCGGCGTTCCAGGTGCCGCCCGTCCACAGCGGCCCGTTCGGCACCCTCGCCTGGCTGCGCGCCACGGTCAGCCGGTTCAGTCCACCGCGACAGCACGCTGATCGTCGGGCGGTCGCGGTGACGGCGCTGGCCCCGCTGGACCCGGACGAGCTGCGACACGACGCGGCGCGGCTGACCGTGGCCGTTCTCGTCGACCGGGCCGGCGACCGGGTCGACGTGGTCCGGGAACTGGCCCGGCCGGTGCCGCTGCGGGCGTTGGCCGATCGCCTCGGTTTCGCGGATCCGGCAGCCGCCGGGACGGCGGTCGCGGTCGTCGCGGCGGCGTACCACCCGGGGGTGGATCCGGCGTTGACCGCGCGGGCCGACCGGGCGGTGGCGGCGTTGCTGGAGCTCGCACCGGAGGGCCCGCCGGTGGTACGGGCGAACCTGATCGGTCTGCTGGTCCAGGCGTGCGACGCGACCGCCGGCCTGATCGGCGCCGCAGCCCACCACCTGCTGCCCCCGGCCGGCCCGGATATGCCGGCCACGGCAGGGACGGTCGACCTGCTGGCCGAGGTGCTGCGCCTCGACCCGCCGGTGCGGGCCACCCGACGGGTCACCGTCGACGCGGTCGGGCTGGGCGGGCAGGATCTGCCGGCGGGTAGCCCGGTCCTGCTGCGTTTCGACGCGGCCAACCGTGACCCGCAGGCGTTCATCGACCCCGCGAGGTTCCAGCCCGGTCGGCCCGGTGCCGGGCTGTTGACCTTCGGGACGGGGGAGCGCGGCTGCCCCGGCGACCGGCACGCCCTGGCGCTGGCCACCGGGGTGCTCGACGTGCTGCGGGAACGCTGCCGGCGTCACCCGACCCTGTTGCGGCACGAGCCGCACCCGACCCTGCGTGTACCGACACATCTGGAGGTGAGCGTCCGATGATCGACCGTCGTGCCGCGTTCCACGCCCTGCACCGCCCCGGCCGCCCGCTGCTGCTGCCCAACGCGTGGGACAACGCCTCGGCGGCGGCGCTCGCCGCGCGTGGGTACCCGGCCATCGGCACCACCAGCCTCGGTGTCGCCGCGACCACCGGCCTTCCCGACGGCACGGCGGCCACCGCGGGGGAGACCCTCGCCCTGGCCCGCCGGCTGGCCGGGTTGCCGGTGCTGCTCAGCGTGGACGTGGAGGGCGGGTTCAGTGACGACCCGGCGGAGGTCGCCGCGTACGTGGCGGAGTTGGCCGGGCTCGGCGTGGTCGGGATCAACCTGGAGGACGGCCGCCCGGACGGCACGCTGGCCGACCCCGAGTGCGTCGCCGACAAAATCGCGGCGGTGAAGGCGGCGGTGCCGGACCTGTTCGTCAACGCGCGCACCGACACGTGGTGGCTCGCGGTGGCCGACCCGCTGCCGCAGGCCCTCGCCCGCGCTCACGCCTACCGGGCGGCCGGCGCGGACGGGATCTTCGTGCCGGGCACCGTCGACGACGCGACGCTGCGAGTGCTCACCGAGCGGCTCGACGCGCCCGTGAACGCGCTGCACTCGCCCGGCGGGCCAGGGCTGGCCGAGTTGGGCAGGGCCGGGGTGGCCCGGGTCAGCACCGGCTCGCTGCTGTTCCGGGCCGCGCTGGGCGCCGCGCTCGACGCCGCCGACGCCATCCGCGTCGGCGGGCCCACCGCGTCGGCGGGGCTGCCGTCGTACGCCGAGGTGCAAGCGCTGGTGCCGACTGACGGCGACTGACGGCGACTGACGGCGACTGACGATGGCGGCCGGCGCCCCGACGGTGTCCGCCGGCTGCCCCCGGCCCGCGCGGCGGCGGCCCGGTCACCCGGCGCCGGTGGGCGAGGTGGAGGTCGGCGCCTTTGGAGCTGAATCGTTGACGACATCACAGGCGGCTCTCCCGCGCAACCAGTCCGCGCCGCTCACGAAGCCGGTCGTCGGCTGCCTGGTCCCGTGACCCCCGCCCACCCTGTTGATCAAGAGGTTTGCGTCATCCGGAGCCGCTCCGGTGACGCAAACCTCTTGATCACTTCAGGTG
>NZ_QGSZ01000392.1 GCF_003857055.1 Micromonospora inaquosa | reverse complement strand
CCGCCGACCACGCCTCCACCGACCACACCTCCCCCCACCACGCCGCCGCCGACCGGTGGAACCTGTGCGGTGAAGTCGCGGCCGACCGGGAAGGTGTTGCAGGGCTACTGGGAGAACTGGGACGGCGCCTCCAACGGCGTGCACCCCGGCCTCGGCTGGATCCCGATCACCGACAGCCGGCTCAACCAGCACGGCTACAACGTGATCAACGCGGCCTTCCCGGTGATCCGCGCGGACGGCACGGTCCTCTGGGAGAACGGCATGGACGCTGGCGTGAAGGTCGCCACCCCGGCCGAGATGTGCCAGGCCAAGGCGGCCGGCGCCACCATCCTCATGTCGATCGGCGGGGCCGCCGCGGGCATCGACCTCAGCTCCAGTGCGGTCGCCGACCGGTTCATCACGACGATCGTGCCGATCCTGACGGCCTACCACTTCGACGGCATCGACATCGACATCGAGACCGGCCTGACCGGCAGCGGGAACATCAACACCCTGTCGACGTCGCAGGCCAACCTGATCCGGATCATCGACGGCGTGCTGGCCCGAATGCCCTCGAACTTCGGCCTGACCATGGCGCCGGAGACGGCCTACGTCACCGGCGGCAGCGTCGTCTACGGCTCGATCTGGGGCTCGTACCTGCCAATCATCAAGAAGTACGTGGACAACGGCCGGCTCTGGTGGCTGAACATGCAGTACTACAACGGCAGCATGTACGGCTGCGCCGGCGACTCGTACCCGGCGGGCACCGTGCAGGGCTTCACGGTGCAGACGCAGTGCCTGAACAACGGCCTCACCATTCAGGGCACCACCATCCGCGTGCCGTACGACAAGCAGGTCCCGGGCCTGCCCGCGCAGATCGGGGCGGGCGGCGGCCACCTGTCGACGTCGCTGGTCACCCAGGCCTGGAACTCCGTACCCGGCCTCAAGGGCCTGATGACCTGGTCGGCGAACTGGGACGGGTCGAAGGGGTGGACCTTCGGCGACAACGTGAAGCGCCTGCAGGGCCGCTGACAGGCGATGGCGTCGGGCCTACCGTCAGCCGGGCAGGTCGACCGCACCCACGGTCGGCCTGCCCGAGGCACGCGGGCTACTGCTGCGAAGGGCCGTCGCCCGCAGTGGCGGCGCGCATCTCCTTGAGCACGTAGGTGGCGGCCTTCTCGACGACCCGGATGCCTTCTTTCTGGCTCACGTGATGGTCGGAGAGCACGGCGATCAGCCAGTCATGACGGGCCTCGACGACCCGCCCGATGCTGTTGACCAACCAACGACCGCCGTCGACATCAGCGGTGTCCCAGCCGTTCTTGACGTAGACGGAAGGATTGCCCGGCTCTCGCGCGGCGGTGACTCCCCATCGTTGCTCGGGGATCACCTTCCTCATGAGGCCCATGATGAAGGTACGGTCCTGCGGGGTCAGCGGTCCCGTCGGCGACGTCAGCGCGGTCAGCAGACGGAGCTGGTCGGCAGCCGTCGTCGTGGTGAGTCCCCAGTGCGGGTTGGGCTTGGTCTCGCGCAGACCTAACGCGCGGTTCGCGGCGGCGAGGCCGCGCGAGCCCTCGATCCGCTGCCACAGGGCTACCGCCGCATCGTTGTCACTGGACACGATCATGGCCTCGGCCAACCGTCGGGTGGCAGAACTCAGGGCCTTGCCCGGTGGTCGCTGACGCAGCAGAAGGGCCGCGAGGATGTTGACCTTGACAATGCTGGCGGTCTCGAACCGTTTGGCGCCCACCGTCACCGCAGCCGTTCCCTGTCGGTCCAGCGCCGCGACCGCCAGGCGGCCCTCGTACCGCTCCACGTAGGCCTTGATACGCGTTCTCGCCTGGTCGATCCGGTCGATGGCTGGCGTCGTGGGAATCGGACTGGCAGGTGAAGGACGGGGCGATGGGCCGGTTTCGTCGCCGTAGCGACCGCGAGTGGCCCCGAAAGCGGCCGTCGCCACGCCAGCGAGAGACATGGTGAGGGTGGAGACAACCCAACGGCGTGGCAGCTGCCGACCTTTCCGCTCAGCCAAGACGGGCCACCGCCCTCGCCGCGATCGAGTCCACCGCGGCCCGGCTGCCCGGATCGGGCACGCTGACCGTGGAGACCGTTTCGCCTCGTCTCAGCATCACGAAGTACGTGACGCTATTCAGGGCGTCGGCACGCGTGATGCGACCTCGGATGAGGATGCCGGCACCCTCGAGATAATGCGGATCGACGACGTCGAACGAGATCCGCGAGCCGAGGACCAGGTAGCTCGCGCACCGCAGAAGGACCCGCCGGACGTCATCGACATTCCGCTCGGCCCATCCCGGTTCGTACGTCTCCACAACGTGGTGGGCCGGCGACGAGCCGTCCGAGGGCCGGTAGTAGCGCTGCACGGCCTCGCGCCGATGCGACTTGGCCGGGTAGTCGCCGCTCTGATAGTTGGGGCAGTTGTCCTGCTCCCACGGCCAGGGAGGCGGACCGGTTCGCGTGTCATCCTCATGCCAGTCCGAACCCAGATCGCCCGCCCCCAGCAACCTGCCCGGACCGCCCCGTTCGGCGTTCGGGGTGTGTCGCTCATCGGGGCCGACGCCGGGCTCTCCCCGATGACACCCCGCGGCCATCAGCACCAACGCCGTCAGGACCATCGGCACGACAGCGAGCGAGCCACGACCCTTGCCGCGAGTCCGGCCGATCAATGGCGCTCCTCGGCGAACAGCTCGGCACGGGACTCGCCGAGCAACTCGCGCAGACGATTGAGGGAGCGCATGCTCTGGCTCTTGACCACCCCGGTGGAGACGCCCACAACCTCGGCAACTGTCTCCACACTCAGGTCGTCCCAGTAGCGCAGGACGACGATCGCCCGATCCCGCAACGGCAGGGTGGCGACCGCATCCAGCAGGGTCATGCGCAGCTCAGCCGGATGTTCCTCACCCCGATCCGGCGGCGCCGACATCGCCAACTCGCGGCTGGAGCGACGACGCTGCTGGTCGATCAGGCACCGCAGCAACATCTTGCGGGCGTACGCGTGCGGGTCGTCGGCCCGGCGGACCCGCCTCCAGTTGGCGTACACCTTGGCCAGCGTCGTCTGGGTGAGATCCTGGGCAAGATGCCAGTCGCGGCACATCAGGAACGCGGCGTCGCGCAGGCGGCCAGCGGCCGCCTGCGCGAACTCGACGAATTCTTCGTCAGCCATTCGACCGGGCCAGCGTCGAGAACCTCTTGGTACCGGTGACGACGAACTCGGCCGGCAGTTTCGTCCCCCAGATCGGGCTGGCGGCAACCTCGATCGCCTCGTCCACGGAGAGAACGGGTCGTGCCGGCGAGGTCCCCTTGCCCTCCCAGACCAGACAGGTGGAAATCATCAGAGTGACCTGGATGCCACTGGGGTGATGCACCGTGACCATCTTGTTCTGTACGCAGTCGTCGGGCACTTCGGTCAGCTCCACCGTCCCCGGGGCCGGGCCGCCGCCAAGGCCACCCTGGTAGATGGCGAGCCGCAGCATGCCCGGGCCAGCGCCTCGATCCAGGTGCAGCTCGACGTACGGCATGCCGAGGCCGGCCGCCTCGCCGCTTCGCAGACTCGCGTAACCGCTGGTCTTCCCCCCGGGCAGAAGCCGAGTCAGCAGTTCCAGTGCGCCCTCCGGTGTGGTGGTCAGCAACTTGCCGCCCGGTTCCGCGCCGATCCTCACGGTGCCGATCACCCTGGTCGAGGCAGTCGGCAGGCCCGCCCGAAGGGGATCTGCCTGCTGGTTGTCGTTGGCACCCTCGGCACCTGGTGGTCCCTCGGAGGACTGAACCGGCGACGGCGTGGTGGTGCCGACCGGCATCTCCGGCGAGCCACCGGTCAGCCCGCCCGGCTCAGCGGTGTCATTCGCACCGACACCGAGCGGCCCGGCGGCCAGGCCGATCACGAGCAACATCGCCAACGCCGAGCCGCCCGCGCCGAACTGCGCCAGGCGGCGCTGGCGGCGCAGTCGGCGGCCCTGCACCATCGACTGCTGGACCAGGTCACCCAACGGCGGGGCAGGGTATTGGGCCAGGTCCTCCCTCAAACGCCCACGGACGTCACCCATGTCCCGTACCCCTCTCCCTGTCGACCACCGGCGGTGGCGATCCGTCGCTGACCAGACGAGTTGGCCAGCCGATTTGGTTACAGCGATTCGGCAGAAAAACTTCAACGGCGCCGCTTTGCTGACGCGGCGCGTCGGCCAGCCAGAGCCCACGGTGCGCGCCAGCGCCACGCGCACGGGTGAGATCGGTGGCGGACGCCTGTCGCCCGGGTCCCCCGCGACCTGCTCGACGACGCGTTCCGACCTGTTCCGACCTGTCCCGTACAGCGATTTCCCTGGTCCCATCGAGGCGTGCTGGGACAGGCTCGAACGGCGCACCACGGTCGGTGACCTGCCCGTCGGTGCGGCTGCCATCTGGCCGAAGTCGGGGCCGGCTCTTGGGGCGTACGAGGAGAGATGATGGGCGCGCGGACAGCGAGTGCGATGTCAATCGAACGGAAGTTCGCCATCGGCATGGCGGCACTGTGCGTCGGCAGCTGGGCGACCGGTGCGCGGACGCGGTTTCTCGGTACCCGCAGGCGGATGTCGGCGTTCTCCACGATGCCCCGCCCCAATGGCGGTGTCATCGAAGTCGACCAACGGCGTCCGCCGGACGCCAAGTTTGGCGTGGTCTTCATCAACGGCCTCGGCCTTCCGCACGAGCAGTGGGCCTGGGTACGCGAGCACCTGCCTGAGAACGCGGCCATCGTGGGCTACAACCGGCCGGGCTACGGCCTCAGCAGCCCGCTGACCGGGGCCACCTTGGAAGATCAGCTCTGCATCATCGACGAGCTGCGCGAGTGCTACCTCGACGGCCTCCCGTTGGTGCTGGCGGGACACTCGATCGGCGGCTACCTGGCCGCGGCGTACGCCGCCTCCAGAAGGGACGCGGGCGTGTCCCACGTGGTGATGGTGGATGCCACGATTATTTCCGACCTGCAGGCCAGCCTCGGCCAGCTCTCCGACTGGTGGACGCGGCAGCGGCTGTTGATGGAGTGCCTCTGGGCAGCCGCCGGGCTCAACGTCCTGCGTCCGGTGATACCGGTTCGTGAGCTCTACTCCAGCGAGATCAAGGAGAGCTTCACCGCGTTCCACGCGCTACCTCGCGTCTGGGCCACCGCGTACCGCGAGTACCTGGCAGCTCGCGCCTACCCTGCCGTCCGCAAGCTGGCCGTCCCGTTGCACGTGGTGACGGCACTGAAGGGCACCCGGAGTGACGTGCGGCACCGCGCGTCGCAGGAACGGATGCTGGAGTTGTCGGATCGCTCGTGGCACCACGTGCGCGCCGACGCCGACCACATGGGGGTCGTCGCGGAGGAGACCCACGCGAAGATCCTCGCTGAGCTGGTGGTCCCCGGGAGCAACGCATGAACGGGCAGCGCGTCGTCTACGCGGCAGTCTCCACCGGGCTCGCGGCATGGCTGGTCAGGACCGCCGCTGGTCAACTCCCCGACAGCAGGTTCGACCATCTGCTCGCACGGGGCCCGCTGCGCTTCGTACGGGCGCCAAACTGGAGGTTCTTCGGCCCCAATCCCGGCGTGTCGGACTCGCACCTGCTCTACCGGGACGTCACAGACGGCACGGCGGGTGTCTGGCGGGAGATCGAAGTCACCCTGAACCGGCCCTGGTACGCCCTGGCCTGGAACGCGGGCAACCGCGCACCGAAGGTTCTGTTCGACGCGATCCAGGTCATCATCCTGGTGGCCAACGAATCGTCGGCAGACATGGGCCGGCTCGTCTCCAGCCCCGGCTACCAGGTCCTTCAGCGCTACCTGACCACAGTGATCCCACACGAGCCGGGCGCCGACCACACCCAGTTCATGCTGCTGCGGGCCCATCCAGAGCGCGGGCACCTACACGCGGTGGAACCCCTGTTCGCCTCCGAGCACATCCCGCTGGATCCACCACCGCCGGCGGTCGTCGCGGCGTAGACGGCCTCGGCTGGGAGTTTCGTCCTCAGGCCACCGCTGCCTGGGCGTGAGGACGGAACCCCCAGCCGAAACGGGCGCCAGGCCCCCTGGGGAGCAGTTACTGCTCTATCGGAAGGACCGTCAACAGATCCGTCACCAGGATCACGAAGAAAGGACCAAGATGTCCCTCGTAGCCCAGTTCGCCAATGAGTCACTGACCGACGTCTCCCCGGGGATGCTCTCGGAGACGGACGCCGCCGCCCGTCTGGACACCCCCGCCGACCCGGTGATGGCCACGCCGCTGATCGTCGAGACCGTCTTCCTCGCCACGGGGATGCTGGCCGCGAACATCGCCAACTACGTCGACCGCAACAACTACTGACGGCCGGCGGCACGCCGAGTGCCGCTGACCGGGCCGGCGTCGCCGGCGGCCGGTGACTCGCCGAGCGCGGAGGCACCGGCGCCGGCGGCGTCACCACCGACTCCGGGCCGGGCAGGCCCTCACGGTCGTGCTGCCACCTCATTCTCACCAGGAATGGAGACTTTGTGTTCCGTCGCCTGACCCAGGTGGTCTCGAATCTCGCCCCGGTGCACCCGCCCACCGCGGTACGCCGCATTGCCGCGGCGGGGACCTTCGTGGCGGCAATGGAGACACTCAGCCAGCACCGGCGGTTCGCGCGAGGCGACCTGCTGGGAAGCCAGGTCGAGGCCTTCCATCCCTGGCTCGCGAAACGATTCCCCAGGGTCAATCGTGCGCTGGCGTCCCGGGCCTTCCCCTACGCGGTCTACGGGACGCAGGCCGCCGTGTCGGCGGCCACGTTCCTCTGGCCCAGGAACCGGCCGCTGCGGATCGCGGGGGGCGTGACGCTGGCTGCCCTGCAGAGCGTGCAGTCGGCCTTCATTCCGTTCGGCCGGGACGGCGCGGACCAACTACAGCAGGTCATCAACATCACCATGGCCTCCACCGCGCTGATCCGCGATCGCGAGCAGGCCGACGACCTCGCCCTGCGGACGCTGGCGTTGGAAACCTCGCTGTCCTATGTCGCGTCCGGCGTGGTGAAGGCCGTCTCGCCGGTCTGGCTGAAAGGCGACGCCGTCGCCGGGGTCATGCGGACCAGGAGCTACGGAGACCCACGTGTGCACCAGCTCCTCACCCGCTACCCCTGGATCTCCACGGCCCTGTCGTGGAGCACGATCGCCATCGAGTGCGGCTTCCCCGTCATCTACGTACTCCCCAAACCCGCGTCCCGCGCCTACCTCGCCACGATGACGGCGTTCCACCTCGGTATCGGCCAGTTCATGGGGCTCAACCGGTTCGTTCTCGCGTTCGGCGCCACCCATCCGGCGATCCACTACGTGCTGTCACAGCGTCAGCGTGAGCTGGCCGCCGCAACCCGGCCCGCCACCATCTCGGCCGCCTGAACTGGACGGACGTTTGCCGAGCAGCGCCGCCAGCAGTCCCGCACAGAAACGGAGGACCAATGACGATGTCGGACATCGGCTACGGCAGGCAGTTCGAGGGCTGGTACGACCTCATCTTCCCGTACGGACCCGCCATCCAGGCCACCGTCGACGCCATGGTCAGGCTGCACCCGGACCCGGCCTGGGGCACCCTCGAGTTCGGTATCGGGACGGGCCGGATCGCGCTGCCGCTGTCGCGCCGTGTCGGTCCGATCACCGGTGTGGACTCGTCGCCGGAGATGCTGGCCGCTCTGGAGAAGAAGGCCGACGAGGGCGAGGTGACCGCGACGCTCGACGACATCCGAACCTATCGCGACGACCGCCAGTACGGCCTCGTCTACTGCGTCTGCTCTACTCTCTCGCTGATCCTCGACCCGGACGGGCAACGGGATGCCATCGCCCGCGCGGCCGAGCGCCTGCGGCCCGGCGGCAGGCTGCTCGTGGAGACGCACAACCGTCCCGGCATCGTGGCCCTGCACGGGGGCCTGGCACGTACGACGGTCTTCGTGCCCTACCCGACGCCGGACACCGGCATCGAGATGCACTGCACGCTGCTGGCGGACAACCAGATCTGGCAGGTGTCGACCATCCTTTTCAAGTCGAACGGCACGCACCGCATCGGCACCGAGACCGCACGCCTGCTCACTCCCGACGAGGTCGATCTCTACGCCCAGGATTCCGGTCTGCGGCCAGAGGCTCACTACAGCGACTGGCAGCGGACCGCTTATCGTCCCGAATCCGCGCTGTTCATCGCGTCGTACCGCAAGCCGGCATGAACCTCGACGCCGGCAGGGCACCCGCATGACCCGCGTCGACGTCGCCGTCGTCGGCAGCGGCCCGAACGGTCTGGCCGCAGCCGTCACCATGGCACGTGCCGGGCTGAGCGTGCACGTCCATGAACAGGCCGCCACCGTCGGCGGGGGTCTGCGCGGTGCAACCCTGTTCGACTCCGAGGTCTGGCATGACCTCTGCGCGGCCGTACACCCCATGGCAGCCGCGTCGGCGTTCTTCCGTGAGTTCGACCTCGCGGCCCGCGGCGTCGTGCTGCTGCGGCCGTCGATCGCGTACGCGCACCCGCTGGACGGCGGCGCCGCCGCGGTCGCGTACCACGACCTCGCCGCGACCTGCGACCGGCTCGGCCCGGACGGGCGCCGCTGGCAGCGCCTGATGGGGCCGCTGGTCCGGCACAGCGCGGGTGTCACGGATTTCCTGCTGTCCGGCCAGCGGTCCCTGCCGGACGACCTCGCCGCCCCGCTGCTGCTCGGTCCGCGCATACTCGAACATCTCCTGCGGGCCAACGGAATGCGCACCGAACCGGCACGAGCACTGCTCACCGGGGTCGCGGCGCACGCGATGGGTCGGCTCCCCAGCGTGGCCGCCGGCGCCATCGCACTACTGCTCGGGCATCTGGCACACGCGACCGGCTGGCCGCTGCCCCAGGGCGGAAGTGTTCGCATCGCCGAGGCCCTGGCAGACGACCTACGGTCGCACGGCGGCACCGTGCACACTGGTCACCAGGTCACCGACCTGGCGGAGCTTGACGCCCGGGTGATCATGCTGGACACCACACCGCGCAGCCTGCTCGCGCTGGCCGGCGACCGGCTACCGCAGCGCTACCGCCGGGCGCTGAAGCGCTTCCACTACGGCCCGGCGGCCGCGAAGGTGGACTTCCTGGTCAGCGAGCCCATTCCCTGGGCCAACCCGGAGGTGGGAGGCGCTGGGACCGTACACCTGGGCGGCACCCGCGCCGAAACGCTCACCACGGAGAACTCGGCGGTCCGGGGGGTGGGCGGCGCCGAGCCGTTCGTGCTCGTCGTCGACCCCGCCGTGACCGACCCCGGCCGCGCCGTGGGTGGCCGCCGCCCGGTATGGGCCTACGCCCACGTACCGAACGGCGATGCCCGGGATCCGGTGCCGCTGATCACCCGCCGTATAGAGAAGTACGCGCCTGGCTTCGCCGACACGGTCATCGCGTCCCGCGGCGTTCCGGCGACCGAGTACGAGTCGTACAACCCGAACTATCCCGGCGGTGACATCGGGGCGGGAGCGGTCACGCTCACACAGTCCGTGTTCCGTCCCGTCCCCGCCTGGAATCCGTACCGCACTCCCCTACCCGGTGTCTATCTGTGCTCGGCGTCGACGCCTCCCGGCCCCAGCGTGCACGGCATGTGTGGGTATCTCGCCGCCCGAGCCGCCCTCCGTGCGGAGTTCAACGTGACCACGATCCCGCGACTGGGGCCCGACGACGGGGCCGGCCCAGCGCAGCGACGCTGAGCGCCTGGTCCGACCTGAGGGCGGTCGCCGGGCCCGGATGCCTCGTCGCACATCCTCGATGGTCCGGAAGTCGGCCGGCTTGAGCAGCGGGTCGAGATTCACCTGATCCAGCCGCCGCCACAGGTCGGTCTTGACCGCCGTGCCCGGGTCACCAATCGAGTCGTGGAGGAGCGGCCCGGGTGTGGCCACCGAGAGCGCGAAGGGGCGCTGTGCACATCGGGGACACCCCTTCGCTCATTCCTGATCCGGGGGCGGCTTCGGTGAATCCCAGATCCGTTCGAATTCGTCAGCCACCCCGGGCCGACTCCAGATCACCCGGAGCCCGTCCGCAACCGATTCGATTTCTTCGGCCAAGGGCCCGGAGACCACGAACTCGTGAGGAATGACCCGGCCAGCCGCGTCCTTCCGGTCCAGCGGGTCTGGGAAACGCAGCGCCACCCTCGCGCCGGCCCGGTGGCAGATTTCCGCGTCATCCCCCGCCCCCGCGAAGGCGTCCTCGTACTCCAGCAACGGATCCTCCAGCCCTCCCTTGAGGAGGAACCGGAACCCCCAGGCCCGCCCGCGAGTGGCCCAGATGATGCTCATCGACGGCTCCGGAGCAGAACCTGCTCCCGTTCGCCCAAGTCCAGATCCATTCGGAAGCCGGACAGCGTGGCGGTGAGGTGATCGTGTCGGGCCAGCGCTTCGGAGTTGATCTTCCGGAGCTTGTCCCCGGCGAGTTTGGCCGCCTCGTTCACGAGATCGGAATCGACGAAACTCAGCAGACTCTCGATCCGAGCGGGCAGCCAGCTCTTTCGGGTGATCAGCGCGGCAGCCAGAGTCCCGGCGTTGCTCAGCAGGTTCTCGGCCACCTTCCGTGGTAGCTGCATCGCCTGGGACCAGCGGACGTGTCGAACGAACGGGAGAATGGCGGCCATCGGCAGGATCAGGTCCAGGCCGATGCGCTCGGCCACCTTGATCTTTCCGGTCTCGAACTTCGCGGACGACAGCAGCACGAAATCTTCGCCCACGGCCAGCGCGTCGCTCGCCTCCACCAGCCCGGCGATCACTTTACGCAGTTCGTCTATGTCGTCGCCGACCTTGTCGGTGAGGAGATCCCGGAACTCGTACACGTCCATGTCCGGCAGGAGATCGGCCTTGGACAGCGCCATCACCCAGATCCGCGGGAACTCGACCAGGGGCTTGCCGTCTTCCAACAGCTCATCCTTGATCGACAGTAGTCCGGTACGGAAGTTGGACAGCAGCGACTTGAGGTACCGCTCCTCCTCGCCGGCATTGTCCAGCAACTTCTGGGCGTCGACCAGCAGGAGTGCGACATCCGAGCTCAGCAGCGACCGGAACGTGTCCACCCTCCGCTGAGCCTCCTCCGGCCCACTCGCGTCCTGCTCGAACCACTCACCCGGGTAGTCGTGCCAGATGACGCGCAGGGCGTCGAACGGCCTTGCCTTCACCGCGTCGTCGGAGGAATCACGCAGCTTGACGGAGAAGGCGTAGGACGTGGCGGTGAACCGGTTCTGCGCGGGCCGCCGCGCCGAGTTCTTCATGCCGAGGTAGTTCTGATGCAACCGGGTGTGCTGGCCGATGTCGTCGGCCACGACGTCGAACAGATTCTTCTGCAGGTACAGGGCCTCCTGCGTGGCACCGTAGAACGAGGAGAGCAGAACGGTCTTGCCGCTGCCACTCTCACCGAACACTGCAATGTGCTGCTCCAGCGCTCTGCTCAGTTGCATGTGAGGATCTTACGGAAGCAGGCACACCGCAACGCTCCGCCGACCGTCCGGCCCATCGCCGCATCAGCTGAGGGCTCGGGGCGCGCGGCCGACGCGTCCAACCGGCAAGCCGTGCCCGTGACCGTGCCCGGAGAATGTCGCTCCCGATTGCTAACGTGCCGCATTCGTTGACAGGGGTCCGGGCGGGGCCCCGACCGAGAACATCATTCTGACCAGGAGGGCGTGGACCGCGTGGAAGACGGCGAGAAGAACGCACTGTTGATGTTCCTGGAGGCGCAACGTGCCAGCGTTCACGCGATTGTCGACGGCCTCGACCTCGAAGCCTTGACAACCGCTGTCCTGCCCTCGGGATGGACGCCGCTCGGCCTCGTGGAACATCTCGGCTACGCCGAGCGACACTGGTTCCAGGAGGTCGCTACCGGCTCAGCCGAGCCACTGGCCTGGCCTGACGACGACCACGCGCCCCTGAATACCCCACGACCACCATCCGTGGTCTTCGCGTTCTACCGCGAACAGTGCGAGCGATCCAACGCCGTCCTTGCCTCTACGCCACTGTCAGCACCTGTGCGCGGGCGCCACCCAGGTTCGCTCCTCAGAGACGAGGTCACCGACCTGCGGCGCATCGTCCTTCACATGATCGAGGAGACGGCACGCCACGCGGGTCACCTCGACGTCGTGCGCGAGCTCATCGACGGAAAGACAGGGCTCGGACCTCGATAGCCGCCTCCCCCGCCCCGAGTGGAACGGCACCTCGTACCAGGTCGTGAGCCGGAAGGTGAGTTGATCGGGCCGCCGTCAGCTGTTGAACGACTGCGCGCCCAACTCCCAACGGCGCAGGTCGACCGGAGACTGCTTGGCGCGCATCGCCGCGATGTTCTCGCGGAGGTGGCGCAGGTGCAGGGAGTACGCCTGCGGGTTCGCCCCGCCCCACCGGTCGAAGATTTCCTCGGCCTCGGTGTTGTAGTGGAACGCCTCGGCGCGACGGCCCAACTGCCAGAGGTATCCACTGAGGTTCGCCAGCACGGCGGCCAGATCGAGTTCGAAGGCCAGCGCGTTGGCCCGGACCAGGTCGCGGAAGATTCCCGCCGACTCCTCGGCAGCCGCCACCGCGGCACTCACCTGCCCCAACTCGGCGTGCCGCAGGCTGACAGTGTTCAAAGCGAGCGCCAGTTCGGGCCGGTACACCGACGGTTCGTCGTCGCTGAGGTGACGCCAGATCCGCTCCGCCCGGCGGACCGTCGCCAGCGCCTGTGCGCCCCGACCCTGATGCGCCTCGATCACCGCCAAGTTGGTGAGCGCCCCGGCCAGGCCCCGCTCACTTCGTGCCGACCTGCGACCACCGCTGAACAACTCGACCGCCCGTCGACCCGCCGCCTCGGCCTTCTCGTGTGATTCGACGTTCGACAAGCGGAGTGCGAGGTTGTCCAGTGCCTCGGCGAGCGCCCACTGGATCGACCCGGTCTCGTCCGCTGCCCCGGCGAGTGGGGTGAGCAGTTCCACGGCCCGTTCCGCGTTGGCCAACGCCGCATGGTAGTGGTTCATGGCGGCGAGTCGGTGCGCCCGCAGGTGCAGGGCCAGGGCCAGCAGTGTGGACGTCTCCGCCGAGGTGTCCGCCGCCACCGCGGCTTCGCCGGCCGCGACGGCCAGGTCGGCCTGCTCCAGCGCCGCCTCGCGGTCCCCGGCCGTGGCCAACCGGCGCCCGTACGCGATGTGCAGCCGGGCCCGCTCGGCCGGGTCCGGATGCCGGCTCAGGCGGTCCGCGGTGAGGCGGGCCACCACCTCGCGCGCCACGTTGTCGAAATCGATGTGACGCCGTGGCGGCAGGAAGGGCTCGATCCGCGCCAGAAGGTCAACGTCCACGTCCGGCAGATCGACGATCTTCGCGAGCACCGCCCCGCCGGCGGCGGTGGCGAGCGCCGGGTCGTCGCGCAGGGCCGGCAGGACGACAGTGTCGGCGACGTGTCGCCAGCCGGCCGCCACCTCGACGAGCACCGTGAGCGCACCAGCCCGGACCCGGGCCGCCTGCGGGGCGGCCATGCCCGTACCGCTCAGCAGGGCGCGGACCACCCCGGGCGCCCACGGCCTCGGAGCGTACGACGACCACCGGTGACCGGGAATTGCCAGTGCGAGGTACGCCTCACCGAGGCGGTCGGGCTGCAACGGCTCCAGCACCCACCCGGTTTGCCGGGGCGGGTAGCAGGTTGAGTGGTTGGCCAGCACCTCGACCACCCTGCCCGGTTCGCCCACATCGGCGCAGCGCAGGATCGCCCGGCCCACGTCGTACGGGACGGGACCGGCCAGCATCGCGGCGAGAACGGCGCGGTCGAGCTGCTCGGCGGCGCTGGTGACGGCATGGCCGGCCAGCAACTGCTGCCAGTGCCCCACCTCGCGGTCGAGCAGGTATCCGTACATGTCGACCAACGTGGATGGCATCCGCAGGGTCGAATCGTGGCTCACCGCCACCGCGACCAGCGCGGCCAGTTGGAGACTCAGTGCCGCTCCGAACGCCGGGTCGGCCAGATCCGGTACGCGCACCGCGTCGATTCGGGAGTGCGGAACGAGCGTGGCGAAGCGGGCGGCGGCGGTGTGGAAGAGCCGTTCCCTGGTGTCCGGGTCGGGTGCCAACGGAGCCAGCTCGAATTCGCCGACAGTCATGCCCACGGTGGCCCGCAGCCAGTGCCGCAACGCCTGCCACCAATACCCCACGGACCGGGCCAGCACCAGGACCCGGACCGGGCCAACGCGGTGCAGTCGGGGGTCGGTGAACAACGCCCGCAGGTCGCTGGCGGGCCACCAGTCGCCGTAGTCGACGAGCACCAGGAGCCCGACGGTGGTCGGGCGTGGGCCGCGCGTCGCAGCGCGATCTGGCTCCCCTGGCTCGCGGTGGGCCCGCAGCACCTCCCAGCCGGCCGTGCGAGCCGTCTCCGCGAACTGGTCGGCGAGGCGCGTCTTGCCCTGGCCGCCCGGCGCGTGGATCAGCTGGACCGCGCGGTCCGACCGAGCCCCCGTGACGGTCAGCCACTCCCGCAGTGACCGTTGCTCCTCGTCGCGGCCGAGGAAACGAACCACTCGGTGTCGCGCGTCGAGCAGCTCGGCGAGACGCAGGGTCTCTGCCGGACGTGGCACCTCGCTGGCCAGGACGGTCAGTCGATAGTGCGGCAGCCCGAGGATGACGTCGCCGTCGACGTACCCGGAGATCGCAACGCTGCCCGGGGCGTCGGCCCAGGCGCCGCCGGTGTTGGTAACGACGTACCCGGCCGAGGCCGGCACGTCGGAGGGATCCCGGTTCATCGGCGGCGACGAAGGATTCCGCTGATCGCCTGTCCACCGTCGCCGGCCGTGGCTTCCCCGGTGCCGGCGACCTCCATCGGCGTGGTGTCGCCGACCGGGACGTCGATGCCCGAGTTGGCGTATCCGGTGCCCCGTGCCCGTGCCGCCCCGGTCTCCCGGGCGCGGACTCCGGAACGGGCCGCCGGGAGGGCCGCCCAGAGGGCCACGCCGACACCGGCGAGCCCCGCCAGCGCGGACACCGCGGTCGCGATCCTGTCGGCCGAGTCCCAGCGCAGAGCGACGAAGGAGGTGGCCAGCGCGGCGACCAGCAGTCCAGTGATCAACAACACGAGGTGACGGCGTGGACTCATAGGGTCATCGTGACGTGCTCGTCAAGTGGCGTGCGCGGCGTGAGGAGCCCAGGGGTTGCGGCGAGCAGCGCGACCGCTTGACGGGCCGAATGACGAGCGTCGTCGGGCTCACCCCCGCTACGGGCGTGGCCGCCTGAATGCATCGACTGTCTAGGATTCCCTACGTGCCCGGATACCGCGACTTTCAGTCAGGGTTGAGATTCCTGCCGACACTGGCGATCGCTCCCGATGGTGACGCGATCGCCTACGTCGATGACGCCAACGGCCAGTTCAACCTTGTCACACAAGCACTGTCGACTGGCGACACACGACGTCTCACCGCCGGCACCGACTCGACGGTCCGCCGGGTGGCATGGCATCCCGGCGGTGAGTGGCTGTTGTACCTCGCCGACGACAGCGGGGACGAGAACACGCAGCTGTACCGGATCGACGCTGCTGGCGGCATCCCGGTGCGGCTAACCGACGCGCCGGACGTGCAGTACTCGGCCGCCCTCGGCGAACCGTTCTCTCCTGACGGCCGATTCATCGCCTACTGCGGCAACGACCGGGACCCGGCCGACCAGGACGTGCTTGTGCTCGACCTGTCGGCCGATGAGGTACGCCGGGTTTACACCGGCGGCGGCCGGGTCTACCCCGGGCACTGGTCCCCTGACGGGTCCCGGCTCACCCTCGCCCAGTGGCGGACCACCAACAGCGACCACCTGGTGCATCTCGCAACTCTCGACGGTGCCGAACCGCGCTCGTTGACGCCGTACGACGATGTGGCGACCTACTGGTTGGGGCCGTGGCTGAGGGACGGCAGCGGATTCCTGGTGATGTCGAACGTCGGTCGGGAGTTCACCGGGCTCGCGACCATGGATGCGGAGAGCGGCGCCCTCACCTGGCTGGACACTCCGGACTGGGACGTGGAGGAGGTCGCTCTCTCGGCTGACGGCCGGGTCCTGGTCTGGAACGTCAATGTCGACGGCTTTACCCAACTGCGCGGGCGTGACCTCGTCACGGGCGCCGACATCCGGGTGCCGGAGCTGCCCGCTGGCGCGGCGACCGGCCTCACCGTGTCCGGCGACGGGCGCTTCGTCGTGCTGCGGCTTTCCACGGCAACCCGACCGTGGAACATTCTCCTGATCGATCTCACGTACGGAGAGCTCAGGTGGCTGAGTAACGTTCGGCCGGTCACGGCTGACCCCGCCACCTTCCGCGAGCCGACATTGGTCCGTTATCCGGCGCAGGACGGCCGTCAGATCCCCGGCTACCTCTACCGTCCCGAAGGACCGGGACCAGCCGGTGTCCTGATCTCGATCCACGGTGGTCCGGCCTGGCAGGAGCTGCCGGTCTATATGCACGACGGCTTCTACCAGTATCTCCTGGCACATGGCGTCGGCGTCTTCGCTCCCAACGTGCGGGGTTCTCTTGGTTACGGCCGCACCTACTCCGACCTCGTCAACCGCGATTGGGGCGGCGGCGATCTGACCGACCTCGCCGACGCCGTCGCCTACCTGCGGGCACAGGAGTGGATCGACCCGGATCGTATCGGGGTCATGGGTGCCTCCTACGGCGGCTTCGCCGTGTTGTCGTGCCTCAGCCGACTGTCGGAGCTGAACTGGGCCGCCGGCGTCGATCTCTATGGACCGAGCAATTTGGTCACCTTGGCCAAGGCGTCACCGCCGACGTGGCGCTCGTTGGTGGCCGCGGTGATCGGTGACCCGGAAGCCGACGCGGATCGACTGATGGCGCGCTCGCCGGTCACCCACGCCGACCGGATCCGGGCGCCCCTGATGGTCATCCAGGGCGCCAACGATCCTCGCGTACCACGGCAGGAGAGCGATCAGATCGTCGAGCGGCTCCGGTCCCGTGGCGTCGAGGTGCGCTACGAGGTCTTCCCGGACGAAGGCCACGGCCTGCTTCGCCGCGACAACCAGGCGAGGGCCTTCGCGAATGCCGGCGAGTTCCTCATCAAGCACCTCGGCGACTAGGGCCGGCCCGAACCACGACGGCGCTGGCGGCGAGCCCGCCGGCCGGCGCGTAAGCCGCTCGTGCACCGAACTGGTCTCCACAGGTCCTGGTGGCGCGAGCTCTTCAGAAGCGATCCCGGGTTCCGAGGAGGGCGTTGTGTGCGGCGCGGCGCCACGGCGCGAGCTCAGCGTCAATGTTGGCCCAACGGCTGTCGTCGACACCACACTCCCCGTCGACGCTGGGCAGGGCCTCGATCAGGCGCATTCGCTGGTCATCGCTCGGGTGGGTACTCCACAGGTCGGTGGAGCGCCGGCTGAGCTGCCGGGCCAGCGGCAGGTGCACGGTCAGGCGTTGCCGCGCTTCAGCGGCCATCGCCTCCAGTTGCCCGCCGTCGATGCGCGGTGCCAGATGCCACAGGTCCTGCCAGATCCGACCTGCGAGAAGGACCGTCTCGGAGGACTGGAGGAAGGGTGCGCTGCCGGCGACCCGGCGGGCGACCAGGTCGGCCCGGTACTCGGCGCGGCGGCTGTCGGGCATCGCCACGCTGTCGACGAGCAGTTGCGCGGTCGCGGCGGCGACGTTGGCCAGAGCGAGCACTCCGTGGACGATCATCCCGAGGAGGACGACCGTTCCTCTCCCCTCCTCGGCCAGTGAGTCCGCCGCGCCTACGGCCCGCCGCCAGGGGTTCCGCCCACCGGTGGCCGCTACCGCGCGGGCGCCGAACGTCCTCGCCAGCAGGGTCCTCCGTACCCGAAGCGGATCGCCGTTGGCCAGGTGGCCCAGTTCGTGGGCCAGGAGCGAAGCCCGGGCCGGTCGTGGCAGCATCACCCACAGGGGGATCCCGATGACGAGCACCGACCGTTGGCGCCAACCCAGCCGGGCGACACCCGCGTTGAGGCTCAGGTCCGCACAGATCACGTCGGGAACCGGTGTCCCCGCGGCATCGGCCACCTCCCGTACCAGGCGGTGCAGGTGCGGAGCCTCGCGCTCGGTGATCACGCCATACGTGGGCATCCGCCCGAACGACGGCTTGACCAGCAGCAGGACGAGCGCGGCGGGGATCGCCAGAGCCAGCCGGACGCCCGGCGGCAGGTCGCTGGCCACGGCGAGCCAGACGAGGTAGCCCACCGCCGCCAGCCCCAGCAGGGCCAGCACCACGGAGACTGCCGACAGCCAGGCCTCGCCCGACGACGTTGCAGCCGGGCGTGCCGCAGGGTCGGCCAGCAGCTGCTCATGCGTCGCCCGGTCGACCTCCAGCCCGCGCCGGAACCCCCAACGGCCGATCATCCTGGTGCCACGCCAGGGAGCCAGGGCGGGGTCGTACACGTCCAGGTTCCACCGGCAGTCGGGACACCACGGAAGCACCCCTGCGTCCATCAGCATCAGGTCGTGGGCACAGTCCGGACACCTGCTTGGCGTCGTCTTCGTCGGCACGAGGGTGGAGTGTAGATCTCAGGGACCGGAATGCGCGCTCAGGTTCGGGGCCACGCGGCGATACCGCGGCCGTCGCCGACGTCAATGGGCGGAACGCCTGGGACCGCCCGCCCGAAGGCGTGCGGTCCCGTCCGTCGAACGACGATGACCGTCGAGAGAGCGCACCTTTCGGCTGCCCAATCGGACGTGGCTATCAACTTGGGTCCACGGCGGGTGGGGCACGCTACGGCTTCAGCACGATCTTTCCTCGCGCGTGGCGGGACTCACTCAACTCGTGGGCCGCGGCCGCCTCCTCCAGGGAGAACACGGCAGCGACCGGCACCGTGAAGCGGCCCTGCTCGGCGAGGTCGCCGGCGGCGGCGATTCCTCCGAGAGACGGTGAGTCCGCGCCGGGACCAGAGCCGGGGGCTTTACCGCGGCTCTGACCTTGACGTTTCCCAATGCCGTGGATTTCGACGCGCGCCGCGAATATGCTCTCGGGTCGATCGCCGAACTGGCTCGCCGGGCCAAGGAAGCCGGTCGTCTGCGCCCCGACTTCGCAGTGGACGACGTCATCCTCGTGCTCATGGCGAACAGCGGTATCCACGCGTCCTCGCCGACTGCCAAGGTCACCGCCTCCCGGCGCTTCGCCGCGCTCGCCATCCAGGCATTTCACGCCAGCCCGGATGCCTCGCCGCTCCCACCTGTGGCGCGGCTGGCACCCCCGGCGTCGGCATCCCAGGGGTAGCCACCTGAGGACACCGTGCCGAGCGGTCCGCCTCGCGCGCGCCTGCCTGCACGTCGACCTGTCGGCCGCGACGGCGACGGTTCCTGATCAGGAAGATCACCAGCGCCAGCAGGACGACCGGGACCAAGGAGTAGCGAAGTCAATCAGATGCGCTTCGCGACGGTGCCGCTTCCGGGCTGCCACATTTCATAGTTCCCACATTCCGCGGTTGTCTCGGCCGTCGCCTGAGCCGCGGCAACGAAGTCGTCGACCACCGGCGACGTGCGCGATGCCGCCACCGCGAGGCACACCTGCTCGGGCGCCAGATCCTGGATCGGGACATAACTGACGTCCGGATGCGAGTAGAACACGATTGCCGAACGGGCCAGGAATGAGATACCCCGGCCGGCCGCGACATGCTCGAGTGTCTCGTCCACCCCGCGCACCAGGTAACCGGCGTTGGGGTGCGGGCGCCTGGTGGGCTGCGTGCTCGCGTCCATATGCCAGACCAGCGGCTCGCCGGCCAGGTCAGCCTCGGTGATCTGCTCCTTGCCGGCCAATCGGTGGCCCGAAGGCAGCACTGCCACACGAGGTTCGGTGTACAGCGGCGTGACGCGCAGACCGGTCTCGTCGATGGGCAGCCGTACATAGCCGACGTCGATGCGGCCGTCGAGCAACATCGTGGCCTGGTTGTCCCATTCGATCCGCTGCACGTCCACGATCACGTTCGGGTGCTGGGTGGCGAACTGCCGTACCGCCGGGATGAGCGCGATGCCCGCCCGGAAGCCGACAGTCAGCCGCTGGCTGCCCCGTGCGGCCACGGTCACCCGGTGGCGGACCGCGTGCGCGGAGGCCAGCAGCGGGCCGGCGTCGATCAGCAACTGCCTGCCCGCATCGGTCAGCATCACGCCGTGGCTGTCCCTTGTCAGCAGCGAAGCGCCGAGATCCTGTTCCAGGGCGCGGATCTGCCGACTGAGCACTGGCTGGGCGATGTGCAGCTCATCGGCGGCGCGGCCGAAATGCAGCTTGTCGGCGACGGCGACGAAGTAGCGCAGCTTGCGCAGGTCGAGATCCATGGAACCTCCCGGTTCGGCGATGCCTTCAGGGTATCGCAATCGCTGAAAGAGGTCTTGGACACCGACTCAGGCCAGTGGCACGCTTAATGCGTACCTGATGGGGGAGCAAATTCCGCAAGAATTCGCTCTCGGATTCGGTAGCACGGGCCCGGAACCAGCATGTGCACATGACGAATTGACCCCGGGCCGTCGCATCATTCGACGGCAGCGATGCCACGACCGTCAACAACCGCAATCCGAACAGTCATCGAGCACGTCGCGTGCACAGTCCTGCAAATACAGGGCTGAACTGTTTTGGATGCTCATCAACTCAACGGAGTAATCGTGGGAAAGCTCGATGGCAAGGTAGCGGTGATCACTGGTGGATCCACCGGCATGGCACTGGCCGGGGCCAAACTGTTCGTCGAGGAAGGAGCGCACGTCTTCATTCAGGCCCGGCGGCAGGAAGCACTGGACGACGCCGTCAGGTTGATCGGCCGCAACGTCACCGCCGTCCAGGGTGACGCGGCCGACCTGGACGACCTGGACCGCTTGTACGACACAGTCAAGCGGGAGAAGGGCTCGATCGACGTGCTGTGGGCCAGTGCCGGGACGGGCGAACCCGCCGTACTCGGCGAGATCACCGAGGAACAGTTCCACAGTGCCTTCTGGCTCAACGCGCGCGGCACCCTGTTCACCGTGCAGAAGGCACTGCCGCTGATCAACGACAACGGCTCGATCTTCATGACCGGGTCCAACGCCTCCCTCGGTGCCTTCCCTGGCTGGAGCCTCTACGCGGGAAGCAAAGCCGTCCACCAGGCCTGGGCCCGCGTCTGGCTCAATGAACTGCGCGACCGCAAGATCCGCGTCAACGTCCTGACACCCGGCCAGGTCGCCACCGCCAAGCAGGAAGAGCTGTTCGACGAGGCAACCAAGGCCGCATTCGAGTCCCTCATCCCTCGCGGAACGATGGGCCGACCCGGAGAAATCGCCACCGTCGCCCTGTTCCTGGCCTCCGACGACTCCAGCTACGTCAACGGGCTGGAACTGGTCGCGGACGGCGGCACCACCGCCATCTGAACCACACAGCGGTCCCGGGATGCCCTCGTCCCACGGCCCTGATGAGCACAGTGACCACTCGAAACAGGAAGAGAGCACACCTCATGAGCAGCATCACCATCATCGGTACGGGAAACATGGCCCGTGCCATCGGCACGCTCGCCGTGGCGGGCGGCAACACCGTCGAGGTCATGGGACGCGATCAGTCCAAGGCCGATGACCTGGCCAAGGCTCTGGGCGGCGGCTCGACGACGGGCAAGTGGGGTGCCGTCCCGGCCGGGGACATCGTCATCACGGCCCTGTTGTACGCCGGTGTCGTTCCGGTCGTCGCCGAGTATGGAGACGCCCTCGCGGGCAAGACCATCGTCGACATCAGCAACCCCTTCAACGCCTCGTTCGACGGACTGGCCCACAGCGGGGAGACCTCGGTCGCACAGGAAGTCGCCAAGGTGGCGCCAGCCAACTCCAGTGTGGTGAAGGCATTCAACACCATCTTCCGTAATGTCCTGGAGAAGGGCCGGCCCAGCGTCTTCATCGCCGGCGACAATGTGCAGGCGAAGGCGGGCGTGGCGGCATTCGTCGAAAGCCTCGGGCTGCGCCCTCTGGACGTCGGCGGCCTGAAGATGGCGCACTGGTTGGAAGGAATGGGCCTGGTCACGATGGGCCTCGCCGGCAACGGGGTTGGCCACTGGGACTTCGCCCTCGGCGTCGACGAATTTACCGGCTGAATTCCCGCACCACCAATTCTCCCGCCCCATCAATGACAAGGAACAGCAGCATGCGCGTCTTCGTCACTGGCGGAACCGGCCATTCCGGTTCGTACATCGTCCCCGAGCTCATCAACGCCGGGCACGAGGTCACCGGCCTGGCGCGGTCGGACCCGGCCGCGGCGGCGCTGTCCGCGATGGGCGCGAAGGTGCGCCGCGGCGACCTCCAGGACCTCGACGGGCTCCAGGAGGCCGCCGCGGACGCCGACGGCGTCATCCACGTCGCGCACCGGCAGGACCTGCTTGTCTCCGGCGGGATCGACGCCGTGGCCGCCGCGGAGGTCCCGATCATGCTCGCGTACGGCGAGGCACTCGCGGGAACCGGCAAACCGCTGGTCGTAGCGGGCAGCATAGGCTCGACAGGGAGCCTGGGCCGGCGGACCACCGAGGAGGACCCGGCCCTTCCCGTCGGCGATGAGCACAAGGGCACCCTGCACGCTCGTAACGTCGTCGAAACCGCCGTGGTCGGGCTGGCTGAGCGGGGAGTGCGGTCCTCGGTCGTGCGGATCGCCAACATCGCGCACAGCACGACCGATCGTGCCGGCTTCCTCCCCACACTGATCGCGCTCGCGAAGGAGAAGGGTTTCGCCGGCTACCCCGCAGACGGCACGAACCTGTGGAACGCCGTGCACGTCCGCGACGTCGCCTCCGTGTTCCGCCTGGCGCTGGAGAAGGGGCCGGCCGGCAGATACTGGCACGCGGTCGACGACGGGGGCATCCCCTTCCGCGAGATCGCCGAGGCCATCGGCAGCCGTCTGGGCCTGCCCGTCGTGAGCGTTCCCGCGGACGTCCTGATGGTGCCGGGTTACTTCGGGTTCCTCGCGAACATCGTCACGCAGAGCTACCCGACGTCCAACCTCATCACCCGCCGAACGCTCGGCTGGGAACCCACTCAGCCCAACCTGCTCGCCGGCCTGGACAACGGCCACTACTTCCCCGCCGGCTGACGGCAGGGCTCCGGATCGCACCGAGTCCGGGAAAGAACAAGCCGGGAGTCGCAGGCCCCGGGCCGCAACGTGCTGCGTTGACCCGGCAGCACAGCGTAGTTAGCGTTAACAACCCTCGTCCACATCAGAGGGAGCCACACACCGGTCAAGGAGGGTCAATTGAGACTGCGACAGCGAAGGCCACGTCCCGGGCTGAGTCGAAAGGATAGAGGTGTCGCGGTCCTGGCACTGGGTGCGCTGCTCTCGGCCTCGTTCGCGGCGGTGCCCGCGCACGCTGCCGAGGGGCAGCTCAACGAGGGCCTGGTGCACCACTTCGCGCTCGACGAGACCAGCGGAACGACGCTGGTCAACTCGGGTAGCGCGGGCTCGGCGGCGAACGCCACACTTGTGAATCCCGAGAAGGCGACCCTGACCGGCGAAGGCGTCAGGTTCAACCCCGACTCCTACGAGGGTGCCCTCGACGGCGCATACGTGGCCCTGCCGAACGACATCACCGCCGGCATGTCGAACCTCACGGTCGACTATGACGTGTGGATCGACCCGGCGAACGTCGGCGAGCACCAGATGTGGGGTTTTGGCCGCAAGTCCGGCTCGTGCGACGTCGACACCGGCGCCGAGGGCTCCATCTTCGCGTCGAACACCCAGCGGTTCCGCGTCGCGGTGGGCCCGGCGAACCTCCAGCAGAGCCGCGTCCGCATGCTGGAGGGAGCGTGGACGCATGTCACCTACACCCAGTCACTGAACGCGAACGGCACGAGCTGGACCGGCACTGTCTACCTCGACGGCGTGCCACACGCGACGTCGACGAACCTGACCACGCCGCCGTCGGTGAACGCCGCGGGGACCAACTGCAACTTCCTGGGCCGCTCACAGACGTCGGGCCACTACTCGTTCCGCGGAACGATCCGAGACTTCCGGGTGTACGACCGAGCAGTGAGTCTCGACGAGACACTCGCCCTCGCGGAGCGGACCGTCTCCAGTGGCGTTCGCGCCGACACCGACGCCATCGATCTCGGCCTGACCAGTGCGATCGTCCGTGACATCACTCTGCCCAAGGTGGGCTCCGTGGCGGGCTCGACCATCACGTGGACGAGCTCCGACCCGTCGGTCGTCGCGGTCTATACCCCGCCAGCCGTCGCCAGCGCACGCAAGGTCGCGGTGACCGGCAGGATCACCCGGCCCGCGCAGGGGCAACCCGACGCGACAGCCACGCTCACGGCGACTGTCCGCAAGGGCGCCCAGGAGGTCAGCACACGGGAGATTCCCGTTGTCGTGAAGGCCGAGTTCGACGACGCGCAGGCGGTCGACCGTGACACCTTCGACCTGGCCCTGAACGCCACCAACGACGTGCGCGGAAACCTCGACCTCGCCGCCAAGGGCGAGTTCGGATCCACGATCACCTGGAGGTCGACCACCGCCCTCGTCACCCCGACGGGTGAGGTCACCCGCCCGGCCTTCGGCCATGAGGATGTTGCCGCCACACTGACGGCGACCATCACCAAGGGCACGGCCTCGCAGACGAAGTCGTTCCCGGTGAGCATCATCGCCATGCCGCGTTCCGAGGAGTACGAGCGGTACTTCATGGGGTACTTCAAGGGCGAGGGAATTGCCGACGGCGAACAGATCATGTTCGCGACATCCAACGGAAACACCGCTCTGGACTGGACCGGCCTGACCGGAGGCCGGCCGTCACTCATCTCCCAACTGGGCGACCAGGGGCTTCGTGACCCGCACATCGTCCGCTCACCCAGCGGCGACACGTTCTACATGATCGCGACCGACCTGAACTGGTACGACCAGGGTGGTTACGCCATCAACGACACCCAGTACATCGAGGTTTTCGAGTCGCACGATCTTGTGCACTGGACCCCTCAGCGGCACGTGAAGGTCGCGCCCGACAACGCGGGCAACGCCTTCGCACCAGAGTCACTGTGGGTCGAGGAGATCGGCGCCTACGTCGTGTTCTGGGCACAGTCGCTCTGGAGCAACCCCGTGAATCGCACCGGTCAGGGGAACGCGCAGATGTGGTACGCCACGACGCGAGACTTCCAGACGTTCTCCGCCCCCCAGGTCTGGCAGAACCCAGCCCCGCTGTCACGGATCGACACGACCGCGATCCGGGTCGGTGACCACTACTACCGCGTGACCAAGAACGAGGCCGGCAACCAGGGCTCGGACATCTTCTCGGAGAAGCACACCGACTTCCTGGACAGCAACATCGACAACTGGACGATGGTCGCACCGGCCCTGGGGCGCACGACGTGGGTCGCCAACCAGGGGTACGAAGGACCGGTCATCTTCAAGGCCAACCCCGGTGACACCTCCTGCCCCGGCCAGTTCTACCTCTGGGGCGACCGGTACACGAACGGTGGGGGTTACCAGGCCGCGTGCCACGAGAACATCGAGGCCCCGACCTGGAACGCCAAGGCGATCACGATGACCAACGCGGGTGTCGTCCGTCCGCGTCACGGCACCGTGATCCCGCTGACCGTCCGCGAGTGGAACGACATCCGCGGGAACCCGAACAGCGACGTCACGACCACCACCGAGGTGGCTGTCGAGCCGTACGCGAGTGGGGCCCGGGCGACCACGGCCACCGTGACGGTCACGGCAGCGGACGGGTTCGAGACCGGCGGTAAGGTGCGGCTCAGCGTCGGCTCGTGGTCGCAGCTCGCCCACCTGAGCGACGGCGCGGCCACGGTCACGCTGCCGACGGGTCTGCCTGCGGGTGCCCGGACGGTCAAGGCGGAGTACCTCGGCTTCGACTACCTGAAGGCGTCGGAGGGTACGGCGTCGTTCGAGGTGCCCTCCGGGCCGGCCGCCGTCAAGGTCCATGCGAAGGCCGCGCCGGCGTCGGTTGTCCGCGGGGACACGTTCAAGCTGAACGTGACTGTGGGGCCGGCGGGCGGGCAGAAGAAGAACGCTCCGACCCCGACCGGCGAGGTCACCGTCACCTTCGGCGGCACCGTGCAGGTCGTGCCACTGACGGACGGTAGGGCAGTCGTCACACTGCCGACCGCCGGTCTGCCGCGCGGGTCGTACCGGGTCCACGTTGCCTACTCCGGCAACCCGACCTACCAGCCCCACGCCGCCGACTATCAGAAGTTGACGGTTCGGTAGCAGCATAGGCAGACATGCGCCACCGGAGGGAGCGGGCGGGATCCACTGATCCCGCCCGCTCCCTCCGGCACGGCCCAGCATCCGGACTATGGGGTGATCATGCCCTTCGACACAACCAGGTTGTAGTTCTCCCCGAACACGTTGAGTTCGTGGACTCCGACCTTGACGGTCTCGGTCGTACCCAGGACCTTGAGCCTGACCGCGTTCGTCAGCACCCGGTCGAAGGTGACGTAGTCAGCGGTGTAGGCGGTGGTGTTCGTACTCCTGTCGACCAGCGGCCGCCAGGTGTTGGTGGGGATGTCCTTGTACTCCAGCGTGTACTGCACGGCGTTGTCCTTGGTGAACGTGCGCCCGAGTTCCTTCCACTGGATCTGCGCGGCGGAGATGTGGAAGACGGTCCCGAAGCCCCTGATGTACGTGGGCGCGGTGTCGCTGTCAGCCGGCTCCCACCACGTGGATAGGGAACGGTCCCCTCCGTAGTACGGGTTGCGCCCGGGCGCGTAGCTGCTCGCCCAGTAGGCCTGGCTGTTGGTGGCCACGTTGTAGAGTCCGACGTCGTCGGTGCCCGAGATCTTCTTCCCGGGGGCCAGTTGCGGCGTGTTGGACAACTCGCAGTCGATTGCTCCCCGCTTCGGGCCGGCGGGAATCACGTTGCAGATGTCCATCCCCAGTCGCCGCTCGAAGAACTCCTCGTACGCGATCACGTAGGTGTAGAAGAACACCAGGTTCCCGGACTTGTCGAGCACGAAGCTGCCGTGCCCGGCGTTCGGATATACCGCACTGGGGTGGTTGTTTCCGTAGCCGATGGGGTTCTGCTGAGTGACCTTGAACCCGGAGAGCGGCTTGTCCGACGTCATCACGCCGGTCGCGTACGTGGTGAACTCCGTGCCGCCGGACGCGACCGAGAGGTAATAGGTGTCCCCCACCTTGAACAGCTGCGAACCCTCCACGTACCCGTGCGTGTAGGTCGCCTTGTTGTCACCGATGTGCTGCCACTCCTGGCGCGGGTCAAAGGTCCAGAGCACGACCGGGTCGCTGATGAGCTGCCGAGGGTTGTTCGGGTCGAGTTCGGCGCCCATGATCGGCGAACCGATGTTGTAGGTCAAGTACAGTCGACCGTCCGTGTCCGGGAAGAACTGCACGTCGCCAACGCTCAGGGTCTGGCCGGTCGGGCGCAGGAAGTTCCCCATACTGGTCCACGGCCCGGTGGGCGAGTCGGCTTGATAGACCGGCGTGTTGTTGCCGGCCATGTAGAACTTGTCACCGAGTTGCACGACGGTTGGTGCGACCAGCCCCAGGTTCATCTGGTGGGGCGTCCAGGTCAGGTAGTCGGTGGTGGACCAGACAGTGCGATTGTTGTTCGGTGCGTTCTGCATGGCACCTGATGCATAGAGATAGATGGTCCCGTCGACGTTCAGCGCGGACCAGTCCGCCCCGGTCCGGGCAGAGTTCTCCGAAATCCTGGTGAAGCCGACAGTGGATCGGCTCGCCAGAGTCCGCCCGGACGCTGCCGTCCACGTCTCCTGGTCCAGGCTGGCCGGGATCTGCGACGTGTTAGCGACGTTCGCGTCCGTGGGTGGCATCGTCCCTACGATGTTGCGCACGGCCATCCCCGGCAGGTTGATCGGGTTGACGTACGTCTGGGCCATGTCGACACCGGCCAGCGGCACCTTGGCGGAGGGGGTTTGAGGTCCGGCTCCCGGCGGTGCCGGCGGCACGGGCTTCTCCGCCGCGGCCGGCATGATCGGCGTCAGTTGACCCAGCCCTATTCCTACCAGGAGAGCAAGGCCAATTGCCGCTAAACCTCGACGCCGCTTGCCGGCAGTCCTCTCGATAACCATCAGGTCCCACCTTCCTTCTGGTCGTGATAGCGCTAACAACGCACACCGATTCCCGATTTCCGGAGAGCCGGCCCAGCCTGGTCGGTTGCTGTGTGTGAGGCACCCTTCGAAGGGCACGAAGGGTGGGAGAGAGCTTGTCCGCTCGACCGGCTGGGCTTCCAGCGCGCACGTTCATTGGCTCGGTCTCGCCCAGCGAGCGAGGATCAGCGACCGGCCGCTGTTAGCGCTAACAAGGTTTCGGTGATGTTAACGGTGCTATCTGGAGCGTGTCAAGAGCGTCAATGTCGCCTGCCCAGGCTGATCATGGCGTTGGGCTGTTGTGGTGGTCGATATCTCCTCCCCCGGCGCGGTCCGCCATCTCCTGGCGCACCTGATCCCTGCCGGTTCCAGCGGCCTCCGCCGCGTACTGCGCGAGATGGCCTGTCGCAACGACCTGTCATGATCACCGACGGCCCCGGGTGCGTGGCGACGGTTCCGGCCCTCACGGCAGCAGCCCCACCAGCCCTGGCGCCACCGGCATCGCCATTACCGCTGAGGAGATATCACAAGGTGCGTAAGACCATTATTGTTGTCGCGGCTGTCGGGGTCGCCCTGCTTGTCGCCGCGTGTGGAACCGAGACCAAGCCCGAGCAGACCACACCGGTCGCGAGCGGCGCGGCTGTCGCCGAGACGAAGGCTGCCGCCGAGCCGAAGACGGTGGACGCTGCCAAGGCGCTGGCTCAGCGAGAGTTCGACACGTACGCCGCTGGGGATTGGAAGGGCGCGTGGGACCTGTGGACCAGCGAGGGCAAGGCGGCGGTTTCGCGTGACGAGTACGCCCGGCTGCACACTGAGTGCAAGACCATCACGGGCCTGACCTTCGAAATCACGACGGCTCGGCTGGAGGGTGAGGACACGGCGATCGTGAACTACAAGCGGTCGATCGCGGCCGGCTCGTCCGAGATCCGGTATGTGGACGGCCAGTGGCGTTACCAACCGGACGCCGAATCGATGGCGGACTACGCCAAGGGCGTGGACAAGGTCATCGCCGAAGGGCGTACCAGCGGGCGCTGCGAAAAATAACTGAAGGCTGGAGGCATTGCCCGCCGGCCCTCTCGCCTCCGCGCGAGGGCCGGCTGCGTCCGTTACCACCAGGCCGCTCGCCCGTCCCGGTACGCGCCGTCGGTCACCACCAGTCAAAGTAGCGACCAGCGTGGAAGATGCCCACGCCGACGGCTGCGACGATGCCGACCACGAGCACGACCGGGGCGATCACCACACTGCCGGCCGCGATGCCGATGGCACCCCCGGCGATGGCCAGACCCGCACCGATGCCGACACCGCCGGCCACCACCCCCGGCGTGTCGCCAACCTCGGCAGCCCGGTTCATGCTGACGTACGAGCTGGCGGCAAGACCGATGCCACCGATCACCAGTCCAGCGGTCATCGCGCTGACCGTGGCCACCGTGGCACCCGGCACAGCGATGGCGTACAGCTCCAGGCCACCGCCGACCGCGCCGAACGCGTCACCGATGCCCATCTCCCAGTCGCCTTGCTGGTAGTCGCCCCACAGTGCGAACGCCGACAGGCCGAACCCGACGACGCCGAGCCCCTTGCCGAGCATGCCTGTCCGGCCCGGTAGTCCGCGCACGTGCTCCGGAGTCGTGGCACTGGCCGGAATCTTCCGTCCCCGTCCCGGGTTGGTCGCCGTGCGGATCGCGTTTCCCGCGCTGGCCGGCGCGTCGGTCTCGGTGATGATGACGGCCTGAGACCGCTTGCCGGCCATGGTGCCGCTCGGGTTGGCCTGAATCGCGTCGTCCGCGTTCCGGGTCGCCTTCCGGGCGGTGTCGCCAGGCCTGCTGTACGAGCCGGTCGACCTGACCTGCTTGACCGTGGTGGAGGTTTCCAGGTCGAAGTCCGCCCCGCAGTCGCGCCACGGCACGCCGTACAGCCATTCCAGGATGTTGCCGCGGAACGTCCCCCAGGCGCCCTTGAACTTGAAGTTCCAGATGAACTTCTCGGCGGCGGGCGCGGTGTGCGCGGCGGCGCCACCGGTGACGCCGAGTGCGGCCGGTGCCCCGCCACCGGGTTCGGCCGGCGGCGCAGCCGGCGGCGGTTCGGGTGGCGGTTCCGGTGCTGGTGGCGGCGGCTCGGCCGGTGGCGGCTCCGGCGGCGGCGGAGGCGGCGCCGGCCTCGGTCGCGGCGGCGCCGGAGGTGGAAGTACGGCGTGCAGCACCCAGGTGCCGCCCGGGTGCTCGGACCAGTTGCCGCCCTCCAGGTTCAGGGTGACGTTGGCCTGGTAGTAGATGACCGAGTTGCTGTTGTTGATCCGTGGATCGAGGGTCGCACCGTGGTTGCTGAGATAGCGGCGGAAGTCCTCCACCGTGGGGTTCTCGGACCCGGTGAAGTGGGGCTCCGAGATGGAGATGTCGTGGGTTTCCGGCCCGATGACGGTGGAGGGCCTGAACCCGGCCGGATCGGCCATGCCGACCGGATTGTTGCGGCAGTACCGGAACAGGTTGCCCCCGTCGACGAAGCCGCCCGGGTCGGTGCTCGCCCACCGGCCCAGCCACGGCACGTAGTACCGAGCCCCGGCATAGCAGAAGCCGGTCTCGTCGTCCGCCTCGTGCCCGCCGAAGCGGTACCGCTTCAGGCTGAGGTCGGCGCCCGGCCGGCCGTACCGGTACGCGGTCGTGCCGTACGGGTGGTACTCCTCGTAGGAGATGATCGCGCCGGCCGCGTCGGTCTCCAGCGCGGCCGAGCCGAGGTGGTTGCTGAGCTGGTAACGGATCAGCGGAACGCCGAGCGGGTTGGCCGGGTCGAAGCCACCGATGTCGACGGTCTTGACGTCCACCTGGGCGACCGGGCCGGTGTCGTCGGCGATCGTGGTGGTCCACCGCTCGTGCTGGAGAGTGCCGGTGACCCGGTTGCGCCGCCGGAACACGGTGACCGCACCCAGGAAGATCCATTCGAGTTGGACGCTGCCCGGCCGGTCCACGACCTTGCGCAGCCGCTGCCCGCTCGCTGCGTAGACGAACCGGGCCTCACCACCGCCGCCGAGGTCGACCCGGCTGAGCTGGTCGCGGTCGTTCCACTCCAGCGCCGGCAGGTGCGGCATGACGGTCAGGTTGCCGACGGCGTCGTGCGCGTACACGGCCGAGTAGGGGCCACCCTCGGCGTCACCGGGGACGCTCGTGGCGGCCAGTCGATTCGTGAGGTCGGCCGGGTCGTCCTGGTACGCGTACCGGTGGTGCCGGGTCCAGCCGGCACCCACCCCGGCCTGCGTCCGGAACCGGTGCCGGAGCACCGTGAGGTTGCCGAGCGGGTCGTACTCGTACTCCTCGGTGTAGGCACGTACCGCGCCGGCATCGTTGAGGCTGCTGGCCGGCGGCACGTCGGTCTGGTCGCGGATCGCGTCGTTCGGCGCCCCGGCCAACTCCCGCCCGCTCGCCCGGACCAACTGGTAGAGCGGGTCGTACGCGTAGTCGCTGGCGGCCGGCACCGCCGCGTTGCCGAAGAAGGTGGGCGCGCCCGGCTCGGCCACCCGGGTCACGTTGCCCACCGGGTCGTACGTGTAGCGCAGGTCGCGCACCCCGGCGGTGAGCAGACGTTCCAACCGGAACGTCATCGGGTCGTAGAAATACTCGGTGACCAGGCCGTTGCCGTGCCGGGCGAACCGCCGCCGGCCCAGCGCGTCGTAGTCCTGCTCGGACAGGAACTCCACCTCGGCGCCCTGACCACGCAGCCGCGCGGTGAGCCGGCCCAGCATGCCGCCCTCAAGGTAGGTCGGTCGTAGCTCGGTGGCGTCGGGCAGGGTGACCAGCGTTGGACGGTTCACCGCGTCGTACTCGGCGGCGGTGCCGAAGACTTCGCTCTCCAGCAGCGGCGCCGCGGCGGCCAGCAGCGCGGCGTGGTCGGGCGCGGCGGCCACCGGCGACCAGTCCGGGCCGGCGACGTCATCGGTGGCGAGCCTGCGTTCGGCCCACCGCGGGTTGCCCTTGAAGTCCACCTCGGGGACCCGCACCTGGCCCGCCTGGTCGAACACCAGGTAGGGCACGCCGTGCAGGCCCAGCGTTGCCGCATCCGGATGCCGGTCGCCGAAAACCACGTACTGCACGCAGCGCTCCGCGCCGGCGGACTCGCTGACGTACAGGCCCACCGGCCGGTGCAGGGCGTCGTACGTCGTGCGGAAGGTCCGGCCGTGTTCGTCCCAGATCCGGCGCACCCCGCCGAGCACATCCTGGAACACCCACCGCTCGCCCTTCTCCGCGCTCCACGACCGCACCCCCGCGCCGTGCATGGCGGTGGCCGCGCTGGCGATGTGCCGGCCCAGCGCGTCGTACCCGTCCGAGGACCGGCCGGTGAGGTCTCCCGTGGTGCGTACGCCGAACCGCTGGCCGGCCCCCCGGTCGGCCACCGAGTAGACGGCCCGACCCAGGCTGTCGAAGTGGACCACGGAAGGTGTCTCGGCGTGCCCGGCGGCGAGCCACGCGGCGCGGACGGCCGGATCGGCGGGTTCCGGGTCGGACACGGCAGGGCTGCCGCGCTCGGCGTACCACTGGCTGTCGAGCACCGTGTCGTTGGCGTCGAACAACCGGTGCGACCAGGCCGTGGACTCGACCCGGCTGAGGGTTCCGTCCGGATAACGGGTCAGCACGGCCCGGCCCAGCGGGTCGTAGTAGCGGACCGCGGTGGCGCCGATCTCGCACAGCGCCGCCGCGTCCTCGTACTGGTGGGTGGTGCTGAAGTAGGGCTGGTACCGCTTCACCGGGTTGCCCTTGTTGTTGACCACCGTGCGGCCGGTGCCGACCCAGCGCGGGTCGGCGTCCACCTCGACGGCCACCCCGTCCTCCCCCACTTCGAGGGCCCTGCCGGGATGCACCCGCGACTTGGTGATCGCCACACCACCGGTGCCGGTGCTGTACTCGTAACTCTCCAGCCAGCGCGGATTGGTCGGTCCGTGCCGTTCCCGGTGCCGGCCCCGGCTGTACGCGGGCTGGCCGTTGACCAACCAGTTGAACGGGTCGTAGGTGAACGTCAACGTCGGATCGTCGAGCGTGTCACCGTCCCCGGCGCCGGGCCGGCCGAGCAGCGCCGACGCCACCACTCGGCCCAACTCGTCATAGCGCACCGCGCGGCGCTGCCCGTTCGGGTCGGTGACGAGGTTCGGGCCCAGCACCCGGTAGTCGTTGACAGCGGTGGTGACCGACCAGGCCGCCTGGTCGATGGTCACCCGCTCGGTGAGCAGGTGGTAGTCGTCGAAGGTGACCACCGTCGCCAGGCCCAGCGCGTCCCGGGCCCCGTTGGACAGGTAGAAGTGCGCGGCCGGGTCGGCCGGATAGCGCAGCTCGCCGGAGGGGATCCACCAGTCCGGGTCGCCGTCGAGGTGCACGTATCCGGCGGCGGCCAGGTCCGCGCCGGTGACTGCCGTGCCGTAGCCGGCAGCCAGCGCGGCCGGGGTGAAGGCGAGCTGGTACGTCTGGTGCCCCAGCCCCAGGCTGTCCCACTGCCCGGCCGGCAGTGGCGCCAACGCGTTGTCCCGGAACCGCACCTGTGACCGGGACAGCAACCGCCGCTGCACGCTGACCTCGTCGGCCACCACCTCGTACCCGATCGGGGTGGCCGTGGTGAACCCGGCGAGCAGTTCGGCGCGGGTGAACAGCGGGCCGGCCGGGGCCAGCCCGGTCAGTTCGTGGCCGACCGCCTCGTACGCGGTGCGGATCCGGTACGCCGGCGCGGGCACTGTGTCGTCGATGTCCGGGGTGTACCACTGTTCCCCGTACGTGACGTGACGGCGCCGCTGCTCGGCGGTCACCTCGGCGGGCAGCTCCGGGTCGGGCGTGGTGCGGCCGTAGACCACCGCGGCGGCCTGGACGACGGTGCCGTACGGGCCGAGGACCAGGTTGAGCCGGTGGCTGATCCGGGGCTCATCCGGCTCCCGGTCGTAGGAGAGGCTGACCGCCTCGCGCTCGACGGCGACGAACACCCGTGCGTCCAGCCGCTGCACCTGGTACGTCTGCTCGACCACCCCGTACGGGTGCTCCTGCGCGGCACTGCCGTCGTACGAGTACACCTCCTGCCGCAGCGGCAAGCCGCGCAGCGCCCGCCGGCTTTCCCGCAGCTCCGCGGCGGAGACTCCGGCCGGCAGCTCCACGGTGGGCAGGTGCCGGCCGGCGTACCACTCGGCGGACAGGTCGACCGGGGCGCCGGTGTGGTACCAGGTCTTCGTGGTGACCGGTGGCTGGAACAGCTCGGGCGAGGTGTCCTGGTTCCCGCCGACCGCCTCGACGCCCAACACGTGGTCCACGAACGACTCGCCGTCGATCTGCTCGACCATGCCGAAGCCGGTGAACTCCCGCTCGACGCCGTCATAGTGGCCGTGGTGGTAGCGGTAGCGGGTGACCAGCCGCGTCCCGGTGATCCGGTCCACCTGTTCCACCTGCTCGACGACGTGCACCGGGAACGGCAGCGCGGTGACCCACGGCTGGCCGTTTCGCCGGTCGGCCAGCTGGAAGGCGGTGGAAGCGGCGTACCGGATGGTGGTTTCGCCGCCCAGGTTGTTCACCACGCGGGTGAGCAGGTGCGGCTTGCCGTCGGCGGCCAGGTCCAGGTAACGCACCGGGCCGGTGGCGTCGGCGGGCAACGGCGACGACCACACCAGGCAGCCGGTGCCGACGCCCAGCAGGTCGGTCACGGTCACCGTCGCGTCGGGCGTGACATGCGGCAGGTCGGGCAGGTCGGCGGGGGCCGACCAGCCGTTGCCGGACTGGTTGTACCAGAGCCGGATCTCCCGTCGGCCCAGGTAACACAGGTCCATCATGCCGGCGCCGTTCACGTCGGTGAGGAGCACCCGGGCCGGGTCGAACTCGTCCAGCCCACTGAACCACGGCGCGTCGTCCATCTCGACCTTCGCGCCGAATCGCCCATAGCCGACGTTAGGCCAGTAGCAGACGGAACCGTCGCGGACCCGGACCAGGTCGGTGAGGCCGTCGCCGGACATGTCGGCGAGGAAGACGCTCTGCCGGTCGTCGGAGCGCAGCAGCCGCGGGCCACGATCCTCGTCCGCGGGCCAGAGCGCGGGTCGCGCCGGGCCGTACCCCGCCTCGGCCAGCGACTCGTGCCACGTCAGCACGATGTCCCCGGTGAGCAGCAGGTCGGGCCGGCCGTCCCCGGTGAGGTCCAGTAGCAGCAGGTCGGGGCTGGCCCAGTCGACGGCGGGCAGCTCGCGGAACGGCTGCAGATCGGACCAGCCGGCGTCGTCGGTGCGGCGGACGAAACCCGCCGGGACGGTGCCGAGCTGGACCAGCTCAATCCGCCCGTCACCGTCCACGTCAACCAGTTGCTGGCGTCCGCCGGTCAGGTCGGTCAGTGACGGCACGGTGGGCAGCGCGGCGACCGGGCCGATCCGGCCGGCACCGAGGTTCGGCCGGTAGTAGAGGGCACCCTCGTGCCCGGTCAGCACCCCGGCGAGTCCGTCCCCGTCCAGGTCCACCCACAGCTCGGTCCGCCCGTCCACGCCGGCCGGCAGGTTCGCCAGGCTGGCCCGGTCCAGTTCCCGGGTGGTCGGTGCGATGGTGGCCGGTGTGTATTCGAAGGTCACCGGGGGCAGTGCGGCGCTGGTGTGTCCGCCGCCGACGGCCGGGGCGTAGCCGCGCTGAGTCACCTCGACCAGGGTGGACAGCACCGGCCCGGTGGCGTATTCCAGCTCCACCGCGCGGACCAGGCAGTCCGCGCCCACCTCCGGCTCGTCAGGGAAGTGGTGGAACATCAGGATCCGGTGGCACAGCCGGTAGGTGCGGACCTCGAATCCCGCGCGATAGGTGGAGAACGGGTCCGGCCGGCAGGTCCAGTCCCCGGCGTCAGTCGGCCGCGGGTCGTGCGGGTCGTGCTCGCCGTAGTCGAACACCACCTCGAACAGCCAGCGGGCGTCGGCGACCTGGGCCGGCGTCAGGTCCACCGGGCGTCGGCCGTCGGCGTCCAGCAGCGGCACCGCGTTGCCGTAGCGCACCGACTTGAGGTAGCGGTTGGCGTGCCGGTCGGTGCGGTGCCGTTCGTGCGGCCGGTCCAGGTCCAGGCCGGTGGCGTCCTCGGCCTTGTAGGTGTAGGTGACGGCGTTGCCCCGGTCGTCGCGGGTCTCGCAGAGCAGCCAGGTGTGCACCTTCCCGCCCTGGCCGATCCGGGAGCCGCCGTCGCGGCCGTACACCGCCAGCAGGTTCGACCCGGACAGGGTGCGCCAGTGCACGTCACCGTCGGAGTCCCGGGTCCACCGCTCGATCCGGGCGAACGCCCCCTCGGTCCTCGGCCGGAACCGCTGCACCGTGTGCCCGGCGACCGGGGTGCCGCCGGGGACGGGAATGAGGTCGTCCTCGCCGGACAGCAGGAAGGTGTCGGTGTCGTCGTAGCGGGGCAGGCCGCGGTCGGTGCGCCGGCTGACCGCCGGCACCGGCAGTTGCCAGCCGAGACCGAACGGGCCGTTCCCGGCGCCCGAGTCGTAGCTGAGCGTCAGGTCGGGTTGGAAACCGGAGCGGCTGCCGCTGACCGGGACGGGAACCGACATGCCGCCGGTCCCGGTGACCGGGTGGGCGGCGAACGTCTCGCCGATGGCCCGGATCGCGCCGCCGCCGGTGGGCAGGCTGATCGCCGGTCCGCCGAGCCCTGGCCCGGCCGCCCCCCGACCGGCCCGGGACGAGCCGGCACCGGCCGCGTCGGTCGGCGGCCCGCCCGGCCCGAACGC
>NZ_QGSZ01000154.1 GCF_003857055.1 Micromonospora inaquosa | reverse complement strand
GTCCCCACCACCACCGCCACCACCGCCGGAATCGCCACCGCCCCAGTCCCAGCCGCCGGAGTCGCTTCCGTAGTAGGTCGCCGGCGTGCTGGTGTCGGCGTGCCTGCGGCGCTGGCCGGGCACGGGCCGCACCCCGACCGCCAGCAGCACACCGCCGACAAGCACTCGTCGTCCGTTCATCCCACCACGGTAGGAAGCCAGAACAACGGTCAGAAGCGGGTCGTAGCGCTAAGTTACCGACGGGTACATGTGTTGAGCATCGCGTCCAGGGGGTCTAGACGTGACGAGGGGTGCCACCAGGGGGCAGGATGGCGCTAGAGACCTATCCCACACACAACCGAGGGAACGCCTGTGGCTACGGAACGCAAGCGCCCGGTGATCAGCGACGGCCTACCGAGCCAGCTTCCGGACATCGACCCTGAAGAGACCAGCGAATGGGTCGAGTCGCTTGACGGTGTCATCGACGAACGCGGTGCCAAGCGCGCCCGCTACGTCATGCTGCGCCTGCTGGAGCGGGCCCGTGAGCGCCAGGTCGGGGTTCCGCCCCTGACCACCACCGACTACATCAACACCATCACCCCGGAGCGCGAGCCCTGGTTCCCGGGTGACGAGCACGTCGAGCGGCGGATCCGGGCGTACGTCCGGTGGAACGCCGCCATGTTGGTGCACCGGGCGCAGCGCCCGGAGATCGGTGTCGGCGGGCACATCTCCACCTTCGCCAGCTCGGCATCGCTCTACGAGGTGGGCTTCAACCACTTCTTCCGGGGCAAGAACCACCCGGGCGGTGGCGACCAGATCTACTACCAGGGCCACGCCTCCCCCGGCATGTACGCGCGGGCGTTCCTGGAGGGGCGGCTCAGCGAGCACCAGCTCGACGGGTTCCGCCAGGAGCTGTCGCACCCCGGTGGTGGGCTGCCCTCGTACCCGCACCCTCGGCTGATGCCGGACTTCTGGGAGTTCCCCACCGTCTCGATGGGTCTCGGCGGTCTGAACGCGATCTACCAGGCCCGGTTCAACAGGTACCTGCAGCACCGCGGCATCAAGGACACCTCCCAGCAGCACGTCTGGGCGTTCCTTGGCGACGGCGAGATGGACGAGCCGGAGACGCTCGGCGCCATCGGCGTGGCCGCCCGCGAGGAGCTGGACAACCTCACCTTCGTGATCAACTGCAACCTTCAGCGGCTGGACGGCCCGGTCCGGGGCAACGGCAAGGTCATGCAGGAGCTGGAGGCGTTCTTCCGGGGTGCCGGCTGGAACGTGATCAAGGTTGTCTGGGGCCGTGAGTGGGACCCGCTGCTCGCCGCGGACACCGACGGCGCGCTGGTCAACCTGATGAACACCACGACCGACGGCGACTACCAGACCTACAAGGCGGAGTCCGGCGCGTACGTGCGGGAGCACTTCTTCGGCCGGGACGCCCGGACCCGCAAGATGGTCGAGCCGCTCAGCGACGACGAGATCTGGAACCTCAAGCGGGGTGGGCACGACTACCGCAAGCTCTACGCGGCCTACAAGGCGGCCACCGAGCACACCGGTCAGCCCACCGTCATCCTGGCGAAGACGATCAAGGGCTGGACGCTCGGCTCGCACTTCGAGGGCCGCAACGCGACCCACCAGATGAAGAAGCTGACGCTGGAGGATCTGAAGACCTTCCGCGACCGGCTCTACCTCGACATCCCGGACTCGGCGCTGGAGGACAACCCCTACCTGCCGCCGTACTTCCACCCGGGCGAGAAGTCCGACGAGATGGCGTACCTCAAGGAGCGGCGCGAGCAGCTCGGCGGGTACCTGCCGTCCCGGCGGACCAGCACCAAGCGGCTGGCCATCCCCGGCCCGGAGCGGTTCGCCGACATCAAGCGCGGCTCGGGCAAGCAGAAGGTGGCCACCACGCAGGCCTTCGTCCGCCTGCTCAAGGACGTGATGAAGGACAAGGAGTTCGGCAAGCGCTGGGTGCCGATCATCCCGGACGAGGCACGCACCTTCGGTCTCGACTCGATCTTCCCGACCGCGAAGATCTACTCGCCGCACGGCCAGCGCTACACCTCGGTCGACCGTGAGCTGTTCCTGTCGTACAAGGAGTCGACGACCGGGCAGATCCTGCACGAGGGGATCAACGAGGCCGGTTCGGTGGCGTCGTTCACCGCGGCCGGCTCGGCGTACGCCACGCACGACGAGCCGATGATCCCGATGTACATCTTCTACTCGATGTTCGGGTTCCAGCGGACCGCCGACGGGCTGTGGGCGGCTGCCGACCAGATGGCCCGGGGCTTCCTGCTCGGTGCCACCGCCGGTCGGACCACGCTCAACGGTGAGGGCCTCCAGCACGAGGACGGGCACTCGCTGCTGATCGCCGCCACCAACCCGGCAGTGGTCGCGTACGACCCGGCGTTCGCGTACGAGATCGCGCACATCCTGGAGCAGGGTCTGCACCGGATGTACGGGGACGCTCAGGAGAACGTCTTCTACTACCTGACGGTCTACAACGAGCCGACCCTGCAGCCGGCCGAGCCGGCCGACGTGGACGTGGAGGGCCTGCTCAAGGGCATCTACCGCTACTCGCCGGCACCGCAGGTCGACGGCCCGAAGGCCAACCTGCTCGCCTCGGGCAGCGGGATGCAGTGGGCGCTCAAGGCGCAGCAGCTGCTCGCCCAGGACTGGGGGGTGGGCGCCAACGTCTGGTCGGTGACCTCCTGGACCGAGCTGCGCCGCGACGCGGTGGAGACCGAGGAGTACAACCTGCTCAACCCGGGCGCCGAGGCGAAGGTTCCGTACATCCAGCAGAAGCTGGCCGACGCGGACGGGCCGAAGATCGCGGTCAGCGACTTCATGCGTGCGGTACCGGACCTGATCGCCCGCTGGGTACCCGGCGACTACACGTCGCTCGGCACCGACGGGTTCGGCATGTCGGACACCCGGCACGCGCTGCGCCGGCACTTCCACGTCGACGCGGAGTCGATCGTGGTGGCCACGTTGCGGCAGCTCGCCCGCAGCGGCGCGGTGCCGGTCACGGTGCCGGCCGAGGCGGCCAAGAAGTACGCGATCGACGACGTCAACGCCGCCCCGGTCGGCGAGACCGGCGGCGACAGCTGACCAAGCACCACTGAGGAGGGCCCGGCGCATCCGCGCCGGGCCCTTTTCGGTGTACGGAGCGGCGGTGGTCCGGGAGCCCTGGCGGGGATCCGGACCACCGCCGTCGCGGGTGACGCCGGGAGGATGGGCGCTCGTCAGCCGACGGCGGCCAGGTCGGTGAGCCGGGCCAGCGAGTCCTCCAGGTCGGCACCGACCCGACGCAGTCCGAGGCGCAGCAGGGCCGCCTTGACCGGGCCGGCCGGCCAACGGACCACGATGAGGCGCACGATGGTCCCGCCCTCCTCCTCGTCTCCGGTGAGCTGGACGTAGATCTCGGTGCGCGCCTCCGCACGAGCACCGGCACCCTTTGCCCGTTCCCGCCAGCCGATCAGCGTCGGCTCCTGGTAGGCGATCACCTCGGCCTCATGCGCCGAGCCGCGCCCAGCCTGGACCAGTTGTCGCCGCCCGAAGCCCTCTCCCGAGAGCACTTCGGCCGCGCGGACCCCGGCCAGCCAGGCCGGCAACTGCTCGGCCCGCTGTACGACATCCCAGACCACTTCAATTGGCGCCGCCACGTGCGCACTGCGTTCCACGAGGATCATTTCCGTCTTTCCTCCGGTGAGGACATCCCACGATATCGGCACTCTATGCGTTAAATCGGACTTACCAGGACGGGTTCGGAAAAAGACACGCCGATCAACCATTGCGCATTGCGCCAGGCCGGCCTATGGCGCATTCATCGAGAGCCCCCTAAAGTCCCGAGCACGTTTCACGTTGACCGGGAGGGCGCATGTCGACCGCACCGATGCCCCAGTTCCCCACCGGCTTCCGCTGGGGCGTCTCCACATCGGCCCACCAGATCGAGGGCGCCACCACGGCCGACGGCCGAGGCCCGTCCATCTGGGACACCTTCGCGCGCTCCCCCGGACGGATCAGCGACGGCAGCAGCGGCGAGGTGACCTGCGACCACTACCACCGGCACACCGAGGACGTGGCCCTGCTCACCGGCCTGGGCGTCGACGCCTACCGCTTCTCCATCGCCTGGCCCCGGATCCAGCCCACCGGCGCCGGCCCGGTGAACCCGACCGGCCTGGACTTCTACGACCGGCTGGTGGACGAACTGTTGGCCGCCGGCGTCGACCCGGTGGCCACCCTCTACCACTGGGACCTGCCGCAACCCCTCGAAGACGCCGGCGGCTGGCTGCACCGCGACACCGCTGCCCGGTTCGCCGAGTACGCCGAGAAGACCGCCGCCCGGCTCGGCGACCGCGTCCGGCTTTGGATCACCCTGAACGAGCCGTTCATCCACATGAGCCTCGGCTACGGCATGGGCACCCACGCCCCCGGCCGGGCGCTGCTCTTCGACGCCTTCCCGGTCGCCCACCACCAACTGCTCGGGCACGGGCTCGCGGTCGCCGCGCTACGGACGCACACCACCAGCCCGGTGGCTGTCGCCAACAACTACTCTCCGGTGCGGGTGCTCGGCGACAGCGACGCCGACCGGGCCGCCGCGGCGGCGTACCAGGCGCTGCACAACCGGCTCTTCACCGACCCACTGCTCGGCCACGGCTACCCGGAGATACCCGGCCGCGACCCGAGCGTCATCCGCACCGGCGACCTCGAAACGATCGCCGCGCCGATCGACGTCCTCGGAGTCAACTACTACAACCCCACCGGCGTACGGGCAGCCAAGGCGGGTTCACCCCTGCCGTTCGACCTCGTAGCGCTGGACGGCTACCCGCGTACCGCCTTCGACTGGCCGGTGGCCCCCGACGGGCTGCGCGAACTGCTCGGCTGGCTGCGCGACACCTACGGCGACGCGCTGCCACCCATCGAGATCACCGAGAGCGGCTGCGCGTACGACGACGCGCCCGACGCCGACGGGCAGGTGGCCGACCCGGAGCGGATCGCGTACCTCGACGGGCACCTGCGTGCCGTCCGGGCCGCCCTCGACGACGGGGTGGACGTACGCGGGTACTTCGTCTGGTCGCTGCTGGACAACTGGGAGTGGGCCGAGGGGTTCACCAAACGCTTCGGGCTGGTGCACGTCGACTACGCCACCCAGACCCGTACGCCGAAGTCGTCGTACACCTGGTTGCGGGACGTGATCGCGGCCAGCCGGCCGGGGTCGGCGCGGTGACCACCCTCGACCCGACGCCGGCGTCGCTGCCGGCGGCGCTCGCCGAGCCGACGGTGCCGGTGCGGCGCGGCTGGATCGGCCTGATCTTCGCGGCCAACCTCGGCGTGTGGATGGCGTTCTTCACGCCCATCCAGGTGCTGCTGCCGCAGCAGATCGAACAGATCGCGCCCGGCGACAAGGAGAACATGCTGGCCGTGGTCACCGGCCTCGGTGCGCTGGCCGCCGTGCTGGCCAACCCCCTCGCGGGCGCGCTGTCGGACCGGACGTGCCTGCGGATCGCCGGCCGCGAACTCGGTCGTCGGCACGTCTGGACGGCGGGCGGGGCCGTGCTCGGCGCGGCGGCCCTGGTGCTGCTGGCCCAGCAGCGGACCATCCTCGGGGTCGCCCTCGGCTGGGTCGCCGCGCAGGTCTGCTTCAACGCGATGCTGGCCAGCCTCACCGCCGCCGTCCCGGACCGGGTGCCGGTGACGCAGCGCGGCGGCGTCTCGGGTTGGGTGGGCATCCCGCAGGCGCTCGGGTTGGTGCTCGGCGCGGTGCTGGTCACCGCCGTGGTCACCGGCAACGCCGCCGGCTACCTGGCCATCGCCGTGGCCATCCTGCTGCTGTCGCTGCCGTTCACGCTGCTCACCCCCGACGAACCGCTGCCCCGTACGCACCGGCCGGTGCTGCGGACGCGGGCACTGCTGGCCTCGATGTGGATCAGCCCTCGCCGACACCCGGATTTCGCCTGGGCCTGGATCACCCGGTTCCTGGTCCAGTTGGGCAACGCCCTGGGCACCCTCTACCTGCTGTACTTCCTCAGCGACGGGGTACGTCACCCCGACCCCGAGGGCGGCCTGCTGGTGCTGATCCTGCTCTACACGCTCGGGATGATGCTGACCGCGGTGGTCGCCGGCCGGCTGTCCGACCGGTCCGGCCGGCGCAAGATCTACGTGATCGTCTCCGGGCTGATCATGGCGGTGGCGGCGCTGCTGCTCGCGGTCGCGCCGGTCTGGCCGATGGCCATCGTCGCGGCGCTGCTGCTCGGCGCGGGTTACGGCGTCTACCTCTCGGTGGACGCCGCGCTGATCACCCAGGTGCTGCCCCGGGCCACCGACCGGGCGAAGGACCTGGGCGTCATCAACATCGCCAATTCGGCGCCGCAGGTGCTCGGCCCGGCGCTCTCCGCCCCGCTCGTGGTGTATCTGGGCGGCTATCCCACGCTCTACGCGGTCACCGCCGTGGTCACCCTGCTCGGCAGCGCCCTGGTCGTCAAGATCCGCTCGGTTCCGTGAGTCACGGCGGGGGGCGGTGGCGAAAAGCAGTCGCGCACCGCCGTAGGCTGGGGGACGTGACAGTACGTGTGCGCTTCGCCCCCTCCCCGACCGGTATGTTCCACGTCGGCGGCGCCCGCTCGGCGCTGCAGAACTGGATCTACGCCAAGCAGCAGGGCGGCGTGTTCGTGCTGCGTATCGAGGACACCGACGCGGCGCGCAACAAGCCCGAGTGGACCGAGGGCATCCTCTCCGCGCTGGACTGGATCGGCATCTCCCGGGGCAGCTACGAGGGCCCGTACTTCCAGTCCGCGAACGCGGGCGAGCACCGGGCCGCCGCCGCCCGGCTCCACGAGTCCGGCCGCGCCTACTACTGCGACTGCACCCGTGAAGACGTGCAGGCCCGCACCGGCTCGCAGTACCAGGGCTACGACGGCTACCACCGCGACCGTGGCCTCGGCCCCGGCCCGGGGCACGCGCTGCGCTTCCGTACGCCCGACGAGGGCGCGACCGTGGTGGTCGACCTGATCCGTGGTGAGCCCACCTTCGAGAACAAGCTCATCGAGGACTTCGTCATCGCCCGGGGCGACGGCTCGCCGGTCTTCCTGCTGGCCAACGTCGTCGACGACATGACCATGGGGATCACCCACGTGATCCGGGCCGAGGAGCACCTGCCCAACACCCCCAAGCAGCAGCTGCTCTGGGAAGCGCTCGGGGTCAAGCCGCCGATCTGGGCGCACGTGCCGGTGGTGGTCAACGAGAAGCGGCAGAAGCTCTCCAAGCGCCGGGACAAGGTCGCCCTGGAGGCGTACCGCGACGAGGGTTACCTCGCCGGCGCGATGCGCAACTACCTCATGCTGCTCGGCTGGGCCCCCTCCGGCGACCGGGAGATCGTTCCCTGGTCGGTGATCGAGGACGAGTTCCGGCTGGACGAGGTCAACCTCTCCTCGGCGTTCTTCGACGAGAAGAAGCTGCGCGCGTTCAACGGCGAGTACATTCGCGCGCTGCCGGTGGCCGAGTTCATCGACGCCTGCCAGCCGTGGTTGACCGGCACCGACACCATCGCGCCGCCGCCGTGGCAGCCGGAGGAGTTCGACGCCGACGCGTTCGCCGCTGTGGCGCCGCTGGCCCAGACGCGGATCGCGGTGCTCAGCGAGATCGTGCCGAACGTCGACTTCCTCTTCCTGGCCTCGCCGCTGATCGACGAGGCCGCCTGGACCAAGACGATGAAGGACGGCTCCGCCGAGCTGCTGGACGACGCCGTCGCGGCGTTCGAGGCGCTGGAGTCCTGGGATGCCGAGTCGTTGAAGTCGACGCTGGAGGCGGTCGGCGCCGAGCGTGGCCTCAAGCTCGGCAAGACGCAGGCGCCGGTGCGGGTCGCGGTCACCGGCCGCACGGTGGGTCTGCCGCTGTTCGAGTCGCTGGAGGTGCTCGGTCGCGAGCGCACCCTGACCCGGATCCGCGCCGCCCGCCTACGCCTGGTCTGACGGAAGACAACAGTTCGATCACGGGGTGCCGCGGCGGCGGCGGAACGCGAGGCCGGTTGCGAGCGCGGCCAGCAGCACCAGGCCGCCGAGCGCCCAGAGCCACCAGCGACCCCCGGAGTCGGACTGCTCCGACGCGGCCGGCACCGGGGAAGCCGCCGAGCTGTCGGGTGTCGCCGTCACGGGCCCGGCTGAGGGTGAGCCGACAATCGACGGGGCAGCCGAGGGCGACCCGGCCGGGCTGGACGGCGAGGCGGACGGGTCAGCGGCGGTGCCGGTCGTGAGGGTGAACCGCACCTCGCCCTTCACCGGATGCCCGTCGGACGACGCGAGCTGGTAGCCGACGATGTAGAGCCCCGCGGCGGCCGGCGTGAACGGCACCCGCACGCGACTGCCGTCGAAGGCGGGTGGGCCGCCAGCGACCACATTGTCCGGTCCCGTTATTGTGATCTTTGTCGTTCCCGGCGACGGCGTGGCGAGGAACCGTAGCTCCACCCGGGCAGGTGCCGTCGCCAGGCGGGCGCCGTCGCGCGGGTTGCTGCCGGTCAACTCGTTGTGGGCGGCAGCCGGTGTCGCCGGCACCAAAAACGACACACCGAACGCCACGCCGAGCACCACTGGCATGACCCGCACCGAACGTGTAACCCTGCCCCCCATGAACCCCTCCGTAAGGGTACGATCCGCCCGCTGATCAAACGGCTCCTCATTAGTCGAGCAGAGATCACAGATAGTTCCAATTACTGTTCCGAAAGCTGCAACTCATCGACGTTCTGCGGAGTCTGTAGGAGTGGACGCGACCATCCGGTCGATGCCGCACCAGCAGGTCGGTCCGGACGTCACGACGAAGCCATCCATCGAACGGGGCGAGGAGGCGGGATGCTCCGACACATGAGGCGGTTGGCAGCCGTGCTGGCGGGCACCCTGGCGGCAGCGTTGCTGTCGCTCGGCACCGCTGGCTCGGCCTCGGCGGCGCCGAAGCCGGCACCCGCCGGAGTGGACATCACCGGCACGGGAATGTCCGCACCGGTGCGAATGCACGCGGACACCGAGCCCACCCTCGTGGGCGCGGTCATCGACCAGGTCAACTTCCTCGCTCCCACCGGCATGCCAAAAGGCCCCAAGGCGGCCAACCTCGGTCCGAAATACACGGTCGTGGTGCTCGCCGGCGAGACGCCGAAACAGACCTACGACCTCTACCCCAAGGCGGTCGGTGGCCCCCGGCTCTACCGGCCGGCCAAGCAGCCGGACGGCCGCAAGACCAGCGCCGGCTGGTTCCTGGGTCGGCTCAGCATGTCCGAGACCCTGCGCACCGCCGGTGTGCCGCTGGAGCGGCAGTTCGACACGGTCAGCGGCGGCGCGGGCGGCGGCGAGCGGGTGCTCCCGGAGGACACGCTCGACCCGGCGAAGGACCTCGACGAGGCGCTCAGCGACCTGCAACGCCTGCTTCTGCTCAACGTCGGCGTGATGCTGACCATCACGGTCGGCCTCGCCGGGATCGCTCTGCTGATCCGCCGCCGCACCCGCTGAGCGAGCGCGGGCGCTGACTTGCCGCACCCGCCGCTCAGTGCCGCCCGTCGACGGTGATCAGCACCAGCGGCGCGGTGGGCGCTCCCGACGGGTGGCCCGCGGACGCGGTCGAACCGGGCCATGCCGGTGCGCCCCGGCCCAGCCGGGAAGTTCGCTGAGGCAACCAGCGGGAACGTCGGAGTCGGACTCGCCGAGGATGTTGGGCTCTGCGGAGCGCTGACGCGGCAGCACAGGCTCGTCATCAGCCCGCCCGACGAGCGGCTCCGCCGGGTGCGATGGTGCGCCGCCGACCGCTCGGCGGTGCTTGCCAGCCGCCTGCGGGTCGTGGTGCCCCGGCCGGCAGGGCTCGCCCTGGGCGCAGCCGTGCTCGGCCTCCCCGTGCGCCATCCCCGGTCTCCTCACGCTCGCCCCACCCTCGGGTGCTCTCCCCCGAGGTGCCCTGTCACCGTACTGGCCGGGACCGACGGGCCGCGCGCAGCGTACCCGGGGTCCGGGCCGGCCGGTCCCCGACGACGCCGCTGAGCACGGGACCCGGTTACGCAGTTCACAGCTTCTTTCCGTGCCGTTCACCCCGGGGCCCGTCGGCGGGGCCGACCGGGCGGGTTGCCGTTGGCGTACCCCTTTCGGCGCATGGCGGTGTCGTCGAGGTCCTCCCCCGGTCGGAGTTCGGCGGGCGACGGCTGTGGTGGGATCGGGTCATGCGTCCGCCACCGTGGCTCGACTCCGGCACCCTCGGCCGTGATCTCATGCTGGCCGGCGCGTCGCTGGCCGGTGGTCTGGTGCTGCACGCCCTGGGTTGGCAACCGCAGGTCCGCCCGAACGCGCAGGTCCCCTCGGTGTTGTTCCTGCCGCCACTGGTGGCGGTGTGCGTCGCCGTCGGCCTACGGCGGGTCGCACCGCGCGCCAGCCTGGCGGTGGGCACCGGCGCGCTGGTGGTCGACACGGCGCTGGGCAGTTCGCTGGGCACCGTCCTGGTCTACACGCAGGTGCTCTACGACGCCTGCGTGTACGGCCCGCCCCGACTGTGGCGGTGGTTGCTGCGGATCACCGTGGCGTTGAGCCTGGTCGGGGCGGTCGTCGGCGTGCTCCGGTACGGCCACTGGCGTGGGGCGGCGCTCGGGGTCCTGGTGGTGCTCGCCGGGCTGCTGCCGGTGCTGACCGGCATCAGTGTGCGGCAGTACCGCGACCAGGCCGCCGCCGAGCGGGCGCGGGCCGAGCAGACCGCCCGGCTGGTCGAGTTGGACCGTCGGCAGGCGGTCAGCGCCGAACGGGCCCGGATGGCCCGGGAGTTGCACGACGTGGTCGCGAACCACCTCAGCGCGGTGGCCATCCACGCCACCGCCGTGCTCTCCGTGCCCGGGTTGGATCGCGGTCAGGTGGAGTCGGCGTTGCGGGTCATCCGGGAGAGCAGCGTGCAGGGGCTGGCGGAGATGCGTCAGATGATCGAGGTGCTGCGCGAGCCAGGGACCAGCGGCGGCCCGGTCAGGTCGGAGGTAGTCACCGCGCGGCTGGCCGAGGCGGGCGGCCTGGTCGAGCGGGTTCGGGCGGCGGGTCTCGCGGTGCGGGTCCGGACCGATGGCACGCCGGGCGTGCTGCCGGTGGGGGTGGACCTCGCCGCGTACCGGATCGTGCAGGAGTCGCTGACGAACGCGCTCAAGCACGGCACGGGTGAGGCGGAGCTGACGATCGCGTACCGGCCGGCCGAGGTGGTGCTGACGGTGGAGAATCCGGTCCGTCGGGGCAGTGCCGGGCTGCCGGGCGCCGGGGCCGGGCTGATCGGCATGCGGGAGCGGGCCACCCTGCTGGCCGGCCGGTTCACCGCCGGGCCGCGGGACGGTCGCTGGCAGGTGCGGGCCGCCCTGCCCACCGGGGAGGGCGGGTGACCGCGGCGCGGCCGTCGGACGACCCGGGCGCGGCGACGGTACGGGTGGTGCTCGCCGACGACCAGCCGGCGGTACGGGCCGGACTGGCCCTGATCCTGAACGGCTCGCCGGGTGTCAGCGTGGTCGGCGAGGCCGCCGACGGTGACGCCGCGGTGCGTCTGTGCCGGGAGCTGCGCCCCGACGTGGCGGTGCTGGATGTGCGGATGCCCCACTCCGACGGGATCTCCGCGACCCGGACGATCGTCGGCGACGGGCTCGCCGACGTGCTGGTGCTCACCACCTTCGACCTGGACGAGTACGTCTTCGGGGCGTTGCGGGCCGGTGCGGCCGGGTTCCTGCTCAAGGACACCGACGCCGACGGCCTGGTCAGCGCGGTGCGGACGGTGGCGCGGGGTGACGGGTTCATCGCACCCGCGGTGACCCGCCGGCTGATCAGCGCGTTCGCGGCCAGCGCGCCGGGCGCGTCGGCGGACACCCGGGCCGCCCTGGGCACCCTCACCCCGCGCGAGCGTGACGTGTTGGCCTGCCTCGGGTTGGGCCTGTCCAACCTGCAGATCGCCGACCGGTTGGTGTTGGCGGAGAGCACCACCAAGACCCATGTGAGCCGGATCCTCGCGAAGCTGGACCTGCGCAGCCGGGTGCAGGCCGCGATCCTGGCCCAGGAGTTGGGCCTGCCACCTCCCCCGCACCCGTGAGCCGGCCGCACCGTGTCGACCGGTGCCGACGTGGTTGACCTGCTCACCACGTGTCAGGCTAGGGCGGTGAGCACGCCGGGCGGTGGGGAACTGTCGGCCACGCTGCGCCGGATCGAACGATCGGCGGGGGCGCTGGCCACCTCCAGCGTGGCCCGGATGGACGAGACGCTGCCCTGGTTCCGGGCGCTGCCGGCCGACCAGCGCTCCTGGGTGATGCTGGTCGCCCAGGCGGGCGCGAGGTCGCTGGTGCAGTGGCTGCGTGAGGGCGGCGGCACGGCGGACAGCACCCAGGAGGTCTCGGACGAGGTCTTCGCCGCCGCCCCGCAGGCGCTGGCCCGGTCGATCACCCTCCAGCAGACCGTGGCGTTGATCAAGGTGACGATCGACGTGGTCGAGGAGCAGGTGTCGCACCTGGCCGCCGAGGGCGAGGAGCAGCAGTTACGCGAGGCGGTGCTGCGCTTTTCCCGGGAGATCGCGTTCTCGGCCGCCCGGGTCTACGCGCGGGCCGCCGAGTCGCGCGGCGCGTGGGACGCCCGGCTTCAGGCGCTGCTGGTCGACGCGCTGTTGCGCGGTGACTCGCCGGACGTCCTGGCCAGTCGGGCCGCCGCGCTCGGCTGGGCGGACGCGCCGCCGGTGGCGGTGGCGGTCGGTCGGTCGCCCGGCGGCGAGGTCTCCGCGGTGTTGCACGTGGTCTACCGGCAGGCCCGCCGGATCGGCGTGGAGGTGATCGGCGGCGTCCACGGCGACCGGTTGGTCATCGTGCTGGGTGGCGCACCGGATCCGCTGACCGCCACGGCGAAGCTGCTGAGCGCGTTCGGGGATGGCCCGGTGGTGGTCGGTCCGGCCGTACCCAGCCTGGACGAGGCGACCGAGTCGGCCCGGGCCGCGCTGTCCGGCTTTCGGGCCGCGCCGGCATGGCCGAGCGCGCCCCGACCGGTGCCGGCCGCGGAACTGTTGCCGGAGCGGGCTCTGGCCGGCGACGCTGAGGCCCGTCGGCGGCTACGCCACGATGTGTACGCGACGCTGGTGCGCGCCGGCGGGGAACTGCTGGCGACCCTCGACGCGTTCCTGGCCGCCGGTGGCACGCTGGAGAGCGCGGCCCGGGCGCTGTTCGTGCACCCGAACACTGTGCGTTACCGGCTTCGCCGGATCGCCGAGGTGACCGGGTTTTCGCCGTTGTCTCCCCGGGACGCGTTCGCGCTCCAGGTGGCGCTGACCGTGGGTCGGTTGGATCCGGTCGCCCCGCAGACCTCGCCCGTCCCGACTCAGACAATGACCCCGGCCACCCGGAAATCCGCCCAAAACGAGGATGATCCCCGCCGATCTTTGTAGGAAACCTCCAAAGGGCCTAGTACGGTTTGGTCGAAGGCGGCACAGCGTTACCCGCCTTTATCCGGGAGAGTCATAGGCGTGCTCGCTGTACTTAGTCCCGGCCAGGGTTCTCAGAAACCCGGCTTCCTGACCCCCTGGCTCGACCTGTCCGGCACTGAGGCGCGACTGCGCGAGTGGTCGGCGTTGGCCGGGGTCGACCTGCTGCACCTGGGCACCGCCGCCGACGCCGACGAGATCAGGGACACCGCCCGCACCCAGCCGTTGCTGGTCGCCGCGGCGTTGCTCGCGGCCGAACACCTGCCGATGGACGGCGTCGCGCTCACCGCCGGCCACAGCGTCGGCGAGCTGGGTGCCGCCGCCCTGGCCGGGGTGCTGTCGGCCGACGCCGCGATCACCCTGGCCGGCGTACGCGGCCGGGAGATGGCCGCCGCCTGCGCGCTGGAGCCGACCGGGATGGCCGCGGTGCTCGGCGGCGACCCCGACGAGGTGATCGCCGCGATCGAGGCGAACGGGCTCTACCCGGCCAACCGCAACGGCGCCGGGCAGATCGTCGCCGCGGGCGCCCTGGACGGGCTCGACAAGCTCGCCGCCGCGCCGCCCGCCCGGGTCCGGGTCATCCGACTCCAGGTCGCCGGCGCGTTCCACACCCCGTACATGGCTCCGGCCGAGACCGCGCTCGCCGCGGAGGCCGCCGGGATCACCCCCGCCGACCCGGCCCGGACCCTGCTCTCGAACCTCGACGGCACCGCGGTCGACAACGGCGCGGCGATGGTGCAGCGCCTCGTCCGTCAGGTCACCGCGCCGGTGCGCTGGGACCTGTGCATGCGTACGCTGGCCGACCTCGGGGTCACCGGCGTGATCGAGCTGCCCCCGGCCGGCACCCTCGCCGGCCTGGTCAAGCGGGAACTCAAGGGCGACGGCGCCCCGGAGATCGTCACCCTCAACACCCCGGACGACCTGCCGGCCGCACGGGACCTGATCGCCCGTATCGGAGGTCGTTCATGACTGGCAGTCGCATCGTCTCGATGGGGCACTACCAGCCCTCCCGGGTGGTGACCAACGACGACATCGCCCAGCTCGTCGACACCAACGACGAGTGGATCCGCGACCGGGTCGGCATCGTCAGCCGGCGGATCGCCGACAGTGAGACGGTCGCCGACATGGCCGCCGCGGCCGCCGGCAAGGCGCTGGCCAACTCGGGCCTGACCGCCGCCGAAATCGACCTGGTAGTGGTCGCCACCTGTTCCTCCATCGACCGCAGCCCCAACGTGGCCTGCCGGGTCGCCGCCAAGCTGGGCATCAACGCACCGGGCGCGTACGACCTCAACACCGCCTGCTCGGGCTTCGCGTACGCGCTGGGCACCGTGGACCACGCCATCCGGGCGGGGGCGTCGCGCAACGCGATCGTCATCGGGGCGGAGAAGCTCTCCGACTTCACCGACTGGACCGACCGCTCCACCTGCATCATCTTCGCCGACGGGGCCGGTGCCGCGGTGGTCTCCGCCACCGCCGACGACGAGCCGGCCGGGATCGGCCCGGTCGTCTGGGGTTCGGTGCCGGACAAGAGCGACGCGGTCCGCATCGAGGGCTGGCGCCCGTACATCCAGCAGGAGGGGCAGGCGGTGTTCCGCTGGGCCACCACCGCGCTGGCGCCGCTCGCGCTCCAGGCCTGCGAGCGGGCCGGGATCGACCCGTCGGAGCTGGCCGCGTTCGTGCCGCACCAGGCCAACGCCCGGATCATCGACGGCATCGCCAAGCGGCTCAACATCCCCAACGCGATCATCGCGAAGGACATCGTCGAGTCCGGCAACACCTCCGCGGCGAGCGTTCCGCTGGCCCTGTCCAAGCTGGTCGAGCGCCGGGAGGTGCCCTCGGGCGCGCCCGTGCTGCTGTTCGGCTTCGGCGGTGGCCTGACCTACGCCGGTCAGGTCGTCCGCTGCCCCTGATGACCCCCTCGGGCGCGTACGCGTCCAGGAGTGGCGGTCGGCGACGCCGACCGCCGGAGAACCCCGATGAAAGGAACCAACCGCAATGACCCGTGACGAGATCACCACCGGCCTCGCCGAGATCCTCGAAGAGGTTGCCGGGGTGAACCCGGACGACGTGGCCGAGGGGAAGTCCTTCACCGACGACCTCGATGTCGACTCGCTCTCCATGGTGGAGGTCGTGGTCGCGGCCGAGGAGAAGTTCGGCGTCAAGATCCCGGACAACGAGGTGCAGAACCTCAAGACCGTCGGCGACGCTGTCAGCTACATCGCGGCGCAGTCCTGATCATGAGTCGTCCCGACGTCGTCGTCACCGGGCTCGGCGCGACGACCCCGCTTGGCGGGGACGTCGCGTCGACCTGGGACGCCATGCTCGCCGGCCGCTCCGGGGTGAGTGCCCTCACCCAGGAGTGGGCCGAGCAACTGCCGGTCCGGATCGCCGCCCAGTTGGCCGTGGAGCCGTCCGAGGTGCTGGACCGGGTGCGCCTGCGTCGCCTGGACCGTTCCGAGGCGATCGCGCTCATCGCGGCGCAGCAGGCCTGGGCGGACGCCGGCCTCGCCGGCTCCGACCTCGACGGGGAGCGGTTGGCCGTCAGCGTCGGCTCCGGCATCGGCGGTGCCACCACCCTGCTCGCCCAGGACGACATCCTGGAGGCCTCCGGGCCACGGCGGGTCTCCCCGCACACCATCCCGATGCTGATGCCCAACGGTCCGGCCGCCTGGGTCGGCCTGGAGTTGGGTGCCAAGGCCGGCGTGCACTCGGTGGCCAGCGCCTGCGCCACCGGCGCCGAGGCGATCGCCCTGGGTCTGGACATCATCCGCTCCGGCCGGGCCGACGTGGTGGTGGCCGGCGGCACCGAGGCGGTCATCCACCCGCTGCCGATCGCCGGCTTCAGCTCGATGCGGGCCATGTCGACCCGCAACGACGACCCGCAGCGGGCCTCCCGCCCGTGGGACCGGGGCCGCGACGGCTTCGTCCTCGGCGAGGGCGCCGGCATCGTGGTGCTGGAGCGGGCCGAGCACGCCGCAGCCCGGGGCGCCCGGGTGTACGCGCGCCTCGCCGGTGCCGGCATCACCTCCGACGCGTACGACATCGTGCAGCCGCACGCCGAGGGCGAGGGTGCCATCCGGGCCATCGCCAAGGCGATCGCCGACGCCGACATCGCCAAGCGGGACATCGTGCACGTCAACGCGCACGCCACCTCGACCCCGATTGGGGACATGCTGGAGATCGGCGGGCTGCACAAGGCGCTCGGCGACCACCCGGTGCTGTCCGCGACGAAGTCGATGACCGGTCACCTGCTCGGTGCGGCCGGCGCGCTGGAGTCGATCGCCACCATCCTGGCGATCCGCGACAGCGTCGTCCCGCCGACGATCAACCTCGACGACCCGGAGCCCGGCCTCACCCTGGACGTCGCCGCGCACAAGGCCCGCCACATGGAGATCCCGGCCGCGTTGAACAACGCGTTCGGCTTCGGCGGCCACAACGTGGCGCTCGTCTTCGCCCGCCCCTGAGTTCCTGCCGCAAGGGCCTCTCCTCGTTGAGGAGGGGCCCTTGTGTCGTTCCGCCCCGGTTGCGGGGTGTCGCTTCGCGGTGCGCTCTTGGCCGTGGCGGTGGTTGCCGATCGCGATTGACGTCGGGACACCGCTGCGGCTTAGATGGGCCGACTGAAGATCGACTGACGGGGATCGCCACCATGGACACTCGTACCCGCGTTGCCGTGTCGGCGATGCTCGCCCTCGGCCTGCTGGCCGGCTGCGGCGACGACGCCCCCGCTCCCACCGCCGGCGGCCCGGCACCGCAGGCCACGGGCGAGCCCTGGTACGACGAGGTGGCCCCGGCCTCGCCCGGCGGCACGACCGGCGGCACGGGTTCCCCCTGCCCGGTACCGGTGTCGTTTCCGCTGGCCGACGGATGGACGGCGAAGGCCGCCGAGCCGCCCAAGGGCGAGCTGGCCGAGCTCGTCGGCGAGGCGCTCACCAAGCGCGGTGGCACCACAGTGCGCTGCGAGGTGGACGGCCGCGAGGCTGGTGGCGGGTTCCTGCGGATCTGGGCGGCGGACTCGCCGACAGTCACGCCGCGCGCCGCGCTGGAGGGTTTCGCCGCCGGGGCCGGCGAGACGGTCGCCGGCGCACAATTCCGCGACCTCCGCGCCGGTGGCTTCGACGCCACCGAGATGACCTGGATGGCCACCAACCCGCTGGCCGAGGAGGAGTCGCGCAACTGGGCGCTGGCCGTGCAGTCGGCGGGGCAGACGCTGGTCTTCGCGGTGAACGAGGGGTTGATCACCGAACGGGCCGACGTGCTGCCCGCGTACCGGCTGGCGGTACGCGGGCTCGCGAAGGGCGAGTGAGGCGGGCGCTGACCTGCCCGCGCCGACCGGTCAGGTGCGACAGGTCGTCGCGGGCAGCCCGGGGACGGGCACCGGAGACCGGCCGCCCGGCCGCGCCTTGCCAGCGAGCACGGCGGCCAGGGCGGTCATCGACGCCCGGCTGGAGGAGTACGTGGCCAGCAGCGTCGGTGACTTGGCGTCAGCCAGCACGTACGGGGTGTCCATGGCGACCGTGACCGCCGCGTCGGCGCTCAGGTCCTCGGCGCCGTCGCCGTAGCCCACCAGGTGCACGATCGTGCCGCCGCTGGGCTTGACCGACACCCCGGCGGCGGTCAGCGCGGCGGTGAGGGTGGCCCGGGTGCCGTCCCGACCGTCGGACGAGGTGACGGTGACCGGCCCCTGTAATCCCGCCCCGCAGGTGCCCCGCAGCACGGTGACGGCGGCGGCGGCCAGCGCGTCGGCCGCCGCCCGGTGCGCCGGGGTGTTGAGCGTGGACATCTGCGACGCCGGTAGCTCCGCGAGCCGGAACTTCATGGTCAGCACCCGGGTGACCGCCTCGACCAGGCGGGTCCGGGGCAGCGATCCGCCGCGCAGCGCGGCGAGCAACCCGTCGTACGCCTGACCGACGTTCGGGGTCATCAGGATGAGGTCGTTACCGGCGTTGAGCGCCCGGACCGCCGCCTCGCCGGGGGCCCAGCGCTTCGCGGGCGGCATGTTCATCCCGTCGGTGATCACCACGCCCTTGAAGCCGAGTTGGCCGCGCAGCACGTCGGTGAGCAGCTTGTGCGAGAACGTCGCCGGGGTCCCCGGGTCGATCGCGCGCGCGTCCAGGTGACCGGACATCACGGCCATCGCGCCCGCGTCCATCCCGGCGGTGAACGGCGGCCACGCGCCGCTCTGCAACGCCGCGGCGGACTGGGTGAGCACCGGAAGGTCCTGGTGCGAGTCATCGGCGCTGTGCCCGTGCCCGGGGAAGTGCTTCAGGGTGGCCGCGACGCCGGCCGCCTGCAGGCCCCGGACGGCGCCGCCCACCTGCGTGGCGGCCTGCTTCGGGTCGGCGCCGTACGACCGGGAGCCGATCACGGTGCTGCGGGTGGCGAGCACGTCGGCCACCGGAGCGAAGTCGACGTTGATGCCCATCGCGGCCAACTCTTCGCCGGCGGACCGCCAGGCGGCCTCGGTGAGCTTCGGGTCACCGGCCGCGCCGGCCGCGAGGGCGCTGGGCAGCACGGTGACCCCGTCGGTCACGCGGGTGACGACGCCGTACTCCTGGTCGGTGCCGATCAGCAGCGGTGCGGAGCCAGTGGCGAGCCGGCCGGCGGCGGCCCGCAGCCCGGTGGTGAGCTCGTGCACCTGCTTGGGATTGTCGACGTTTGTGGTCTCCTGGTTGCCCTTGGTGGGGTCGTCGGCGCTGAAGCCGACCAGGATCAGGCCACCCAGTCGGTACTTGGCGATCATGTCGGCGGGGGTGTCGACCCCGGCGAGGGCCTGGTTACCGGCCGCCGAGCCGGCGGAGACCTTCGTCGCCGAGTCGCCGTAGGCGTACGGCATCAGCACCTGACCGACCAGGTCCTCGTCGGAGAGCGTCGCCACCAGCGCGGCGGCGCGGCTGGCGGGATCGCCGGCCGGCGGCGCGGCCGGGACGCTCGGGCCGCCGGACGGGGCGGCCGGGCTGGGCGTCGGGGCAGGGCGGGGCGAGCCACCCGAGCAGCCGGAGACGAGCAGGGCGGTCAGGGCGGCGACAGCGACTGGGGCACGCCACGGGCGATTCGACACGCCGCCTATCCCACCAGTTCCCCCTTATCGGGGCAACTTGACCTTACCGCCCGCACGCCCACCCGGGGACGGGCGTGCACGTCACCGACTCGCGGACCGTCGGGTCAGCCGACCCGGGTGAGCAAGGTCACCGGGGCGCCGTCGCCGGCGTACCGGTAGGGCTCCAGGTCAGCGTCCCACGCCGTGCCGAGCGCCTTGTCGAGGGCGTGCGCCAGCGCCTCCGGGGCCCTTGAGGCCGCCATCAGCGCCCGAAGCCGGTCCTCGCCGAGCTGGATGTCGCCGGCCACGCCGACCGTCGCCCGGAACAGACCACGGGCCGGCACGTACATGAAACGCTCGCCATCGGCACCGGGACTCGGCTCCTCGGTGACCTCGAAACGGATCATGGGCCACTGCCGTAGGGCAGCAGCCAGCTCGGCGCCCGTCCCCGGACGACCGGTCCACCCGCACTCGGCCCGGCGTGCGCCGGGGTCGACGGGCTGAGCCGTCCACTGCAGGTTGACCGGCGCGGCTAGGACGCGCGCGATCGCCCACTCGACGTGCGAGCACACGGCGAGTGGGGTCGAGTGGACGTATACGACGCCACGCGTTGGCACGGTGACCTCCCGGAGAGCGAGGTGCGTCTTCCCCTACGACCTCGTCCACCCAGGTGGCTGCTGCAACACATGATGACTTGTGTTACGCATGGTGCGCCAGGGAATCGGAAAAAACGCCGGGTGGAATAGCCGGACGGGTGGCCGCCGTTGCCTCTCAGGACACCGCGACGACCAGCATGATGTCGTGGTCCTGTACAGTTCCACCGGCGGCTTATGCCGCGTTACACCTTCGCGGGCCGAGTCACGTACGACCCGCACACAGCCCCCGGACGTCCAGTCCTCCCGTACGTCTTGCAAGGAGTACCTCCGTGGCGAGCAACACCTCTAAGACCGCGCGCGCGTCCGTCCGGGCCGGCCAGGCTGGCCAGGGTGGCGCCCTCAGCGTGCTGGGCGAGTTCAAGTACCTCATCCCGCTCAACGGCGGCAAGCACGCCTACGTGCGGAACCTGACCAACGGCAAGACCGCGCACCTGCGCACGGACTCCGACGCCTTCGTCGAGGAGATCCGCGTTCTGGCCGCCGCCGGCCACGCCGCCAAGATCCGGGCGGAGATCAACAACCTGGCTGCCACCCACCCGGGTGACGGCTGGGAGGCCACCGAGAAGCGCCTGGTCGCGGCCGGCGTCTTCGAGGGCTGAGCTCTCCCCCACCGCACCAACCGAACCGCCCACCGGGAGTTCCCGGTGGGCGGTTTCGCACGTCCGGGGTCCGGTCAGCCCGGATCGATCAGGGCGACCTCGCCGGTGGCCAGGTCGTAGAGGCCGCCGACCACTGCCACCCGACCGGCGGCCACCGGCCCGGCCAGCAGGTCGTCCTCGCGCAGGGTGCGCACCGTGCGCCGGACGTGCCGGCGGATCGCCAGCGGCTGCACCGCCGGATCGTCGATCCCCGCCTCGGTCACCGCCGGGGCGATCTCGTCCACCAGGTGCGCCAGCGACCCACCGGGACGTTGCCCGGTGCGCAGCGCCTGCACCGTGGCCTCCACCGCGCCGCACCGCTCGTGGCCGAGGACCATCACCAGCGGTACGCCGAGCTGACCGACCACGTACTCGATCGAGCCGCAGACCGCGCGATCGAGCACGTGCCCGCCGGTACGGATCACACAGATCGCGCCGAAGGTCTGGTCGAAGATCGCCTCCAACGGCACCCGGGAGTCGATGCAGCCCAGCAGTACGGCGTACGGCTGCTGGTCGCCGGAGGCCGCCGCGGCGGCCGTGACGTCGTGCCCGTGCACCGGCTGGCCGCTGACGAACCGCCGATTACCGGCGAGCAGATCGGCCAGCGCGGCACGGGGCGTACCGCCGGCCTGCCGCCCCTGCCCCGACGTCGCGCCCATGGGCGCTCCCGACCACCCCATGCCGTTCAGCTTGGCCCGCCGCCGTCCACCACGGGTGCGGTCGGGAATGTTCGCCAGGGCGTGATTGGCGTGCTGTCCTGGCGGGTAGCCGGTGTTACCGCCGGGTATCCCGGTGCTCGTGGTGCTGGGCGACCCTGGGGAGGTGGCGATGCCGGAGCGGTTCGAGGTTGGTCTGCCGGACGGCGTACGGCTCAACGTCGAGGCGACGGGCCCGACGGACGCCCAGGTCACCGCCATCCTGTTGCACGGCTGGACGCTGGACGGACGCGCCTGGCACCGGCAGGTCGACGCGCTCACCGCGGCGCCGTTCGGGGGTGCGGTGCGGGTGGTCTCCTACGACGCCCGGGGGCACGGGCGATCCAGCTGCATGGCGTTGCCCACCGCCACCCTGGCCCGGTTGGGTGACGACCTGGCCGCGGTGCTCGACGCCGTGGCACCGGCCGGCCCGGTGGTGCTGGTCGGGCACTCGATGGGCGGCATGACGATCATGGAGTACGCCCACCGGCACCCCGCGCACTTCGCCGCCCGTGCCGCCGGCCTGGTCTTCGTCTCGACCACCGCCGAGGGGCACACGCACACCGTCTACGGTCTCTCGCCGCGGATCGCCCGGTTGATCCGGCTGGCCGAGACGACCGGCGCCGGCGTGCTGGCCCGGTGCGGCTCGTGGCGGGCGCCCCGGGCACTGCTGAACGCGCTGCAACCGAGCATCCGGTGGATGCTCTTCGGCGACCGCTGCGAGCCGGCCGACATCCGTTTGGTGACGTCGGCGGTGGCTCGTGCCTCGCTGCGCTCGATCGGCGGGTTCCGGGCGTCCATCGGCACCCAGCACCGACTGGACACCCTCGCCGCGTTGGCCCACCTGCCGGCCGCCGCCCTGGTCGGCGACCGGGACCGGCTGACCCCACCGCCGTGCGCCGAGTCGATCGCGGCGGCTCTGCCGGCCACCGAACTGACCGTCTGCCCGGGTGCCGGGCACATGCTGATGATGGAACGCCCGGACGAGGTCAACGCCGCGCTCACCGGCGTACTGCGGCGGGTACTCGCCGAAATGCCGGCGGCCCACCGTGCCGCGACCCCGGCCGAGACGGGTGCCTGAGCACGTTCGCGCACCTCGGGCGCGGCGGGTCGAGCCCGGGGCCGTACCCTTCTGCGGTTGGCTCGCGCGGTTCCGCCGCCTGCCAGCGACCTTTGAAGGAGCGTGCGTTGACCGACCAGAACGGCCTGGAGCAGGAGATCGCCGTCGAGCAACGACACCTCGACCGGGTGTATGCCCGACTGGCCGAGCTGCGGCGGTCGGCCGTCCGCGCGGAGCGCGACGGCTACCGGATGGCGCGAGTGGGCACGCACGGTGCCCTTGTCGAGCGCGACGCGATGGTCTTCCACGCGGCGCAGCGGCGGCACACCCTGGACGCCGAGCACGAGGGGCTGGTCTTCGGGCGGCTGGACCTGCGCGACAGTCAGGTGCTGCACGTCGGGCGACTCGGGATCCGCGACGAGGACGCCGTCACGCTGGTCGTCGACTGGCGCGCACCGGCCGCCGCCGCCTTCTACCAGGCCACCCCGGCGCAGCCGCTGGACGTGGTGCGGCGTCGCACCATCCAGTCCCGCGCCGAGCGGGTCACCCGGATCGAGGACGACCTGCTGGACCCGAACGCCGCCCCGGAGGGGATGACGGTCGTTGGTGACGGCGCGTTGCTGGCCACCCTCTCCAAGGCCACCGGTCGGGGCATGCGCGACATCGTGGCGACCATCCAGCGGGAGCAGGACGAGGCGATCCGCTCGCCCGGCTCCGGGGTGACGATCGTCGCGGGCGGCCCCGGCACCGGCAAGACCGCCGTCGCCCTGCACCGGGCCGCGTTCCTGCTGTACTCCGACCGCAGTCGCTACGCGGGCGGCGGCATCCTGGTGGTCGGCCCGTCGTCGGTCTTCGTCGAGTACATCGGCTCCGTGCTGCCGTCGCTCGGTGAGGACACCGCGACCCTGCACTCGTTGGGCACCCTCTTTCCGGGGATGACCGCCACCCGCACCGACCCGCCCGAGGTGGCTGCGGTGAAGGGCTCGCTGCGGATGCGTCGGGTGCTGGAGCGCGCGGCCCGCGACGCGGTGCCGGGCGGCCCGGGTGAGCTGCGCCTGCTCTATCGGGGCACGCTGCTGCGGCTGGACCGGGCCGCGCTGGACCGGATCCGGGACCGGGCGCTGCAACGCGGTGCGCGGCGCAACGAGGTGCGTCGGGCCGGGTTCGACGGGGTGTTCGCCGCGCTGTGGGCGCAGGCCCGTGAGCTGAGCAGCGGTCGACTGCCGGAGCAGCCGGCCTTCGAGGCGGAGATCGCCGAGCGGTCGGAGTTCCGGGAGTTTCTCAAGGCGTGGTGGCCTCGGCTGCACCCCCGGCACGTGCTCGGCTGGCTGGCGCAGCCGGACCGGCTGCGCCGGTACGCCGGGGGAATCCTCTCCTCGGCGGAGATCCGGCTGCTCAACGCCGCGTACCGGAACCTGGACTCGGCCGGGCTGACCATCGCCGACGTGGCGTTGCTGGACGAGTTGGACGCGCTGCTCGGTAAGCCCGCGCAGCCGGCCCGGGCGCGACGCGATCCGTTCCAGCTCTCCGGTGGTGTCCGCGAGCTGAGCACCCTCGGCGAACGGCAGCGGGCCGCTCGCGCGGCGGCCCGGGAGCGGCCGGAGGACTACCGGGATTACGCGCACGTGGTGGTGGACGAGGCGCAGGACGTCTCGCCGATGCAGTGGCGGATGCTCGGTCGACGTGGCCGACTGGCCTCCTGGACCGTGGTGGGCGACCCCGCGCAGACCGCGTGGACCGGCGATCCGGAGGAGCTGACCCGAGCCCGCGACCAGGCGCTGGGGCGGCGCAAGCGACACGATTTCACGCTCACCACGAACTACCGCAACTCGTCGGAGATCTTCGCGGTGGCGGCGGCGGAGATCCGCCGGCTCTACCCGGAACTGCCGCTGCCGACCGCCGTCCGCTCCACCGGGGTCGAACCGGTCGAGCTGGTGGTGCCCGCGACGGGGTTGGAGACCGCGACCGTGGAGGCCGCCGCCGGCCTTTTGGCCGAGGTGGAGGGCACGGTCGGGGTGATCACGCCGGTCCCCCGGCGCGACGAGGTCGCCGGTTGGCTCGGCGCGCTCGGTGCGCCCAGGCTCCAGGTGGTGACCAGCCTGGAGGCCAAGGGCATGGAGTACGACGGGGTGGTGCTGGTCGCTCCGAGCGAGATCCGGGCGGATCCGGGTGCCGGGGTACGCACCCTGTACGTGGCGCTCTCCCGGGCCACCCAGCGGCTCACCACCGTCGACCCGACCGGCTGACATGTCCGGACTGCCGCCAGCGAGAGGCGCTGCACGTACACTTGCACACATAGCGATGTGAGCATACATTTGACCGGGTCCCGGCCGGCGGCGGAAGGTGATTCTCGTGGGCGCAGGTCATGACCACCACCATGGGTCCGTCGCCAATGCCGCACACCAGCACCGGGGTCGCCTCTGGGCGGCGTTCGGGCTGCTCGCCACCCTGATGGTGGTCGAGGCGGTGGCCGCTCTGCACACCGGCTCACTCGCCCTGCTCTCCGACGCCGGGCACATGTTCACCGACGTGCTCGGCATCGGGATGGCGCTCGCCGCGATCACCGCGACCCGGCGGGCCACCGGCGACCCGCAGCGCACCTTCGGGCTCTACCGGCTCGAGGTGCTCGCCGCGCTGGCCAATGCCGTCCTGCTCTCCGGCGTCGCCATCTACGTGGTGATCGAGGCGCTCCGCCGGTTCGGCGACCCACACCAGGTCATCGCCGGCCCGATGCTCGCGGTGGCCGTGCTCGGCCTGCTCGCGAACATCGCCGCCTTCACCCTGCTGCGCGCCGGGGCCCGGGAGAGCATCAACCTCCAGGGCGCCTACCTGGAGGTGCTCGGCGACCTGCTCGGCTCGCTCGGCGTCATCGGCGCGGCGCTGCTCATCACCGTCACCGACTGGTGGTGGGCCGACCCCCTGGTCGCTGTCGCCATCGGCGTGTTCATCCTGCCGCGCACCTGGCGGCTGGCCCGGGCCGCCATCCGCATCCTGGTGCAGGCCGCACCGGAACACCTCCAGGTGACCGCCGTGCACGACCGGCTGGCCGCGGTCCCCGGCGTCGTCGAGGTGCATGACCTGCACGTCTGGACGCTCACCTCGGGCATGGAGGTGGCCTCCGCACACCTGACCATGGCACCCGGCGCGGAGGTCGGCGCGGTGCTCACCGCGGCGCGTACGGCCCTGCATGACGACTTCCGCATCGAGCACGCCACCTTGCAGATCGAGCCCGGAGCCGCCTCCGGAGCGTGTGGCTCGATCGAGTGGTGACGGGGCTTTTCGGAGCATTGCTCAACTTTGGTCACAAATTTCGGTGATGACGCACGCACCGTCCGTCACATCGACTGCACTCGCCCCACCGGCAACGGTAGGCTCGGTCCCGGCCTCCACCAGGCGGCGCCTCCCGGCGCCGGTGGCGGTCGCCGCCTAATCGCCCAACTGGGCGAACCGGGGAACCATGTTCCTGGGGTGCATCCGCGTCAGCGGTAGGGATCTTCCGTCCCGAACCCGTCAGCTAACCCGGTCGGCGGCTGACGGAAGGACATGCGCAGTGGCACCAGCACGACCACCCGCCGCCCGACTGGCGGCCCTGATCGTCGCGATGTTCGCCCTCGGCGTCGCGCTTCCGGCCGGCACCGCCTCGGCCGCTCCCCCGACCGGCCAGCGAGCCGCCGCACCCGACTCCGACGAGGAGGGCGGCACCCCGGCGTTGCGCGCCCAACTCGAGGCGGCCAGCAAGGGCTACCTGGACGCGAAGCGCGCCCTGGACACCTCCGTACAACGGCAGCAGCAACTCGCCACCCAGCTGAAGACCATCGAGGTCGAGATCGACCAGCGCAACGGCAAGGTCGGTGAGATCGCCGAAGTGGCGTACCGGACCGGTCGACTCGGCGCGATGTCGGCGCTGCTCAACAGCAGCACTCCGGAAGGCTTCATGGACCGGGCGGCCGCGCTGGACGCGGTGGCCGCCAACGAGGACCGGGTGCTGCGCGACCTGCTGAAGAGCAAGGACCAGGCCAACCGCACCCGGGTCGCCCTGGACAGCGAGATCATCGAACAGCGCAAGCAGGTCACGGTGATGGCCAAGCGCAAGGAACAGGCCGAACGGGCCCTGACGGTGGCCACCACACCCAAGACGCGGACCACCGCCGACACCGACTCCAACCGGGGCACCTCCAGCGCCAACGCGACGGCCGCGCCGCGCAACTCCGACGGCTCCTGGCCCTCCGAGTCGTGCAGCGTCAACGACCCCACGCCGGCCAGCGGCTGCATCACCCCGCGCACCCTGCACGCGCTCAACCAGGCGAAGGCCGCGGGCTTCACCCGGTACGTCTCGTGCCACCGTCCCAGCGGCTCTGGTGAACACCCGAAGGGCCGGGCCTGCGACTTCGCCGCGCAGAAGGGCGGCTTCGGCGGAGCCGCCACCGGCGGCGACAAGACCTACGGCAACAACCTGGCCGCGTACTTCATCCGTAACGCGGACCGGCTCGCCGTGCTCTACGTGATCTGGTACAGGCAGATCTGGCTGCCCAGCAGCGGGTGGAAGTCGTACAGCGGGGCGCACGGCACCCCGTCCACCGACCACACCAACCACGTACACCTGTCGGTCTACTGACCCACGCGTGGTGATGCCTGTGAGTCGTCGTGATGACTCACAGGCATCACGCGCGTCCGGTGCCGGGCTACGTCCCCGGGCGTACCCCTGATGTCGTCGCTCGTCGGACGCCCCGGCCAGGGCCGGCGGGCAGCATCGCGGTATGCCTCGGATCCGACCCACCACCCGCAAGGCGCTGCTCACCCTGCACCTCGTCACTTCGCTCGGCTGGCTCGGCACCGACCTGGTGCTGCTCACCCTCGGCATCGCCGTGCAGCGGGGCGCCGACCCGGCGGTGGTCTATCCGGTCACCGCCCTGGTCGGCACGGTGCTGTTCGCGCCGCTGAGCGTCCTGGTCTGGCTGATCGGAGTCACCAGTTCGCTGCTCACCCCGTGGGGTCTGCTGCGCCACCGCTGGGTGCTGGTCAAGCTGGTGCTCACCACGGTGATGGTCGGGCTGGTGCTGTTCCTGCTCACCCCGAACCTGCGCCACGCCGGAGCGGTCGGCGCCGCCCTGCCCGCACGGGATCGCGCCGACCTGGTCATCGCGCCGGCGGTGTCGACCAGCCTGATGATCATCGCAACGGCGCTCTCCACCTACAAGCCGTGGGGCCGACGGCGCACCGTCGTAGCCACCCGCAGGGCAACCACGATCTAGCGCGGCGCGACGGCGGGTCAGCTGGGTGGGGGTTCGCCGGTGCGGTCGAGGGCCGCGCCCAGCCGGGTCGCGAGGGCGAGGTGGGCGGCTCGGGCCTGGCGAAACGCGTAGCGGAAAAGCGGCTTCGGCGCGGTCAGGGTGATCTCCACGTCGATGCGGACCAGGCCGTCCGGCTCGGCGCGCAGTCGGGTGTGGTTGCGCACCGTGGTGGCCGGCCACTGGCGGGCCACCATGACAATTTCGTCGGCCTCGCTGATCAGCACGTCCGCGTGGTAGGTGGTCTGGAGGCGCAGCGGCCCGGCCACCAGCCGGTCGTTGATCGTGTAGCTGGCCTGCGCTCCGGGCCGGGGCGGCACCCGGCGGACCCGGACGATCAGCGGATGCAGCTCGCCCTGCCGGGTCAGATCGCTGAGCAGCGCCGCCGCCTGCGCGGCTGAGGACCGGGCCTGGACGGTGTAGCTGAAGGTATCGCTGCTGAGCACACCGTCTCCCGCCGTGGTTGGTCGCCCGATCGTCCCGTACCGATGTCCGGCTGGCAACGCTCCGACCGGACCCAGCGGCGCACCGGACCGGGCCGATGCGGTGACCTGCCATCACCTGCCCCATTAAGGTCAGTTGGTGTGAAATCTTCCGAAGCTGCCGGAGCGCGGCCCCATGAACGGCGACGACCGATGAGCGGGCACGTGATGGTCTTCGCGCCCACTCCACAGCTGACGGTGACCGTGGACCAGCCCAACGACCACCCTGAGCTGCACCTGCACCCCGGCGGGCAGGGCGTCTGGCAGGCCCGGATGGTGATCTCCCTCGGTGTCGACGTGGTGCTCTGCGCCGCCCTCGGCGGCGAGATCGGCCAGGTGCTGGAGCCGCTGCTGGTCAGCGAGGGCGTGGACCTCAAGGTGGTGGTCCGTGACTCCGGCAGCGGCGGGTACGTGCACGATCGCCGCGGCGGCTCCCGGCAGGAGATCGCCGACGTCCCCGGGCAGCCGCTGAGCCGCCACGAGATCGACGAGCTGTACAACCTCGCCCTCGGGGAGGGCCTGCGGGCCTCGGTGAGCATCCTCAGTGGACCGAATGAGCCCTGGCTCGTACCTGCCGACCTGTACCGACGCTTCGCCGCCGACCTCGGCGCGAACGGCGGCCGGGTGGTGGTCGACCTCTCCGGCGATCACCTCGGTTCGGTGCTGGAGAGCGGGGTGTTCTTCCTCAAGGTCAGTCACCAGGAGTTGATCCGCGACGGCCGCGCCCGCAGCGACGACACCGTGGAGCTGACCCAGGCCATGTACGAGCTGCACGCGGGCGGCGCCGAGACGGTGGTGGTGAGCCGCGCGGACCAGCCGGCGCTGGCGCTCATCGACGGGGAGTTGTTCCAGGTCGAGATGCCCCGGCTGGAGGCCGCCGACCCGCGCGGCGCGGGCGACTCGATGACCGCCGGAGTGGCGGCCGTCGTGGCCCGGGGCGGGGACATCCGGACCGCCATCCGTACCGGCGCCGCCGCTGGCGCGCTGAATGTGACCCGGCACGGCCTGGGCACCGGACGACTGGATTCGATCACCGGGCTGGTGGACCGGGTCCGGTTGGTACCGGCGGACAGCCGGCAACAGGAGCGGACCACCCCGGACGAGTTGGCCGACCGGGTGACCGAGCGATGACCCTGCGGGTGCTGATCACCAACGACGACGGGATCGCGGCGCCGGGCATCCAGGCGCTGGCCTGGGCGGCCAGGCAGCGGGGACTGGACGTGGTGGTCGCCGCGCCGATGGAGGAGGCGAGCGGCACCAGCGCCGCGATGAGCGCCATGGAGCGCGACGGGCGAGTCGTCGTGCACGACCACCCGCTGCCGGACCTGGCGGGGGTGCCGGCGTACGGGGTGGCCGGGTCTCCCGGCTTCATCACGCTGATCGCCCTGCACGGGGCGTTCGGGCCACCGCCGTCGGTGGTGCTCTCCGGGATCAACCGGGGCGCCAACGCCGGCCGCGCGGTGTTGCACTCCGGGACCGTGGGCGCCGCGTTCACCGCCGCCACGAACGGTTGCCGGGCGATGGCGGTCTCCCTCGACGTGCTCTCGGCCGGCGAGGCGACTGCCGCAAGCGGTGGCGCCGCGGTGGACGCCGCCGCCCAGGTACGCGACGCCGAGCGGCACTGGAGCACCGCCGCTTGGGTGGCCCTGGACCTGCTCCCCCGGTTGACCTCCGCGCCGATGGAGAGCGTGCTCAACGTGAACGCCCCGGACCTACCGCACGGGCAGCTGCGTGGGGTGCGGCGAGGCAGTCTGGCCAGCTTCGGTCAGGTGCAGATGACGGTGGCCGAATCCGGCCACGGCTTCATCCGTACCTCGCTGGAGGAGCCGGGGCAGGCCGCACAGCCCGGCACGGACGTGGCGTTGCTGGCCGCCGGGTACGCGTCGGTGACGGCCATCCGAGCGGTCACCGAGGCGACCGACATCGACCTGACCGGCCTGGACGAGCAGCCCTGAGGGCGGTGCCGACGCGCTCAGGCGCCGGGCAGCACCTCAGGGGTGGCGGCGCCGGCGAAGTAGGGCTCCGGGGCACCGAAGAGGCCGAGCAGGCCGGTCACCCAGAGCTGCCGGTGCACGAACCGGCTCGGCTCGGTGACGACCAGCTTGACGTCGCTGACCTCGGCCGTCTGGAAGCCGGCAACCATGGCGCTGATGCCGACCGAGTCGATGAAGGTGACCAGCCTCATGTTGAGTTCGATGCGCAGCGGGCGGCCCTTGGCCAGCACCTCCGCGATCGCTTCGCGCACCTCGTACGCTGTGTCGACGTCGATTTCGCCCCGGGGGGCGATCTCCACGACACCACCGGACAGAACCGACTTCACGATCGACAGGCTCACGCGAGCACCTCCACCCGCCCGTCCCCCGGGCGTCTCATCAGTACGCGGGCCGCGACCGAGAGTATTCCTCCGACGGCCTCGGTCGCCACCCCTCGGGATGAGCAATTCGCGGATCCGGGCCCAAAAAGCCGCCCATATCCGCACTTTTCAGTATCTGATTACTCAAGACTTTTTGTTATCCGAGCATCGACGATCGGTCGTGACCGACGCGCCGCCGAACCAGGGTAGCGGTCCGGACGCGGCACACCCGACAACCGGCCCCTGTCGTACGCCTGCCCCGTGCGCCGTCGGCGTGTCGCCCGCCGTCGACCGGCGCGATCCGCGCCACGGGTTGCCCACGCGCCCTAGCATCGGCCGGGACACCCACCGTGACGGAGAGGATCTTCGATGATCAAGCGACTTGCCGGGTTGGCCGGCGTCGGCGTTCTGCTCGCCCTTGTCCTGGCCTGCGGTTTCGGTGGCGGAGACGACGATGACGACGATGACGACTTCGCCAGCGCCGTCACCGTGTCAGCGGTGCGCTGAGTCGACGCGTCGCTGACGGCGCGTGGAGTTACCGGTGCTCCGCGGCGGTCGGGGTTTGCGTCCGGCTGACGCGGGGCACTGCGGGGTAGGCGACACAGTGACGCGCTGGAAAGACGCCGAAGTCCGAAGTGGCCGGCGGCTTCGGCACCTGAGGAGGTAACCACGATGTTCGGAACCAACCTGCTGGACCGCCGCAGCAAGCCGGAGCGGATCGCGGACCAGGCCTGGGAGCACCTGCTCTCGGCCGTCAGCTCCGCCGGAGACAGTGTGCTGGGCACTGCCCGCTCGGCCCGTCGCAACAGCAGCGACCTCGCCGAGGGGGCGGGTGACCTGGTGGGATCCGCCGCCGAGGAGGCGCGACGCCGCGCCTCGCTGGCCTTCGACGCGCTCGCCGGACGCCAGCCGGCACTGCCCTGGACGCTTCTGATCGGCGCCGCGCTCGTCGGCGCGGCGGTTGGTTGGGCCGTCGGCTCCGCCGCGCGGGCAGCCGGTAGCCGGGACGACCGCCCCGTCGACGACGTGGAGTTCGTCGACGTCGACCGCCCCAACTCCCCCGCCGTCTGAACGACAGCGCCACCACGGGCCCCGCACGACCTCGGTCGGGTGGGGCCCGAAGTCATGCCCACCCTCCCCACCGCACCTTCCATGATCAGCGCAGGTGGATGGGGTGATTGGACCGGTCCGCCGGGTGCCGGACCCCTCAGGCGGCCCGGCGGACCGGTGTCTCGGTGGTGATCCGGGGTCCCGTCCGGATCACCTGCGCGGTGGCGCGCGCAGGTGCTGGCATCCGGGTCTGGGTGGCCACCAGCCGGAGTGCGCGCAGGGTGTCGGTCAATGGGCGGGCCAAGGGCCGAAGTGGACGTCCGCGCTGGTGGGGGGCGTCGGACTGAGTCTCCGCATCTGCGGTTCCTCTCGGGATGAAACCCCGGGGGACGGGGTCGATCGACTGGACGACGCCGTGGCCCGGGGGACGAGCACGACGACGGGGACGGCCGGAGCTGCCCTGGCTCCACCACCCGACGCGACGGCTCCCGCGATCGAGGAACGCAATTACGGTAACCGAAAGCGCCTCGCTTTGGAAGCGCTCCCATCATCGATGTTGGTCCGTGCTTACCAGCCGTGCCGCCCAGGTCGGGTCACACCGTCACCCGGTTCGGGCGAGGGCGGCTCACCCGGGGCGACGGCAGGATGGCAGCACGGCGGACCTCCGGCCGCAACCACCACCCGGTCCGCCATCGCAACAGCGGAGGAGGACAGATGGCCATCGCGGAGATCAACCGAACCGACCAGGACATCCAGTCCGCCGTGCTCGATGAGCTGACCTGGGAACCTCGGGTGCAGCCGCACGAGATCGGCGTGACCGTCGCCGAGGCCGTCGTCACCCTGACCGGCCGCGTGGACAGCTACGCCAAGAAGTGGGCCGCCGAACGGGCCGCGCACCGCGTCACCTCGGTCCGGGCGGTCGCCAACGACGTGGCCGTGCAGCTCACCAACAGCACCGAGCGCGCCGACGCCGACCTGGCCGCCGCAGCGAGCCACGGGCTGGAGTGGGACGCGTTCGTGCCCATCGAGAAGCTCCAGGTCACCGTCTCGGCCGGCTGGGTGACGCTGCACGGCGACGTCGAGTGGGAGTACCAGCGCCGAGCCGCCGAACGCGCGGTCGCCCGACTGACCGGCGTACGGGGGGTCAGCAACGGCATCACCGTCCGACCGGCCACCGCGCCGGACGGCCGCAACCTGGCCGATCGGATCGTCGACGCGCTCGCCCGGGCCGGAGCGACCGAGGCCGAACGAATCAGCGTGCGGGTGCACGGCGACACCGCGATCCTCGGCGGGTTGGTGCACTCGATGCCCGAACGGGCCGAGGTCGAGCAGGTGGCCTGGTTCGCGCCGGGCATCCGAGAGGTGCAGAACCACATCGCTGTCGCCCCCGTGCTGCGCTGAGCGGGCACGGAACCACCCGGGGTGGGTGAGCCGGCCTCACCCACCCCGGGAGCAGGCTCGTGGCATGAGTGATCCGAACGGGCTGATCCAACCGGGACGCACCGCGCCCGGCTTCACCCTGCCGGCCACCCCGGACGGGGCTCTCATTGGGCCCGAGCAGTTCCGTGGCCGGCCCGTCGTGCTCGCCTTCTACCCCGCCGACTGGAGCCCGGTCTGCGGTGACCAGATGGCGCTCTACCAGTCGGCGGCACCCGTCTTCGCCCAGTACCAGGCGACGGTGCTCGGCCTGTCGGTGGACAGCATCTGGTCCCACCGGGCGTTCGCGGAGAGCCGGGGCATCGAGTTCCCGCTGCTGGCCGACTTCGAGCCGAAGGGCGAGGTGGCCCGCAGCTACGGCGCGTACACGTCGAACGGTGAGGCGGCGCGCGCGCTGGTGGTGCTGAACCCGGCCGGGACGGTGACCTGGAGCTACCTGTCGCCGCCCGACGTGAACCCCGGCGCCGACGGCATCTTCGACGCGTTGGACCAACTCGCCGCCGATCGGAAGGTGATGGCCGGATGAGCACACCCTTGCAGGTCACCGCGCGACTTCGAGACCCGGTGACCACCGATGACCACATCCGGGGGCCGGCCGACGCTGCGGTGACCATCGTCGAGTACGGCGACTTCCAGTGCCAGTTCTGCGGTGCCGCGTACCCGAACCTGCACGAGTTGCTGCGGCAACGGGCCGACACCGTGCGGCTGGTCTACCGCTACTTCCCGATCGCCAACGTGCACCCCTACGCCGAGCGCGCCGCCGAGACGGCCGAGGCCGCCGGGGTTCGCGGCCGGTTCTGGGAGATGCACGACTGGCTCTACGAGCATCAGGACCAGCTCGACCCGGTGCACCTGTCGCTCGGCGTCGAGCAGGTCGGGTTGCCGCCGGACGAGTTGAACGCCGAGGTGGAGAACCGTGCGCACGCCGACCGGGTGCGCCGGGACTTCGTGGGGGGCATCCGCAGCGGGGTGAACGGCACCCCCACCCTGTTCGTCAACGGCGTCCGGCACGACGGCGGGTACGACCTGCCCGATCTGCTGACGGCTGCGGACGCCGCCGCCAACGCCTGACCGGCACCCGCTCAGATCAGCCGCAACTCGCGCGCCCGCCGGACCGCCTCGCGCCGGCGGGTCGCGTCGAGTTTGCGATAGATGTTGCGGACGTGGGTCTTCACCGTGTTGACCGAAAGGGACAACTCGCTGGCGATCTCCACGTTGGACAGGATGCTCTGCAGGTAGCGCAGGATGGTCAGCTCCCGCTCGGTGAGCGGCTCGTCGAGGCCGCCCCTCGGCCCGGCGGCCGGCTCGGTGGTGCGCTGCTCAGCGCCCCGCACCAGGTCACTGACGAGCGCGAAGTGCGCGGTGCCGGCATCCAGGTGCGCCGCCAGCAGGTCCCGCACCGGCGGCTCGGCACGGGTGAAGACCCTCCGGCAGCCCTGCGGGCCGGCCAGGTCCAGCGTCTGCTCCAGGACCCGGCCGGCCCGGCGCCCGTCCCCGGCGCGCTCGGCCAGCACCGCGTCCAGCAGACCCGCGTCCAGCCGTACCGGTAACGGCCAGGCCGTGGCGGCGGGCGCCTGCCAGTCAGGCAGGGTTCGCTCGGCGGCGGCGGCGTCGCCGGCCAGCAGCTGCACCTTCGCCAACGTCACCGCCAGCACCGGGTCTGCCCCCTCGTCCGCGGCGCCGGTCAGCAGGTCGCGGGCGGAGTCCAGGTCGCCCCGGGCGGCACGCAGTTCGGCTTCGGCGGCCCGCAGCAGACCGGTCAACCTGACGGCGGACGGCAGGTCGGCCACCGCCACCCGAGCTTGGACGAGTAGCCGCTGGCCGGCCGCCGGGTCGCCGGCGTCGCGGCAGAGCTGAGCCCGGCACAGGGCGGCCACCGCCGCCGCCACCGGTTCGCCGGAAGCAACGGCCAGCCATTCGTCGTCCAGCTCGGTGTTGCCGGACCAGCCGCCCGTCACGTCGAGCGCCGGGAGGGCGAGGGCGAGGTTCGCCGTCGCCTCGTCGGGCTGGTCGCGCAGCAACGCCACCACCGCGAGAGCCAGGTACGCGTAGCCGCAGTCGAGCCGACACGACCAGCCCCGGCCGGGGGGCATGCCGAGCGCGTCCCGAGCCGCCTGCCCGGCCGCCCGCAACTCGCCGCGCACCGCGAGCAGCAGCGCGGCGCGGCTGGCGCCGACCAGTTCGGTACGCGGCCGGTTGGCCTCCCGAGCCGCCGCCCGGGCCCGGACGAACCTCGCAGTGGGCAGCGCGCCGTCGGCCATCTCGGCCAACCCCAGGGCGGTGCCGGTGAACGCTCGCAGGTCCAGGTCGTCGGCCGCCCCGCCGCCAGCGGCCGTCGGGGCGGAACTGACCACCCCGGTCGGCGCGCTGTCCGGCACCCGGGTCGGGGTGGCTTGCGCCGGGCGGGTGCGCAGCAGGCGAGCGGCGGCGGCCCGAACCTCACCACGGTCGTCGGCGAGCCGGGCCACGGTCAGCTCCAGCGCGGTGACCAACCGCAGGAACCGGTCCCGACGCGGCACCGGCAGGCCCGCGGCGTGCCCGGCGGCGGCGTGCAGGTGACCGGTGGCCGCCGTCAGGTCACCGGCGTACGCCCGCTCGGCGGCGCAGGCCAACGCCGTCTCCGGGTCGGCGCGGATCACCTCCGCCGCCGGCGGCACAGGTGCCGGGGCGTGCACCGGGTCGCGGTCGTAGCGGGTCAGCTCCGGCCAGTGCGTGACGAACAGGTCGCCGGCCCGGTCCCAACGTCCGGCGGCCAGGGCGTGCCGCAGAGCCTCCGCGGGCCGGCCGGCGCCCGCGTACCAGTCGGCGGCCCGGACGTGCAGCTCGCGCAGCTCGTCGGCGGGCAACCGGGCCAGGTCGGCGCGGAGCAGGTCGGCGAGCAGTGACTCGCACCGGTACCAGGGCGGGCGGGTCTCCTCCCGGTGCAGCAGACCGCCGGTCCCGGCCAGGTCGGCCAACGCCTGCCCGGCGTCGGCTCGGCCGGTCAGGGCCTCGGCAAGGTCGGCGCAGACGGTGTCGACGACGGCGGTACGGCGCAGCAGGTCCACCTCGGCCGGGTCGAGCGTCGCCAGCACCTCCTCGTGCAGGTAGCCGGCGATCTCCGGTTGGTCTCCGCCGAAGTGCCCCACCCAGCGCTCCGGGTCGGGCTGTCCGCGGATCGCCAGGGCCGCGATGCGCAGCGCGGCCGGCCAGCCACCGGTGCGCTCCCGCAGCCGGTGCACGGCGGTCGCCGGCAGTGCGGCGGCGTGGGCGGTGAGCAGGTCGGCCACCTCGTCGTCGGTGAACGCCAGCTCGTCCGGGCCGATCTCGGTCAGCTCTCCGGCGAGGCGGAGCCGGTGCAGTGGCAGCTGCAGCCCGGCCCGCGCCCCGATCACCAGACGGAGCCGCCGGCCGGCATGCCGCAGCAGGAACTCCAGGCCGGTCAACGCCGCCGGGTCGGCGACCCGGTGCAGGTCGTCCAGGACCAGCAGCACCGGCCGGTCGGCGGCGGCGAGCGTGGCGGCCAACGCCTCCAGCTGGTCGCGGCGCGGCGGTCGGTCGGGCACCGGGCCGTCCTCCGCCGACCCGATTGCCGACCGCAGCGCCGCGGCGAGGTACGCCCAGAGTCGATCCCCGTCGTCGCCGGCCTCGACCGACATCCAGGCCGAGACGGGGTCGTCAGCGGGCGAAACCGACAGGTCACCGGAGTCGGGCAGGACTGCGCCGGGCTCGACGTCGGGCGGCGGACCACCCAGCCGCACCCAGGAGGCGAGCAGTGTGGTCTTGCCCCAGCCGGCGGGGGCGGCCACCAGGGTGACCGGTCCCCCGCTGCCCTCGTCCAAGCGGCGCAGCAGCCGGGGCCGGGCCACCACCGGCTCCGGCGGCACGGCCGGCGTCAGCCGGGACGCCAACAGCGGCAGCCCCGGTGCCGGCTCGACCCGTACCCGATTCTGTTCCGGCACCCAGCCCCACCCCCACCACGCGCTC
>NZ_QGSZ01000219.1 GCF_003857055.1 Micromonospora inaquosa | reverse complement strand
GGTGGGCAGCAGACGTACCGCTGGGGTGAGGGCGGTCTCGCCGTCGACCACCCGGAGCTGGCCGGCGGCGCGCAACGGCGCGATGAGGCCGGCCGGTAGCCCAGGGTTGAGCGTCCCGGCGGCGTCGAGTTCGGTGCGTTGCACCAGGTAGCTCGCGTTCGGAAAGTACGGCCGACCCGCTGTGCCGGTGACCGCCCACCCGATGTGGTCGCTGTGCAGGTGGGTCAGGACGACCGTCTCGACGTCGGCCGGGTCGATGCCCGCTGCGGCCAACTCGGCGGGCATCCGGCCTGGCACGGGTGCCCAGCTCGCGGCCAGGGAGTCCGCCGGCCCGATGCCGGCGTCGACAAGGGTGACCGGCCCGTCGCCGACGCGGATCGCGAAGCTGCGGAACTGCAGCCACCACTGCCCGTCGGCGGTCACCGAGCCGGGGTCGCGCCGGTCGGCCTCCGCCCAGTGCGCTGCCGTGGCCTGCGGAAAGACCTCCGCGCGAGGCTGGAAGAAGGCACCCTCCCCGTCGGTGAGTGCGGTAACCGTGATAGACCCGAGGGTGCGGTTCAGTGGCATCGGACGATGCTCTCAGGGCACTCCTGTTCCGCGTGGTCCGGTTCTGCCGGCCGGTCGAGGCCGGCTGGGGGCTGCCGGCCCTATTGCAGTACGCTCGTACTGCTTGAGCACGTGTCCCCCGAGAGGAGCGCCGGCCGATGGCGAAGATCAAGGTAAACAACCCGGTCGTAGAACTCGACGGCGACGAGATGACCCGGATCATCTGGAAGCAGATCCGGGAGCAGCTGATCCTGCCCTACCTCGACGTCGACCTGCACTACTACGACCTGTCGATCCAGCACCGCGACGAGACCGACGACCAGGTCACGATCGACGCCGCCAACGCCATCAAGGAGCACGGCGTCGGCGTCAAGTGCGCGACCATCACCCCGGACGAGGCCCGGGTCGAGGAGTTCGGCCTGAAGAAGATGTGGCGGTCGCCCAACGGCACCATCCGCAACATCCTCGGCGGTGTCGTCTTCCGTGAGCCGATCATCATGTCCAACGTGCCGCGGCTGGTCCCCGGCTGGACCAAGCCGATCATCATCGGCCGGCACGCCCACGGTGACCAGTACAAGGCCACCGACTTCGTCGTCCCCGGCCCGGGCACGGTGACCATCACCTACACCCCGGCCGACGGCGGCGCGCCGATGGAGATGGAGGTCGCCAACTTCCCCGGCGGCGGCATCGCCATGGGCATGTACAACTACGACGAGTCGATCCGGGACTTCGCCCGGGCGTCTTTCCGGTACGGGCTGGACCGCAACTACCCGGTCTACCTGTCCACCAAGAACACCATCCTCAAGGCGTACGACGGCCGGTTCAAGGACATCTTCGCCGAGGTGTTCGAGACCGAGTTCAAGGCCGAGTTCGCGGCCGCCGGCATCACCTACGAGCACCGGCTCATCGACGACATGGTCGCCGCCGCGCTCAAGTGGGAGGGCGGCTACGTCTGGGCCTGCAAGAACTACGACGGTGACGTGCAGTCCGACACCGTCGCGCAGGGCTTCGGCTCGCTGGGTCTGATGACCTCCGTCCTGCTCTCCCCGGACGGCCGGACCGTCGAGGCCGAGGCCGCGCACGGCACTGTCACCCGGCACTACCGGCAGTACCAGAAGGGCGAGAAGACCTCGACCAACCCGATCGCGTCGATCTACGCCTGGACCCGGGGCCTGGCCCACCGGGGCAAGCTGGACGGCACCCCGGCGGTCACCGAGTTCGCCAACACCCTGGAGCAGGTCATCGTCGACACCGTCGAGGGCGGCCAGATGACGAAGGACCTCGCGCTGCTCATCTCGCGCGACGCCCCGTGGCTGACCACCGACGAGTTCATGAACGCGCTCGACGAGAACCTGGCCCGCAAGATCGCCGCCTGATCCAGGCGTACCGCGTCATCGGAGCCCGCCGGCACTCTGCCGGCGGGCTTCGGCGTGTCCGGCGCCGCCGCGCCGATCGGCGTCACTGCCCCCGGCGCGCCTCGTTGACCAGGATGGACGAGATGCCAGTCGAGTCCAGGAAGGTTGACCTCGGTCGACCCGCGGCACCCGTGCGCCGATCAGCCAGCCTTCCCGGCTGTGCCGTGCACAGCCAGCCGTCCCTTCCCTGCGGGGGGCCCTGTCCCGGGCCCCCCGCGCCCTGTTTCCCGCCGCCTGGGCCCGGCCGAGCTCAGGCACCGGCCGCGGCCACGGCCGCTCAGGCGGCACGCAGCAGTTCGGCGGCGCGTTCCGGCGCGATGTCGTTGATGAAGACGCCCATCCCGGACTCGGAGCCCGCCAGGTACTTCAGCTTGTCCGGGGCGCGCCGGATGCTGAACAGCTGCAGGTGCAGATAACCCAGTTCGCGATCGATCCGTACCGGCGCCTGGTGCCAGGCCGAGATGTAGGGCATCGGCATGTCGAACAGGCCGTCGAAGCGGCGCAGCAGATCCAGGTAGAGCGGCCCGAACGAGTCCCGTTCGCTGTCGCTGAGCGCCGGGATGTCCGGCACCACCCGGTGCGGCGCGACGTGCACCTCGAACGGCCAGCGGGCGGCCGCCGGGACGAACGCCGTCCAGTGCTCGTTCTCGGCGACCACCCGGTCACCGGTGGCACGCTCGACGGCCAGCACGTCCGCGTACAGGTTGCCCCCGCCGGTCCGCTCGGCGTGCCGGCGGGCCGCGGCCAGCAGCGCACGGGTGCGCGGCGTCACGAAGGGGTACGCGTAGATCTGCCCGTGCGGGTGGTGCAGTGTCACACCGATCTCGACGCCCCGGTTCTCGAAGCAGAAGACCTGCTCGACGCCGGGCAGCGCGCCGAGCACCTCGGTGCGGTCGGCGAGCGCGTCCAACACGGTGCGGACCCGGCGGGGCGGCAGGCTGGCGAACGAGGCGTTGTGGTCGGACGTGAAGCAGACCACCTCGCATCGACCGACGCCCGGCCGGACCGGCGTGAACGGGGTGATCTCGCCGGGCTCCTCGGCCACCCGACCGCTCAGCGACGGGAACCGGTTCTCGAAGACCACCACGTCGTAGTCGGGTGCGGGGATCTCGGTCAGTCGGTCGCCCACCGACGGGTCGAGGGGGCACTCGTTCGCCGGCGGGAGGAAGGTGCGGGTCTGCCGGTGCACGGCGACCGCCACCCACTCGTCGGTCAGCGGGTCGTAGCGCAGCTGGGACGCCGGGGGAGGCGGCGGCAGGTCCCGGCGGTCCGGCTGGTCGCGGACCGCGTCGTCGCGCTCGTCGAAGTAGATCAGCTCCCGGCCGTCGGCCAGGTCGATCGCGGTGCGCTTCACGGCGCCGTCCCCTCAGTTGTCGGCGTGCGCGTCACGCGGCCCGCCCCTTGTCGCCTTCACCATGATCAGTTCGCCCACCCGTTCGCCGAGTACCCGTCGTGCGGGTGGGGGCAACCGGTCGTCGCTGACCAGTACGTGGGCCGCCGCCAACTCGACGATCGAGGAGATGCCGACAGTGCCCCACTTGGTGTGGTCGGCGAGCACCACCAATTGGTCCGCCGCGGCCACGAGCGCCCGATCGGTCTCCGCCTCCATGAGGTTCGGGGTGGTGAAGCCGGCCCGCTCGGTGATGCCGTGGACGCCCAGGAAGAGCAGATCCAGGTGCAGTGATCGGACGGCCCCTACCGCGAGTGGCCCGACCAGCGCGTCCGACGGTGTGCGTACGCCGCCGGTGAGCACCACCGTCTGGTCCGGGCGGCCGCCGGCGTGCATGATCTCGGCCACCGGCAGCGAGTTGGTCACCACGGTCAGCTCGGGCACGTCCACCAGGCGGCGGGCCAGCTCGGCGGTGGTGGTGCCCGCGGAGAGCGCGACCGCCGCGCCCGGCCGGACCAGCTGGGCGGCCCGGTCCGCGATGGCCGCCTTCTCCGACAGTTGGCGAACCGACTTGGCGTGGAAACCCGGCTCGTCGGTCGAGCTCGGCCCGGTCGTGGTGGCACCACCGTGCACCTTGGCCAGCAGGCCGCGCTCGTGCAGCGCATCCAGGTCACGACGGATGGTCATGTCGGACACGCCGAACTCGCCTGCCAACTCGCTGACCCGGACGCCGCCGGTCGAGCGGACCCGCTCCAGGATGGCCGCCTGCCGCTGCTGAGCGAGCATCCGCCGTGCCTCCCCGGGGTCCACGTACCCTCACGCGGTCGAACGTGTTCCAACAAAGATGAACACTAGCGCGTGCCGGTCAGCGGTGGAAGGAACGGGTACAGCGACGCCTCAGGGGGACGTGATGGTCAGCTCCACCCAGCCGGTCTCGGTCAGATGGTGCAGCACGGCCTGCACCGCGTCCGCCACGCTCACGTCGCTGGTGTCGAGAACCAGATCAGCGTCGGTCGGCTCCTCGTACGGGTCGTCGATGCCGGTCATCCCGGTGAGCAGGCCGGCCCGCGCTCGCGCGTACAGGCCCTTGCGGTCCCTGCGCTCGCACACCTCCAACGGGGTGGCCACGTGCACCAGCACGAAACCCGCCCCGGCGGCGAGGGCCATCTCCCGGGCGGTGGCACGGGCCGCCGCGTACGGGGCGATCGGGCAGCAGATGCTCACCCCACGGTGCCGGGCGATCTCGGCGGCCACCCAGCCGATCCGCCGGACGTTGAGATCCCGGTCGGCCTTGCTGAAGCTCAGCCCGGCGGAGAGCTCCCGACGCACCACGTCCCCGTCGAGCAGGGTCACCGTGCGGTCGCCGTTCTCCCGTAACGCGTCCGCCAGCCCCCGGGCGACTGTCGACTTGCCGGAGCCGGAGAGGCCGGTCAGGAAGACCACCAGCCCTCGCTGCCGACGCGGCGGGCGGGCCCGGGCCAACTCCCGTGCCACGGCGGGCGGGGTGTGCCACTCCGGCAGCGGAAAACCCCGGTCGAGCAGGTCGTCGATCTCCGCCTGGGTCAGCGCGAGCCGGCGGTTGCGCGGTGGGATGTCCTCCCGCCAACGCCACTGCCCGTCCCGGTTGTCGTAGGCGAGCTCGCGCGGCACCAACACCCGCAGCCCGGCGCCGGAGAGCATCTCCCCGGTGGAGAGCAGGTGGGTGACCCCGTACGCGGCGGACACCCGGGCACGCAGCAACGCGTCGCTGATCTCCTCGTGTCGGTGCGACAACGGCACCGCGACCAGGGTGGCGGGCGGCATCCGGTCCCGGGCGGCGAAGATCGTACGGACCAGCGCCTCCGGCGGGAGCCCGTCGACACCGCCCTCACCGACCGGGATCATCACGAGCAGATGCGCGGCCAGGGTGCGGGCGGCATGGGCGATCTGGGCGAGCTGCGGACGGTGCAGCGGCCGATCGGCGATCACCCCGAGCACCCGGCCCGGGGGCAGCAGCGCGCGGACCTCCTCCGGGGAACGACGCAGTCGCTGGAACGGACCGTGCCCACCGTCGCCCAGCCGCCGGACCTGGCCGCCCACTCCCGCCACACCCTCGCGGATCGGCCAGACGTCGGCCACGTCCAGGGCCGCCGCCGGGGCGCCCTCCCCATCGGTCAGCACCAGCGCCCGGCGGGCCGGGTCGCGCGGGTCGAAGCTCTGCGCCAGTGCGGCCGGCACCTGGAGCACCACCGCGACCTGCCACGGTGTGCCGTCGGCCAGCCGGGCGCGTCGGCTCACCGAGACCAGGTCGGCGCGGGTCATGAAGCCGGTCAGAGGGGCGTACGCGCCGGTCAGCAGCAGCTCCAGATCCGCGAGCTCACCGGGACGTGGCGTGTACGCCGGCGCGTCCCGCAGCACCTCGTCGGGCAGCACCCAGCCGTTGCTCATCCACGCCCCCCACTCGCTGACCGGCACACAGTTTCGCAGCCGACCGCCGATCGGTCGAGGGTGCCACTCCAAGACCCCCGCCGGCCGGTCAGCGCTTGATCCGCCGGCCTACCGCCGAGCGCACCCGGTTCCACACCTTCCGCTCGTCGCGGATCCGGGGCCGAGAGCCGTCGGCCGGGCAGATGAACACCAGCGGCAGCCGCACGTCCTCCGTCCAGCCCACATTGGTGATCCGGGCCTTGAGGAACCACCTACCGCTGGTCCGACCACCGTTGAGGGCGGCGAAGTCGATGGTGACGGTGGCCCGGTGCACCAGGTGGACGGTGTCCGCTCCGGTCGTACCGGTGATCCGCTCGGTCTGGAAGGTGTTCGGCAGGAAGATCTCGACGCCGGTCTCCCGGTGGCGGGCCACCAGGTCCAGGCGGGCCTTGCGCACCTGTGCGGTGGCATCGAGCACCTCGGGGGCGATCTCCTCCATCGGGAGGATCAGCACGTCGCGGTCACCGTCGGCGCGGAAGCCGACCGGCTGGTCCGCGGAGCGCAGCTCGGCGGCGACGGTCACCGTGACGGCGTGGTCGGCCTGCCGGAGCTCGTCGATGGTGCCGTGTGCGGCGATGCCCGCCTCCCAGTGGGCGAGCCTGCGCAGGTCCGCGACGCGCCCCCGCTCCGCCAGGTACGCCACGGCTCGGAGCAGCGGCGGCAGCCCACCGGCGACACCACTGGCGAAGCGGCCCTGGATGATCTCCTGGGTCTCCAGTGCGACCTGTTCCAGCCAAGCCTCGGGGACATTCAGCAACCGCTTGCCGCGCAGCTTGCTGAGCATCTCGTTGCGCAGCCAGCGCCGGTGCAGCCGGTCCCGCAGCGGGCCCGGCTCGGTGTTGGCGTCGACGACGTCCAGCGCCTCCCGCACGCTGGCGTAGTAGCTCGACGGGTCCAACGGGCCTGCTGTGACGTTGCGCGCGTCACCCCGTTGAACGTGGTGGTAGCAGGTGTAGTCGGACAACACGGAGGTGCGGCGGGACAGGAAGTAGGCCCGAACGACCAGCGAATGGTCCTCCAGCCGGCGCTTGCCGCCCTCCGGGAACCGCAGACCGTGCTCGTTGAGGAACGACCGCCGGAACAGCTTGTGGCAGGTCAGGCTGTCGATCAGGGGGGAGTTGCCCAGGGTGGCGTCGAAGCGGTTCTTCCGGAACAGCTCCCGTGGGACGGGGCGCCCGTACCCGGCCATCTTCCCGACCACGATGTCGGCGTCGTTCGCCTTCGCGCAGGCGTACAGCCGCTCCAGCGCCTCGTCGGCGAACCAGTCGTCGTCGTCGGAGAAGAAGACGTACTCGCCGCGGGCCTGCTCGATGCCGAGGTTGCGGGGACGCGACGGCCAACCGGAGTTTTCGATGTGCAGCACCGTGACGTGTGGGTGCTCAGCGGCCAGCCGATCCAGTCGCTCGGCCGTCTCGTCGGTCGAGCCGTCGTCGATGAAGATCACTTCGAAGTCGTCGGGGGGCAGTGACTGGCGCAGGAGCGAGGCGACGAGCCGTTCGATGTGCGGGCCGCAGTTGTACGCCGGCACCACGACGCTCACCTTGGGGATGCCCACCTCGGCCATCAGGATTCCTCCCGCGTCGTCGGTCGATCACCCGGCGAAGTCGATGCCCGGTGAACGGGAGGTGAATGGTGTCACCTCGAATGGGTCTTTCCGGAAGCGGGGTCCGGGCGAACGCGGGACCGGCGAAAACGCCACGACTGCCCCGACGCGCACCTTAGGGGTCCAGCTGGCAAAGGATCAGGGGAGCGCCGGGGGCGTGCCGGTGTCCATGCCGGGCATCGACTCCCTACGCTGGGCGCGTGACACTGATCGCGACCCAGTCGCTCACCAAGACGTACGGAGGTCGGGTCACCGCGTTGGCCGACCTCACCGTCGCCGTCGAGCCCGGGATCATCGGCCTGGTGGGCGCGAACGGCGCCGGTAAATCCACCTTGATCAAGATCCTGCTCGGCCTGATCGCACCAACCAGCGGTGTGGTGTCGGTGCTGGGCATCGACCCGACCGCAGACCCGGCGGCCGTCCGTAACCGGGTCGGCTACATGCCCGAGCACGACTGCCTCCCACCGGATCTGTCCGCCGCCGAGCTGGTCACCCACCTCGGCCGGATGAGCGGCCTGCCCCGCACCGCGGCCCGCGAGCGGGCCTCCGAGGCGCTGCGGCACGTGGGGCTCTACGAGGAGCGCTATCGCCCGGTCGGTGGTTACTCGACCGGCATGAAGCAGCGCGTCAAGCTCGCCCAGGCACTCGTGCACGACCCGGACCTGCTGTTGCTGGACGAGCCGACCAACGGTCTGGACCCGGCCGGCCGCGACGCCATGCTGGCGCTGGTACACCGCATCGGCACCGAGTTCGGCATCTCCGTGCTGGTCTGCTCGCACCTGCTCGGCGAGGTCGAGCGGATCTGCGACACGCTGATCGCCATCGACGGCGGCCGGTTGCTGCGCGCCGACAACATCTCCGCGATGACCACGGCAACCGATGTGCTCGCCGTGGAGGTCAGCGAGGGCACCGAAGAGCTCGCCGCCCGACTCGCCGAGCTGAAACTACCGGTCGCCCGGGACGGGCGGCTGCTCCTCGTGCCGCTCGCCGACGACGGCACCTACGACCTGATCCTCGGTGCGGTCGCCGAACTGGACCTGCCACTGCACCGACTGGACCAGCGCCGGCACCGGGTGGCCGAACTCTTCGCCACGAGGGAGCTCGCTCATGCCTGAGCCGTCCACCACCGCCGTGCGCCAGACGCCGTCCGGCGTCATCCACGACATCGGCTACCAGCGCTACGAGGGTCCGAGGCTCGGCCGTCGACAGGTCTTCGGCGCGCTCTACCTGCACGGTCTGCGCACCGCCTTCGGTTTCGGCCGCAGCGCCAAGGCCAAGATCTTCCCGTGGCTGGTGGTCGGCATCGTCAGCCTGGTCGCGGTGGCCCTGGCCGCGATACGCAGCCAGATCGGCGAGCCGGTCGCCACGTACGCCCAGTTCGCCGACGCGATGAGCTGGCTGGTCATCTTCTTCGTCGCTGTCGTCGCCCCGGAGTTGGTCTCCCGGGACCTGCGCAGCGGGGTGCTGCCGCTGTACTTCTCCCGGCCGCTGCCGCGTTCCGACTACGCGCTGGCCAAGCTGCTGGCGCTGAGCACGTCGCTCTGGCTGCTGCTCGGCGGGCCGCAGCTGTTGATGTTCCTGGGTGCCGCGTTCACCACCAAGCAGGGCATGCGCGGGGTGTGGAACGAGCTGCTCGACCTGCTGCCGGGGCTGCTCTACGCCGGGCTGTGGGCGGTGGTCTTCGCCTCGGTCGGCCTGCTGGTCGCGTCGCTGACCGGCAAGCGTGCCTTCGCCGCCGGCGGCGTGGTCGCGGTCTTCCTGATGACCACCCCGATCGTGGGCGTGCTGAGCATCCTGCCGTCGCGCGCCGCCAACGAGCTGGCCGGGCTCGCCTCCCCCTCCACGCTGGTGCAGGGGGTGGGCATCTGGTCGCTGGGTGACCTGCTGGTCGAGGGCGATCCGGGCGAGATGACGATCGGTGGGTTCGGCCCGCTCTACGCCCTGGCCGCGGTGCTGCTGGTCGCCGGCGCGACCGCCCTCCTGCTGGCCCGCTACCGGAAGGTCGCCTCCTGATGAGCACCCTCAGCCTGACCGGGGTGTCCCGGTGGTACGGCAACGTGGTCGCGGTCAACGACATCAGCATGGCCCTGGGGCCGGGCGTGACCGGGCTGCTCGGCCCGAACGGCGCCGGCAAGACCACGCTGCTGCACATGATGGCCGGGTTCCTCGCCCCGTCGCGCGGCACGGTCACCCTCGACGACGAGCCGACCTGGCGCAACCCCGACGTCTACCGCCGGCTGGGGCTGGTCAGCGAACGGGAGGCGGTGCAGGGCTACCTCACCGCGTACGAGTTCGTGCTGGCCAGCGCGAAGCTGCACCGGCTGCCCGACCCCGCGGCCGCGGCCCGACGGGCGATCGACCTGGTGGAGCTGGAATCGGCGCAGGACCGCCGGATCGGCACGTACTCCAAGGGCATGCGCCAACGCGCCCGGGTAGCCGCCGCTCTGGTGCACGACCCGCAGGTGCTGCTGCTCGACGAGCCGTTCAACGGCATGGACCCGCGCCAGCGGCTGCACATGATGCAGCTGCTGCACACACTGGGTGACGCCGGCCGGACGATCCTGTTCAGCTCGCACATCCTGGAGGAGGTCGAGCAGGTCTCCGGGACGGTGCAGGTGATGGTGGCCGGCCGGTTGGCCGCCTCCGGCGACTTTCGGACCATCCGCCGGTTGATGACCAACCGTCCGCACGTCTTCGCGGTGCGCTCCACCGACGACCGCGCGCTGGCCGTCGCGTTGATCGCCGAGGCGTCGGTGAGCGGGGTCGAGCTGGACCCGACCGGCCTGACCGTACGGGCCGGCGACTACGGCGCGTTCACCCGGGCGCTACCCCGGATCGCACTGAACAAGGGCATCCGGGTGCGCCAGCTGGTGCCGTCCGACGAGTCCCTGGAGAGCGTCTTCTCCTACCTCGTGGAGGCCTGACCGTGCGGGCGAGGCGTGAACGAGCGCAGCGAGTGGGCCCCGCAGTGACGAACGAAGGAAGATGACATGTCGACCGTTACCTGGATCACCGCACGCGGGTTGTTCGGCCGACGTCGGTTCCTGCTGCTGTTACCGCTGCCATTGGTGCTGCTCGGGCTGGCCGTGCTCTGCCGGTCGCTAGGGGTGGATCCGCGCAACTGGGGGCCGCCGGTGCTGGTCGGTCTCGGGCTTGCCGTGGTGCTTCCGGTGGTTGCGCTGATCATCGGCACGGGCGTGCTGGGCGCCGAGATCGACGACGGCACGGTGGTGCACATCCTGACCAAGCCGCTGCCGCGCTGGCAGATCGTCCTGCCGAAGCTCGCCGTGGCCACCGGGGTCACCGCGGTCACCGCGGCGGTGCCGCTCTACGTCGCGGGCGTGCTCGCCGATTCGGTACGCCTCGGACTGGCGCTGGCAGCCGCGGCGGCGCTCGGCGCGCTGGCGTACTCGGCGTTCTTCCTAGCGCTCAGCCTGGTCACCCGGCGACCGGTGCTGCTCGGCCTGGTCTACGTGCTGATCTGGGAGGGCTTGCTGGGCAACTTCGTGAGCGGCACCAAGGTGCTCTCCATCCAGCAGTACGTGATCGCCCTCGCCGACCGGATCGCCCCCACCGGGCTGCTGGAGACGAGCGTGTCGGTGCCGGTGGCGTCGGTGATGACCGCGCTGGTCAGCGTCGGCTTCACAGTGCTCGCCATCGACCGCCTGCGCTCGTTCAGCGTGGCCGGCGAGACGAGCTGACAGCGGTGCGAGCTGCTGTTCCGGCCAGCCCCCGCGCGACGGTAGGGCTGGCCGGATGGACCGGTCGGGCCACCTCGGGCGAGGCTTATCGGCGTGAGCGTCGAAGCGGAGCAGACGTCGTTGGCTGAGCCGTATTCCCGGAGCAGCCGGCCGTGGCTGACCAGTCTGGCCGTCGCCGGGCTGGCCTGTGCCACGGTCGCCACGGCGGCTCAGGGCAGTGGCCAGTTCCACTGGTGGGCGGTGTTCATCCTGATCCCGGCCGCGTTGATCGCGGCCAGCGGTGGGCCGTTGCTGGCCCGCGGGGGTGGCCGGGCCTTCGCCGGGTACGTGCTCGCCTGCGTCGGCACGATCGTCTTCGCGGTCGGCGCGCTGCTGATGTTCGGCGTGATGGGGCGGGGCTGGCCGCTGCTGGTGGTGCTGCCCTGCCTGGCGGTCGCCGGCACCTACGGCTGGCGGGCCGCCCACCCGTTGGCCCGGGGCCTGCACCGGGCGGTGGGCCTGCTCGCGCTGACCGGGGCGCTGCTCGGCCTGACCCTGCAACTGATCCGGGTGGACCTGATCCACCTCAAGACCGGTTGGTGGGGCGGGTTCCTGATGCTGGCCGGGGCCATCGTGCTGGGTAACGCGGGGGAGCTGACCCGGCACCGGATGCCGTACCGCCTCCAGGCGATCACCCTGCTGGTGGGGCCCGCCGTGGTCGCGTTCCTGCTCGGGCTGCGCTTCCTGCGCGGCTGGTGACCCGCCGCTCCGCCGCCGCCCGTGCGGACGGCGGCGGATGCGGGTCAGAAGGCGCAGGCGATGACCAGCTCCGGGGCGCGGTCCGGGAGCAGGTCGAGTTTGCCGATCCGGCCCGCCGCCCGGAGGTCGTCGGCGACCAGCGTGAGCTGCTCCAGCAGCGCCGCCGGGCCGAGCGCCTCGGCCAACGGCACCTCCGCCTTCATCGACAGCTTCCGCTCCGACTTGGCCCGTCGCACCTGACTCAACGCGTCACCGGCGAGCCGCAGCAGCGCCGGGTCGCCCGACCCGTCGATCGACCGGGCCACCTCGTAGGTGGTGGGCCAGGGTGCCCGGTGCACCGAGCCGTACCGCCACCACGACCAGATCTCCTCGGTCACGTACGGCAGCACCGGGGCGAACAGCCGCAGCTGCACCGAGAGCGCCGCGGCCAACGCCGCCCGGGCCGAGTCGGCCGCCGCGCCGGTGCCGTAGGCGCGCTCCTTGACCAGCTCGATGTAGTCGTCGCAGAACCGCCAGAAGAACGCCTCGGTCACCTGCAACGCCGCCGTGTGGTCGTACGAGTCGAAGGCGGTGCTCGCGGCGGTGACCACGGTGGTCAGCTCGGCGAGCATGGCCCGGTCCAGTGGGGTGGTCGCCGACAGCTCCAGGTCGCGGCGCGGCGTCAGACGCGCCGAGCTGGAGTTGTCGTACGGGGCGCGCAGGGCGTCCGCCGCGCCCAGCCCGAGCGCGAACTTGGACGCGTTGAGCAGTTTGGTGGCCAGTCGCCGGCCGACCTTTATCTGCGCCGGGTCGAAGGCCAGGTCCATGCCGGGCTTGCCGCTGGCCGCCCAGTAGCGCACCGCGTCCGAGCCGTGCTGCTCCAACAGGGCCAGCGGGGTCACCACGTTCCCCTTGGACTTCGCCATCTTCTTGTGGTCGGGGTCGAGGATCCAGCCCGAGAGCACGGTGTCCCGCCAGGGCAGCACCCCGTGTTCGAAGTGTGAACGGACCACGCTGTCGAAGAGCCAGGTCCGGATGATCTCCTGCCCCTGCGGGCGGAGGTCCATCGGGAAGACCCTGGCGAACAGGTCCGGGTCGGTCTCCCAGCCGCCGACGATCTGCGGGGTCAACGACGACGTGGCCCAGGTGTCCAGCACGTCCGGGTCGCCGATGAAACCGCCCGGCTGGCCGCGCTGCGACTCGTCGTAACCGGGTGCCGGATCGCTGGATGGATCGACCGGCAGCGCGGACTCGTCCGGCGTGAGAGGGTGGGACCAGTCCGGCTCGCCAGTGTCGTCGAGCCGGTACCACACCGGGACCGGCACCCCGAAGAAGCGTTGGCGGCTGACCAGCCAGTCCCCGTTCAGGCCGCCCACCCAGTTGTCGTAGCGGTGTTTCATGTGCGCCGGCACCCAGTGCAACTGCTCGCCCCGGGCCAGCAGCGTGGCGCGCAGCGCCTCGTCCCGGCCGCCGTTGCGCAGATACCACTGTCGCGTCGAGACGATCTCCAGTGGCCGGTCGCCGCGTTCGTAGAACTTCACCGGGTGGGTGATCGGGCGCGGCTCACCGATCAGGTCACCGGCGTCGGCCAGCATCCCGACGATCTCCCGGCGGGCCCCGTTGACGGTCTGCCCGGCCAGCGCGGCGTACGGCTGCGCCGGCACCCCCTCCGGTGGCTCGGGGAGCAGCCGACCGTCCCGGCCGATCACCACCCGCGTGCCCAGCCCCAGCTCACGCCACCAGGTCACGTCGGTCAGGTCACCGAACGTGCAGACCATCGCGATGCCGGTGCCCTTGCCCGGGTCGGCGAGTGGGTGGGCGTACACCGGCACCTCGACGTCGAACAGTGGGCTGCGCGCGGTGCCGCCCACCAGGTTGGCGTACCGCTCGTCGTCGGGGTGGCAGACCAGCGCCACGCAGGCCGGCAGCAGCTCGGGCCGGGTGGTGTCGATGAGCACCTCACCGCCGTTGGCCGAGGCGAACCGCAGCCGGTGGTAGGCACCGGGGCGCTCCCGGTCCTCCAACTCCGCCTGGGCGACGGCGGTGGCGAAGCCGACGTCCCAGAGCGTCGGCGCCTCCGACTGGTACGCCTCGCCGCGGCGCAGGTTGCGGACGAACGCCCGCTGGCTGGTGGTGCGGGCGGTCCGGCCGATCGTCGTGTACGTCAGGGACCAGTCGACCGAGAGCCCGAGCCGCCGCCACAGCGCCTCGAAGGCCTGCTCGTCGATGACCGTCAGCCGCTCGCACAGCTCGATGAAGTTGCGCCGGGAGATCGCTGTGGGGTTGCGGCGGGCCGCGTCGTCGACCGGAGCCGTCGGCGGTCGCCACACCGGGTCGTACGGCAGCGCCGGGTCGGGTCGCACCCCGTACACGTTCTGCGCCCGACGCTCGGTGGGCAGGCCGTTGTCGTCCCAGCCCATCGGGTAGAAGACGGCCTTGCCACGCATCCGCTGGTAGCGCGCCGCGGTGTCGGTGTGGGTGTACGAGAACACGTGCCCCATGTGCAGTTCGCCCGATACGGTCGGCGGCGGGGTGTCGATCGCGTACACGTCCTTGCGCTCCTTCGAGCGGTCGAACGCGTACGTTCCGTCCTCCTGCCAGCGGCGCGCCCAGCTCTCCTCGAGCCCGTCCAGGGTCGGACGCTCGGGAACGCCGGCGCGGGCCGTCCTCGCCGTATCGGTCATCCTGCGATCGTAGGCACCCTCCGGGTGCGGAGCGACGTAGTTGCGGTCGAACACACCGGCCGGCGGGGATCGGTCACGGAAAGGGGCCTGCTAGATCAGTGACTCGCGCCACTGGCGGTGCAGGGCGGCGTACCGGCCGTCGGCCTGGGCGAGCACGGCGGGTGGGCCGTCCTCGACGACAGCCCCGCCGTCGAGGACCAGCACCCGGTCAGCGGTCTCCACAGTGGAGAGACGATGGGCGATCACCAGTGCGGTGCGATCGCGCAGGATGGTGCCGAGTGCCCGCTGCACCAGACGTTCCGTCGGCACGTCCAGCGACGACGTCGCCTCGTCCAGGATGAGCACGGTCGGATCGGCCAGGAACGCGCGGGCGAACGCGACCAGTTGGCGTTGCCCGGCGGAGAGCCGGCCGCCTCGTCGGTGCACCTGGGTGGCGTACCCGTCGGGGAGTGCGGCGATGAAGTCGTGCGCGCCGATCGCCCGCGCGGCGGCCTGGACGGCGGCGTCGTCGGCCCCCGGGCGACCGAACCTGATGTTCTCCGCGACGGTCCCACTGAACAGGTGGTTCTCCTGCGTCACCAGCACCACCGCGCGGCGCAGGTCGGCGTCGCGTACGTCGCGCAGGTCGACCCCGTCCAACTGGACAGTGCCGGTGTCGGGGTCGTGGAACCGGGCGACCAGCTTGGCGATTGTCGACTTGCCCGCCCCGGTGGGCCCGATCAGCGCCACGGTCTGTCCGGCCGGCACCGTCAACTCCAGCCGGCAGAGAATCGGGGTGTCGGCCCGGTAGCCGAAGCTGACCGCCCGGAAGACCAGCTCGCCACGATCGGGCCCGGTCGGGAGCTGCGCGGGCCGGGTCGGTTCGGCGACGGCCGGTCGTTCGTCGAGCACCCCGGCCAGCTTCTCCAGCGCGGCGGTGGCCGACTGCAACGAGTTGTAGAACTGGCTCAGCTCCTGCATCGGCTCGAAGAAGCGCCGCAGGTAGAGCAGGAACGCGGCGAGCACGCCGATCTCGGTCTGCCCACCGAGCACCCGCCAACCGCCGTAGCAGAGCACCACCGCCACTGTGACGTTGCCGATCAGTTTGATCGCGGGCGAGTACGTGGCGATCAGCCGGAACGCGTGCAGGCTGGTTCGTCGGTAGTCGTCGCCGAGCGCCACGAAGATCCGCTGGTTGCGGGGTTCCCGGCGGAACGCCTGCACGGCCCGGATGCCCCGCATCGACTCGACGAAGTGCACGATGACCAGCGCGACCGCGTCCCGGGTCCGTCGGTACGCGCTGGCCGACGACCGGGCGAACCAGCGGGAGAGCGAGAACAGGAACGGAAAGGCGAACAGCGTCACGGCCGCCAGCGGCGGGTCCAGCCAGAGCAGGATGGCGGCCACCGACAGGATCGAGAGCCCGGCCAGCACCAGGCTGTCGATCCCACCGTCGACCAGCTCGGCGATCGAGTCCAGGTCGCTGGTGAGGCGGGAGACCATCCGGCCGGACGTGTACCGCTCGTGGAAGCCCACCGACAGCCGTAGGAAGTGCCCGAAGACCTGCCTCCGCAGGTCGAGCAGGACGGCCTGGCCGATCCGGGCGGACAGGGTGAGGAAGCCGCGGCGGGCCGCGTACTCGGTCACCGAGGCCACCGCGAACGCCCCGGCGACGGTGATCAGGAGGCCGGGGTCGCCGGCGCGCAACGGCGGGATGGCCCGGTCGATGCCGATCATGACCAGGTACGGGCCGGCCATCGCGGCGGCGTTCTGGGCCAGCAGCAGGGCCACCGCCGCGGCGAGTCGCCTCCAGTGCCCGCGCAGCAGGTCGCCCAGCAGGCTGCGGCTGAGCCGGCGCAGCCGGGCCACCGCCTCGGGGCTGGTGTCCTCGGCTCGACTGCGGTCGGCCTCCGGGTCGGTGGCGGTTCCGCGCCAGCGGGTGAGCTCGGGCTCCTCCTCGGGAGGTGGGTCGGCCTGCTTCGGCACGCTCACGAACGCACCAACCCCCGCCCGTCCGAAGGGGACGTGCTGGGCCCGCCGGCCCCGGCCGGCGGGGGATGCGCGGCGGGCGGCTCGGCGGCGAGCAACGCCCGGTACGCCGGGACGGTGGCCAGCAGGTCGGAATGCCTGCCGGTCGCGGTGATCCGCCCGTCCTCCAGCAGGGCGACCCGGTCGGCCAGCGCGATGGTCGACGGCCGGTGCACCACCAGCAGCGCGGTGCTGTCGCGCAGGACCCGGCGAAGCGCCGCCTCGACCAGGGCCTCGGTGTGCACGTCGAGGGCGGAGAGCGGGTCGTCCAGCACCAGCACCGCCGGTCGGCCGAGCACGGCCCGCGCCAGGGCGAGCCGTTGCCGTTGCCCGCCGGAGAGGGACAGCCCCTGCTCGCCCACCCGGGTGGCCAACCCCCAGGGCAGGTCGTACGCGAAGTCGGCCTGGGCCAGCGCGAGGGCCGCGCGGACCTCGTCGTCGTCGGCGTCCGGGCGGCCCAGGGTGAGGTTCTCGCGCACCGACATGGAGAAGAGCGTGGGCTCCTCGAACGCCACCCCGACCAGCCGGCGCAGCGAGGACAGCCGCAGCTCGCGTAGGTCGTGGCCGTCCAGGGTGATCCGGCCGGCGGTCACCTCGTGCAGCCGGGGCACCAGGGAGAGCAGTGTGCTCTTGCCGCAGCCGGTGGCGCCGACCAGGGCCAACGTCTCACCCGGCTCGATGCTCAGGTCGATCTCGCGCAGCACCGCTGTGGTGGCACCCGGGTAGCTGAACGCGACCCCCTCGAACCGCAGCCGGCCGTGCACCGCGTCGCGCGGCAGATCGACGGCGCCGGGCGCATCCACGATCTCCGGTGGGGTGTCCAGCACCTCCTGGATCCGGTCGGCGGCGGTGGCCGCCTCCTGACCGTTGGCGATGATCCAACCCAGGGACTGCACCGGCCAGATGAGCATCAGTTGCAGGCTGACGAACGCGACCAGTTCGCCGATGGTGAGCGCGCCCTGCGCGGCGGCGGTCGCCCCCGCCGCCAGCACCACGCCCAGGGTCACGTTGGGCACCAGGTCGAGCAGCGCCGAGGTGTTGGCCAGCAGCCGTCCCTTGTCGACGCCGGTGTCGTGCAGCCGCCGGGCCGCACCGGCGAAGCGGGCCGCCAGTTCGGGCCCCCGCCCGTACGCCTTCATGGTGCGCAGACCCTGTGCGGTCTCCTCGACCAGCGTCGCCACGTCGCCCTGCTGGTCCTGCATCCGGCGGGACGCGGCGTGGTAGTGCCGCCCGAACCGGCGACTGATCAGCAGCAGCGGCACCGCGCTGGCCGCGACCAGCACCCCGAGCGCCGGGTGCAGGTTGATCAGCAGTACCACCACGACGACGTACGTGGTCAGGTTGAGCACCAGGAAGAACACGCCGAAGGAGAGGAACCGGCGGATCACCGACAGGTCGCTGGTGATCCGGGAGAGCAACTGGCCGGACTGCCAGCGGTCGTGGAAGCTGGTCGGCAGCCGTTGCAGGTGGGCGTAGACGTCGGCGCGCAGCGCCGCCTCCATGCCCACCGCCGAGGACGACTGCACCCACCGGCGGATGAAGATGAGCACCGCCTCGGCGACGCCGAGCAGCAGCGCCAGGCCGCCGAGCTGGAGCAGCCCGGCCGGTTCGTGTCGGGCCACCGGCCCGTCCACGACCCGCTGCACGATCAGCGGTACGGCGATCCCGGCCGCGGTGCCGGCGAGCCCCGCGACGAGCAGCCAGGCGAACTCGGCGGCGTACGGGCGCAGGTAGGGGCGTAGCCGCCAGAGGTTGTGCGCGGGGCGGGTTCCCGCGGCGGCCGGGTCGCCGTCGCTCTCCACAGGCACTACCAGACGGTAGCGTCAATGAGTGTCGATGCTTCTGTCAGCTTGTTGTCAAGCCGCGCTCATGACCGAGAAGCCACTTCTTCACGTCCAACCCCCAGCGGTAGCCGCCGAGCGTGCCGTCGGTGCGCAGAACCCGGTGACACGGCACGAAGAGGGCTGCGGCGTTGCGGGCGCAGGCGGCAGCGGCGGCCCGCACCGCCGGTGGTCGACCGGCCAGCGCGGCGTACCCGGTGTAGGTGACCGGGGTGCCCGGTGGCACCTCGCGCAGCACCTGCCAGGCGTGTGCCATGAACTCTCCGTCGGTGCGTTGACGGACCGGCACCGCGTCGATGGCGGCGAGGTTACCGTCCAGGTAGGAGTTGACCGCCGCGCTGACCGGGCCGAGGTCGGCGCGCTCCCGCAGTGGTGCCCGCAGGGCCGGGTGGATCAGGGGCAGCAGCGCCGCCGGGTCCGGGGTGAAGCCGGCTGCCCGTACGTCGCCGTCGGGACCGGCGAGGATGCTCAGTGGGCCGGTCGGGGTGCTCACTACGGTGCTGTCGATGTTCATGCCGCTCTCCAGAGTCTGATCGTGGCGTAGGAGCGCCAGGGACGCCACCGTTCGGCGTACCGGTCGAGGGTTGTCGGGGTGTCGGGCAGGCCGAGCGCGGCGGCGCCGCGCCGGACCGCGAGGTCGGAGCTGAGCAGGATGTCCGGGTCGCCGAAGGCGCGCATGGCCAGGTAGTTGGCGGTCCACGGGCCGATGCCGGGCAGTGCGAGCAGCCGACGAACGGCTTCCCCGCGATCCACCCCGGGAGCAAGGTCAACGGACCCGTCCATCACGGCCCGAGCCAGCCCTCGCAAGGACTCCCGCCGCCCCGCCGGCATCCGAAACCCCGAATCCGGCAGCGCCAACAGCTCCTCCGCCCCCAGGAACCCCCGCAGCCCACCCCGTTGATCATGAAGTTGTTGTCCCGACACGCCGTCATCAGTGGCAACAACTTCATGATCAACGCGAGCGTGGGCGGCGGTCAGGAGGCGGGTCAGCGTTGTTCTCGCGGAAGTGATCGAGACCTGTTGGTTGATGATGGCGCGGACGGCTTGCTCGAAGGCGTCGACCGCGCGGGGGACGCGAATGCCCGGTTCGGCGGTGACCGCCGGGGCCAGCGCCGGGTCGGCGGCCAACGTGGCGTCGATGGCCACCGGGTCCGCGTCCAGGTCGAGCAGCCGGCGACAGCGGGCCACCGCGGGTGCCAGGTCGCGCAGGTCGGCGAGCCGCAACGTCGCCGCCACGTGCCCGTCCGCCGGGGTCAGCGCCACCTGGCCGGTGCCGTGCGGCAACCGCAGACCCCGGTGGTACGTCCCGTCGCGGACCTCCTCCACGCCGGGCAACGCCCGCACCGCGAGGAAGTCCAGCAGCGCCCGGGCGTGCAGCGGTGGGCGGTACGCCAGCCGGAGCGTGATCGTTCCCGCCCCGACCGCCGCCTGCTGGCGCCCACGGGCAGCGCGCAGGTCGGACGGGGCGCTCGCGTACACCTCGCGGAGCGTGTCGTTGAACTGCCGCACGCTGCCGAAGCCCGCGGCGAACGCGACCTCGGCCATCCCGAGGTCGGTCGTCTCGATCAGGATCCGGGCGGTCTGTGCCCGCTGCGCCCGGGCCAGCGCGAGCGGCCCGGCGCCCATCTCGGCGCTGAGCATCCGGTGCAGGTGCCGTTCGGTGTAGCCCAGCCGGGAGGCCAACCCCGGTACGCCGTCCCGGTCGATCACCCCGTCCGCGATCAACCGCATCGCCCGGCCGACCACGTCGGCGCGGATGTCCCACTGCGGCGATCCGGGCGCGGCGTCCGGCCGGCAGCGGCGGCAGGCGCGCAGCCCGGCACCCTGCGCCGCGGCGGCGGACGGAAAGAACCGGACGTTCTGCCGCTTGGGTGTGATCGCCGGGCAGGACGGCCGGCAGTAGATGCCGGTGGACGTCACACCGGTGTAGAACCAGCCGTCGAACCGCTGGTCACGGCTGTCCACGGCCCGGTAACACCGCTCGAAGTCCATCTCCATGTCACCGATGATGCCCCGCTCGACCGGCCATCGGCTGGCGGGAATCGGACCTGGGTGTGCCGGTGCGAAGAGGAACGGTCAACGAGGGCGTCGACGACGCCGGTGCGGCTGACCAGACCCGCTGGGCTGGGCGGATCGACTGGGCTGGGCGGCGCGGCTCGGTTGGGCGGCGCGGTCCACCTGGCCGGCCCGGCTGGGCTGGGCGGCCCGGTTGGGCTGTGCGGCGCGGTCCGGCTGGCCGGTCAGCAGGGCCGATCGGAACACGCCGTCCGGGTCGTACCGCTTCCACAGCCGTCGGACCCGGGCCCCGGTCTCGCCCGGGTAGATCCGGGCGAACGCGGCCGGGTCCGGTCTGCTCTCGAAGTTGACGTACGCGCCGTCGGCGCGCGCTCCGGCGGCCCGCCAGGCGGCGTTCAACGCGGCGTCGGCCTGCGGCGCAAACACCGAGGCCACGATCAGCGTGTCCTGGTGACGATGCGGGTACGCGGTCGCGTCGGAAGCGACGTCGTTGACCGCCCCACCCAACGAGCGGAGCTGGATCGTCGCCCGACCCGGCCCCGTCACCGCTCGTGTCACGGCCCGCGCCCCGGCCTCGTCCAGCGCTGTGAACAGACCGTTGGTGGTCGTGCCGCGCTGCTGCCCGACGTTGGGGTTGAGGTGCGCGGTCGGCACCAGCGTCGGGTAGGGCAGCAGGTCGGTGCGGTGTTCGAGCACCTTGCCGATGGCGAGCAGCGGTTCCACCGCCGGCCGGGTCCGGCGCAGGCTCTCGGCCGCGACCACGGCGGTGATGGACATGAGGACCGATCGACCCTCCGCGAACACCACGGCGGCGGCGGACAACTCCCGTGGCGCCTGGCTGAGACAGCTCGTCCACTCCCGGACGGTGCGACCGTCCGGATGCGCCTCGACCACCAGCTGCACGACACCGACGTTGCGCTGCTCGGCCGCCTCGATCTCGAAGGCCACCACGATCCCCGCGCCAGCCCCGGCCCCTCGGACCAGCCAGAACAGCTCCGGCTCGTGGTCGGCGTCGGCGCGTACCAGCGTCCCGTCCGCCAGCACCACCTCGACGGCGCGGACCCGGTCGATGGTGAGGCCGTGGGCGCGCACCAGCCAGCCGACACCGCCGCCGGTGGCCAGGCCGCCGACGCCGACACCGCCGTAGTCACCCGAGCTGATCACCAGGCCGTACGGGGCCAACGCCTTCGCGACGTTCGCCCAGCGGGCACCGGCCTCGACCCGGACCAGCCCGGCCCGCTCGTCGATCACCTGAACCCGGTTGAGCATGGACAGGTCGATGACCACCCCACCGTTGTTGGACGAGGCCCCGGAGAGGCCGTGCCCGCCGCTGCGGACCGCGATCGGCAGCCGCTGCTCCCGCGCGTAGCGCAGCGCGTCGACCACCTGGGCGGTGGTCTTGGGCAGCAGAACGGCGGCCGGCGACGCCGACCTGGTGTACGTCGAGCGCAGCTGTGCGTACCGGCGGTCGCCGGGTGTGACGATCTGCCCCCGGAGGGAGTCGGGCACCCGGGCCATGGCGGTGCTCATCGTTGCCCCCGCAGCTCGCACCTCGGGTGTCCGGGATCGGTCATGGCCCAAGGATGAGTGGGCATGTCGGCCTCGACAAATCTGGTGAACCGATGCCCGCTCGTCGCCGCGGCGCGCGACGCTCGCCGGTGCGGCGGAGTGGCGCGCGAAGGTGACCGGGATCTCCGACCGGCTCCTCGCCGCCGGCTCGGCAGGCCAGTGCCGGGCCGACCGGTTCCGGCCGGCCACCCCCGTTTCGTTGTCACGGATACAGACGTCCCAGGTCATCGTCGCTGTCCACGATCGGTGGGGGTTTTCGGCCCGAAAGTGTCGGGCGCGCCAGGTACCGTCCGGCCACCAACTGAAGAAGGGGTGCGGCGAATGACGAGCGTGGCGGGTTGGGCAGCGGCGTCGACACCGGGCGCGTTCCCGCCGCTGCCCCGCGCGGTGGCGCAGTCCTTCTACCGCCGGATGCGGGCCGTCGCGCCGGCCGCCGTGGGCGCCATCGAACGGGACCGGGCGGGCGAGCCCGCGCAGAGCTTCCCTGACACCGCCTGCGGCCGGTTGGCCGGCTCGCTCGACGACGCGGGCCTACGGGCGCTCGGGATGTGGACGCACCACTGGTGCATGCGCTTCTACGACGACGACACGAGGGTTGGCCGGCGGTTGATCCGCGAAGTCGCCGCGCGGCCGGGGCTGGGCTGGACGGCCGACGAGGTGCGCTGGATGCTGCGTGAGTCGGCCTCGGCCGGATCGGCCGCCACCGACCGGTTCACCCTGCCCCGTGCCGCCGCCGCGCAACTACCCCCGGCCGACCGCCGCACCCTGGCGCACTGGCCGGAGTTCGAGGTGCCCCGCCAACGGCGCACCGACCAGTCTGGTTGATCATGGGGTTGGCGGGGTTCGAACACCCCGCCAGCCCCACTCTCGTCACGGGTGGAGTTCGGACCCGGGACGGAACGGGTGGGGCCCGGCTGCGGCAGGATGGACGCCGCACCGCCCGCAACGGAAGGACGCCCGATGCCCGCCAGCGAACCGACCATCATCGCCACCAGCATGGGCTTCTTCCGGGGCGACCGCGGGCCCTACGACCTGCGTCCCGGCCCGGTCTTCGAGCTGGCGGCCGAGCTGGCCGAGGCCGGTTCGCAGCCGCGAATCTGCTACCTCGGGCAGGCCGTCGGTGACCAGCCCACCTCGCTGACCTCCGTCTACGGCGCGTTCGCCGACACCCGGTTCCGGCTGTCCCACCTCGCCCTGTTCCCGATGCCGAACGTCGAGGACGTCCGCGCCCACCTGCTCGCCCAGGACGTGATCTGGGTCGGTGGCGGCAGCGTGGCCAACCTGGTCGCGGTCTGGCGGGTGCACGGGCTCGACGAGATCCTGCACGAGTGCTGGCAGGCCGGCGTGGTGTTGGCCGGCGTCTCCGCCGGCTCGATCTGCTGGCACGTCGGCGGTGCCACCGACAGCTTCGGCCTGCGGCTGCGCGGCTTCACCGACGGACTGGCCTGGCTGCCGTACGGCAACGGTGTGCACTACGACAGCGAGGGCCAGCGCCGACCGCTGATGCACGAGCTGGTCGGCGACGGCACGCTCCCCACCAGTCACTGCACCGACGACGGCGTCGGCCTGGTCTACCGGGGCACCCGGCTCGTCGAGGCGATCGCGGACCGCGAGGGCGTCTCAGCGTACGAGGTCAGCCGGGACGCGGACGGCAGCGTACGGGAGGCGGTCATCGCCCCCCGCCTGCTCGGCTGAGCGTCACGTCTGCTCGCCCGAGCGTCACGCCTCCTCGACCGGCTGTCGGCGGCGGAGCACCGCGTCGAAGACCTGGGCCAGCTCGGCGGCGTCCTCCCCGGCGTGGTGCGTGTGCGGCATGTCGTGCAGGCCCAGCTCATGCTTGATCGTGCCCTGGCGGGTCTGGACCCACTCGCTGCCGGTCAACCCCATCCAGTAGCTGCGGAGGTCGATGCCGGAACCGGTCGCACCGAACGGGCTGTGCCCAACGAAGCGGACGAAGTACCAGTGCACGAACATGCCGTCCCAGACGGCCGGGGCGGCGAGGAAGACCGGACGGCCGACCCGGCGCAGCCCGTTGACCCAGGCCGCCGCGGCGGACATCGCCTCCTGCGCGGTGGGTGCCTCCCGCAGCAGACGGTCCCGGTCCAGGCCGGAGACGGCCAGCGCCGCCGGGACGAACTCGTCGGAGATGGGACGCAGCTCGGTGTAGAAGGTCAGGTCCGGGCGGCCGGCCACGGCCATGCCCAGCGAGATCATGCTGTACGGCCCGGGGATCGGCCCGTCCGCCTCCACATCGACGGCGATGTACAGCTCAGGCACGGTCGAGCTCATCCCACCTCCAGCAGCGGACGATCGAATCGGCAGGGTAGCAACGCCAGACCAGGCCCCGTGCCCCCGACGATCGACCATCTGCCCACCGCCGAACCGGAGCCGCCTCGACCGGCCGGACCGGGACCGGCGTAAGCTGGCCCGTCGTGAGTCTCACCATCGGCATCGTCGGCCTGCCCAACGTCGGCAAGAGCACGCTTTTCAACGCGTTGACCAAGAACGACGTGCTGGCGGCGAACTACCCGTTCGCCACCATCGAGCCCAACGTCGGCGTGGTCGGGCTGCCCGACGAGCGGCTGGGCAAGCTGGCCGAGATCTTCTCCTCGCAGAAGGTGCTGCCGGCACCGGTGTCGTTCGTCGACATCGCCGGCCTGGTCCGCGGCGCGTCGAAGGGGCAGGGCCGGGGCAACGCCTTCCTGGCCAACATCCGGGACGCCTCGGCGATCTGCCAGGTCGTCCGGGCCTTCTCCGACCCGAACGTGGTGCACGTCGACGGCAAGGTCTCCCCGGCCGACGACATCGAGACGATCAACACCGAGCTGATCCTCGCCGACCTGCAGACCCTGGACAAGGCGCTGCCCCGGTTGGAGAAGGAGGCCAAGCTCCGCAAGGACCGGGCCGCCGCCGTCGCCGCAGCGAAGGCCGCGATCGAGGTGCTCGACGGCGGCACCACCCTCTACTCCGGGGCCGCCGCCGCCAAGATCGAGCTGGAGCACCTGCGCGAGCTGCACCTGCTCACCACCAAGCCCTTCCTGTACGTCTTCAACGTCGACGAGGCCGAGCTGGCCAACGAGACGTTCCTCGACGAGCTGCGTGCCCTGGTCGCCCCCGCCGAGGCCATCTTCATGGACGCCAAGATCGAATCCGAGTTGGTGGACCTGCCCGAGGAGGAGGCCCGCGAGCTGCTGGAGTCGATCGGGCAGAACGAGCCCGGCCTCAACCAGCTCGTCCGCGTCGGCTTCCGCACCCTCGGCCTCCAGACGTACCTCACGGCCGGCCCCAAGGAAGCGCGCGCCTGGACCGTCCCGGTCGGCGCCACCGCGCCCGAGGCAGCGGGCGTCATCCACAGCGACTTCCAGCGCGGCTTCATCAAGGCCGAGGTGGTCTCGTACCACGACCTGGTCGAGCACGGTTCGATGTCGGCGGCCAAGGCGGCGGGCAAGGTCCGCATCGAGGGCAAGGAGTACGTCATGCAGGACGGCGACGTGGTGGAGTTCCGCTTCAACGTCTGACCCGCACGCCTGCTGTTGGTCAGAAGCGGTAGACCTCGCGACGGTGGCCCAGGTGCACGACCAAGACGACCAGGATCGAGTCGTTCACCGTGTACACCACCCGGTAGTCGCCGACGCGCACGCGGAACAGGCCGCGATGCCCAGCCAGCGCTTTCACACCTTCCGGTCGCGGGTCGGCACCCAGCGCGGCTATGGCGGCGACGAGCCGGGCCTGAACGGGTGGCTCAAGCTTGCGCAGTAGCTTGGCCGCCGATCTGTCGATCTGAACCGTGTAGCGGGTGTCTCCGCTCATAGCCCGAGCTCGGCCCGCAGTTCGGCCAGGGGTACCGGCTTGTCGCCGGCGTCAATCCGGGCGAGCGCTTCACGGGCAGCAGCTACGTCTTCCGCATCCTCGGCGCGTTCGATCGCTTCGGCCACCTCTGCCGGCACGATCGCGGCCATGCGCTGGCCGTGACGGGTGACGTAGGTAATGCGACCGCCGTAGGCGGCACGAGAGACGACCTCGGCGAGATGATCACGAGCGGCCGAGATCGAGAGATCGCGCGCGGGTTCAGTCATGTACGAATCGTACAACCGAAGGTGGTGCGGGAGGTGGGAGTGCCAGGCGTGCACGACGAGGTGTCGGCCTTGTCGATGCGCCGCTGCCCGTTTGGCAGGTCGGCAGGCTGAGTTGTGACCAGCCGCTACCTCCTTCCTAAACCTTGTGTCGGTCGAACTGGCCGGGATGCACCCGGAAGAGGCATTGTCCGTCCTCGGTTTCGACCCCGTGCGGTGCGGTTGAGACGACGAGTGCACCGTCATCTCGGCCGATGATGCTGCACCGGATGTGGACAGGTGCAGGCAGGCGAGCCTCAAGGCGTGAATTGTCAGCGGTGAAGACCGGGACCTTGTCGACGAAGTACCACGACGCGTTGTTGACGTCGACGAGGCGTACCCGTAGCCAGCCCGGGAAGTCGTGGCTGATCCACGAAACTGCTTCGCACCGGAGGTTGGCTTCTTGGGGGGTCACGAATCGATCGTGCCGGGTTGCCTGCGGCGGTGGCAACAGTGCCGGACGCCCGCCGTCACCGACTCCGACAGCAACGATCCCGAACAGCGATGTCGAGACGGGCGGAGAGGGGCGCTGCTCCGAGTGCAGATCCACCTGCAGACGAGCGCGGTGTGGTGCACAGAGCTTCCAAGCGAGGGATTGCGGTTGCGAGGGCTGGCTCTGCGGAGGAATTTACTCGGCGACGAAGACGCCAACGCCGGGAAGCGTTTCGGTCATACCTTTGATCCGTAGTACCTGCATGGCGCGGTCGATCACCGGTTCGGTGACCCCATAGTGCTCGATTAACTCTCGCCGACTGGGCAGCTTGGAGCCGGGCTGGAACTCGCCGGACTTGATGCGTTCGGCAAGGTCGTCGGCGATCTGCTCGTAGCGGTAACGCGGTGGCACGTGGTTCTCCTCGGTTGGCAACACGAGTAGACCACCTACGCCAGCCCTTGACTACCCAACGGTACCTATGGGAGGTTGCCGAGGAGGTCGATTCCCTCGGTTGGCGCTGTGGGCCGTCCTCGCCGGCGTGGATGTTCGGCGCGTCCCCCGCGTTCGGGCATCCACGCCTCCAGATCGCAACGGCACAAGGAGACGGCAGTGCTCCCATCGACATGGGCAGGCCCTGGCGCGAGTGGGCGAGGGGAGCCGGTGAAGCGAGTTTCGTACGACGAGTACGTGCTGGCGGTGGCGCTGACTCTCGCTCGCCGTCACCAGCCCGTCTGGTCTTGGCGGTACTGGCGGCGCATCTGCCGCTGCGGAGGCGAACTGCCATGCCGAAGCCGCCACCACATCCCGATCAACCGCGGCCACTGGCCCAACCAGGACGGCCCGCAGTGACTACTCACCACCCGATCAAGCCGGCCTGGACGTGCGGCGGCTGTGTGGGGGAGTGGCCATGCCAGACCCGGCGCCAAGAGCTGCGAGCCGAGTACGACCGAGCCTCGGTGTCACTCGCCCTCTACCTGGCCGCCCAGCTCGTCGATGCCGCCCAGGAGCTGGCCCACGTTCCGGCCAGCCACCTGCACTACCGATTCCTCGGCTGGATTCGATGAGCATCCTGCGGTTGGGTGACGAAAAGTTCCACTACAGCGACGGCTCTCACAAGTGGATCCCGCCGGACCCGGACTACGACCAGGAGGTCTGGGACGAGCAGGTCCGCCAGCACAAGCACGGCCACCTCCGGAATGAGCGCCCGAGGGTTCGCATCCAGCGCCTCGTCTGACGCCAGCAGTACAGCAGCGAAGTACAGCACCGTGCCAGCCGAACTGGCCCGAGAGGCGCGTCAGCAGGCCGTCTGGCCTCGCATCAAGCCCGACCCGACCTGCTTGCCGAGAGTTCACACCGAAGCGGTCGCCGTGCCCGATACAGGGGTCAACAACGGCCCGCAGGGTGGACGAGGCAGGGCACCCCCTGGACGACAGTGGACGTGAGTGCCAGCCCCTAACCCCGATTCGACCAGGTCGCGGCAGGTCATGAGAGTGGCGTCCAAGTTCCGCTTCAACGTCTGAGTCCGACTCTTTTGCGGGGGTTGGCGCTAGTCCGGGTTCCGCTGTCGCCGGCTCGGCTTGCGCTTTGTCCCGGGCCTGGCGTTCAGGAACTGTCGTTGGCGCTGGTCCCGTTGCTGCCGCTGCCCGTCGCCTTGTCGGCGGTCGCGTCGTCGCTGGTAGAGGCGGGCGATCACGGCGAGCACCATCCACCCGGAGAGAGTCAGGCCGGCCGCCCCGACCACCCCTTGCAGCCGGCCCCGGTGCCCGCTGAGTATGCCGAAGTCGGTGACGAGATCCCCCGGATCGTTGGGGTTGACCCAGATCGGCACCGCGCTGCCGGCCGGCAGGCAGACCTCCCAACAGCCAACCTCGGCCTGACGCTGAGCGCCGCCGAATTCGTAGCGCACGTGCATCGTGTTCCGCCGCTTGTGCACGAGCTCATCGACAACTGCCTGGGCTGGCACGCCGTGGACCCGCAGTCGACTCTCCCAGGCGTCGTTGTCCTGAAAGGTCTTGAAGGGCAGCCACATCATGACCATCCCGACCAGGAGGCCGAGTACGTAGAGGGGGTAGCGGACGCGCCACCAGCTCCGCAAGATCTGCACGGTGGCCATGGTCGCAGTCGATGTCGACAAACGGCGGTACGTTGACCGCATGACGGAACAACTGCTCCGATCGTCGTTCGGCGCGGCGGCGACCGCGTACGCCGAGCACCGCCCGGACTATGCGGAGGGTGCGGTGCGGTGGGCGCTGGAGCCCGCCCCGGGTCTACGCGTGCTCGACCTGGGTGCCGGCACCGGCAAGCTGTCCGCGACGCTGGCCGCGGTGGGCGCGGAGGTTGTGGCGGTCGAGCCTGATCCGGCGATGCTCGCCGAGCTGCGTCGTGCGGTGCCGTCCGTCCGTGCCCTGCCGGGTAGCGCGGAGTCGATCCCGCTGCCGGATGCTTCCGTCGACGCGGTGCTGGCTGGCAACGCCCTGCACTGGTTCGACATGGCCGTCGCCGGGGCGGAAATCGCCCGGGTCCTCGCACCCGGCGGCGTCCTGGCCGGACTGTGGAACATCATGGACGACCGGCTCGACTGGGTTGCCGGGCTCGAACGGGTCAGTGGCAGTGCGGCGATCGGCCCGCGTGACACGTTGAGCAGTTGGCGCACGGCGACGGCGGACATGCTCATTCCGAGCACCGGCCTGGTCGCCCGGTTCGGGTCGCCGGAGCAGGTCGAGTTCCCGCACGGGCAGCGCCGCACCGCCGACTCTCTCGTCGCGACGCTTGCGACGCGGGCCGGGATGCTGGTCATGCCGGAGGAGGAGCGAGAGTCCGCGCTCGGCCGGATCCGCGCCTTCCTCGGGAGCCGACCCGAAACGGCGCACGGCGAGTTCACGCTGCCAATGCTGACCGGCGTGCTGCGCGCCCGCCGGCGCTGATCGGTCAGCGACCCGGTGAACCGACCTCGCGCCGGGGCGTTGAACGCTGTGCTGGCAGGCGCAGACGTGGCGCTGGTGGGCCTGTTCTCGGCGAAGGACAAGGAGTTTGTCAGCAAGCTCAATCTGCTGGCCAGCTTGGTGGAAGCCCACGGAGGCCAGGTCGTGAGCCGGCACGTGCAGCGGCGGGGTGCCTCTTCCGGTGGCGCGGGCAAGATGGGCGACCAGTTCTCGCGGCGGGCGTTGCTCAGCCCCGGTAGGGCCCGTGAAGTCGCCGATGCCTGCCGGCGGCGCGGGGTCGACGTCGCGGTCTTCGCGAACCCCTTGACCGACCACCAGCGGGTCGTCCTCAAGGACATGTTCGGCTGTTTCGTCATGAGTGGCGAGGACCTCCGCTAGATCAGGAACGGACGGCATTCTCGCCATGGACGACTGCGTATTCTACGGCGAGCCAGGGCCCAGGTCGTCGATGAGTTCGCGGAGCACACCCGGATCTGGCGAGGGCGCGCGGCCGGCGATGGCGGCTCTACGCATCCGCCCGGCGCGTTCTGCGCCATCCCGGGAGCGCAAGTGACAGGTCGCCGTTCGTCTCGCGGGCGAGCAGGGGAGTGGGCCGGTACCGGGGAAGTTCGGCGAGGTCGCCGAGGTCGTGCCGCTCAAGCTCGCTGAGCAGGGTACGTGAACTGAACAGCAGAATGCCCACGCCATGCGCAGGGCGAGGAGCAGGTCGAGATCGGAGATGCCGAAGATGGCGGTGCCACGCGGGATGCTGCCGTAGATGTAGGCGCTGTGCAGCCGACCACTGTCGAACCACTCGGCTATCCGAGCGCGTGCCGCGTCGACGACACCGGCGAACGCGGCCGGGACCCGGCTCAGCGCACCCTCGCGCGCGATCCATCCCTCGACGTCCAGTCCTCTTCCGGCCACGGGGACACTCTGCCGGAGCTGGCGACGACGCTCATCCACCGCCCGGGCGACCTCGGGGTCCTACTGCTCGGCCCAGGCGCCCAGCTCGTTGCCGCTGGGGTCGGTGAAATGGAACCGTCGGCCACCCGGGAACTCGTACGGCCCGTTCACCACCTGGCCGCCGGCCTCCTTGACGGCCTGCACTGACCGGTCCAGGTCGCTGGAGTAGAGCAGCACGAGTGGGCCGCCGGCCCGAATCTCCGTGTCCAGTCGGAGACCGCCGACCTCCGGTGCGGAGTCGCCGTGTGGGCTGCGGATGCCGGCGTACTCCGGCCCGTAGTCGTTGAACTGCCAACCGAACGCGTCGGCGTAGAAGCGTTTGGCCACGGCGAGGTCGGTCACCGTGAGCTCGATGTAGTCGATGGCGTGGTGTCGATGCGGCGATGGCTCAGACATGGGCTGATCGTGCATCCCGGGTACGACGAAACCCACGACGTGCAACGAAAGGTTGCGCGAAGCGTGTGGGCTGTCGTAGGTTGAGTGCAACCAAAGGTTGCGAAAGGTTGTGCGCATGGAACAGGGAACGATCGAACGAGACATCCACGTCAACGCGTCCCCCGAGGTCGTCTTCGAGGTGGTCAGCCAACCCGAGCACATGCGGGAGTGGTGGCCCGACGACGCACGGTTCGAGTCGGTCGCCGGCGCACCCGGCGAGCTGGTGTGGCGCGACGCTGACACCGGCGAGACGAAGACCGTCGCGTTCGCCGTCGTCGAGGTCGACCCACCGAAGCGGTTCTCCTTCCGGTGGTGCTTCACCGAGGCGGACCGCAGCGGGCAGGCGCTGCTCGTCACCTTCGACCTGATCCCCAACGGCACGGGGACGCAGATCCGGATGACCGAGACCGGGTTCCGCGAGATGGGCTGGGAGATCGCCGTCCTGGAAGAGCAGTACCGCGACCACGAGAACGGTTGGGACCACTACATGCCCCGGCTGGGCGCGTACGTGGCGCGGCTGGTCGCGATCGCATGAGCACGGCGGTCGACGACGAGTTGTGGTCGGCGATCGGTGACCCGATTCGGCGTACGATGATCGATCTTCTGCTCTCTGACGGGCCGGGCACAGCCACCTCGTTGAGCAGGCGGTTACCCGTCACCCGCCAGGCCGTCTCGAAACACCTGGCTGTTCTGGACCGGGTTGGTCTGATCCACGCCGAGCCGGCCGGTCGCGAGCGTCATTACCAGGTGGACGAGGCGCAACTCGCCCGCGCGGTCGCCCAGTTGTCGGCGGTCGGCTCCACCTGGGATGCCCGACTCCGCCGGATCAAGCGCATCGCCGAGACGGTCGAACGCCACCGCACCGACAACGCGGGAAGCTGACAATCGTCGACGTGCAGATCAGCGACCGGCACTGACCTCGGTGACTGCTGGGTCGCCGGAGGATCGCGGGCTCCGCCACGGAATCGCGAATCCTCCGGCGACCAGGCCGACCGTCACGATTGCCGTTGCGCAGAGCAGCATCGTCGGCCGGGCACCGATGGCACCCACCAGTGGCCCACCCAGCATGGTGCCCAGGGGCACCGCCACCACGAGGATCGCGCCATTCGCGGCGAGCACCGCCGGTAGCTGCGCGATGGACGTGCTGCGCTGGAACAGCGCCATCGACGTGGACATGTACGGAGCCCAGATCAGGCCCGCCAGGGCGAACGCCGGCAGCGACACGCCAAGGGGTGCACCCAGGCCCAGCGGGAGCATGGTGATGCCGAAGCCGACGACGATGCCGATGGTGGTGGCCCGCAGCGGCCAGCGGCGCAGGTGTCCGGCGATCAGCCCTCCGACGAGACCACCGACGCCGAACGCGGTGTAGTAGGCGCCCAGCAGCGTCGCGGAGGCGTGCAGGTCGTTGGTGATGTGGATCGGCATCGCCACGTACACCGGCCCGAACAGAAAGAAGAACGCGAGGCTCAGCGCCAGCAGACCCAGCAGGGCGGGGTTCTGGCGGATGACTGCGAACCCGGCGGTCCGCGACGCGCCGCGCTCGTACGGGTGGTCGCTGCCGACGGCAGGGAGGGCGAGGCGGTACGTCAGGGCCAGCGCGGCGAAGGTGGCGGCGTCGATGGCGATGACCCAGACCGGCCCGACCCAGGCGATCAGGACGCCCGCCAGTGGTGGACCGACGATGGTGGCGAACCCGGCGATGGTGGCGAGCACCGCGTTGGCCGGCAGGTGGTGTCGCTGCGGCAGCAGTTCGGCGATCAGTGTGAAACGCCCGGCGGAACCCCACGAGTGCAGCAATGCGGACGCGGCCAGCAGGACGACGTACAGCCCGATGCTGAGCGCGCCGAAGAGGTAGGCGATGGGGATTGCCGCGAGTGCCGTGGCCCGCAGGATCGCGTCCCACCCGGCGAGCTGGGCACCGCCGCGACCGCGCAGCAGCCGACCGAAGACGACAGTCCCGGCCGCGCTGGGCAGGGTGTACGCCGCCATGGCCACCGCGATCCAGGGGCCCCACTGATCATGCGGGGCGAGTTGGATGGCGAGCCAGGACACCGCGACAACCGCCATCCCGTCGCCCAACGCGGAGACGGCGAGCCCGGGCAGAACGCGCCGGAGCTGAGGGTGGCTGACCACCGGCCAGTACGGCGAGGAGCGTGGAAAACGGGAGGCGTCCGTCATGTTGTCAGCTCACCCGACGCGAGACCTGCGGATCAACACCTACTGCTACCAGCAGAATCAGCCGACGGTGTGAGGGGCTCGAATCACCGGCTCGGGCTGTCCTCTTCGCCGCCATGACGGTCAGGGCGCTCGTCTGTTCCCGGTGCGGTGTCACTGCCGAGCAGCGTTGCGCGTAGTCGGTTGTTCTCGCGCTTGGCGCGACGGGCCGAGCTGATACCGGCGACGATGGCGCAGAGCCCGCCGAGGGGCACCAGCACCCGGCCGATCGTATGGGCCGTGCCCTGCTCGTTGTCCCGGAGGACCCAGCCGACAACGAGCAGGCCGAGCGCCAGGGCTAGGAGGATTCGTTCAATCCGTCTGGTCAACATGGGCACCCGCCTCCGCTGACGGCGATCGACCCCGGCACCGCGGTGCCAGGCCGCCGTGCCCACAGTGGCACATCAGCGATCGACTCGGGTTCCTTGAAGTCGGGGTGTCATCACCACGATGACAGCCCGACTTTCCGGAACCCGAGTCGATCAAACCGCTACTCCGCCCGGTAGACGGAGATGTGCGACGGGCTGTCGGCCTGGAACGGTCGCCGGTGCCAGTCGGCGTACCGCTCGGTGAGCCGGAGCCCTGCCCGCTGCGCCATCTCGTCGATCTGGTGCGGCCAGGCGTACCGCATGGCGAACGGCTTCAGGTGCACACCGTCCGCGTCGAACGTGATGGTCTGCCGGATGAACCGCTGCTCCGGCCGGTCGTACTTGTGCAGTCGGATCGTCGCGGATTCCTCGGTTACGGCCCGCACCTGTACCTGCTCGTCCGAGTCGAACGTGCGCGGGTCGGGCACGAACGTCTCGATGACGAACGCGCCACCGGGCGACAGCACGCGGGCGACGTTGCGGAAGCAGTCCGCCTGCCGCTCGGCGTCCACCAGGTTGAACAGGGTGTTGAAGACCAGGTACGCGAGCCGGAACTCACCCTCCACCGGCACGTCCGCCATGTCGGCGACGACCACGGGTATCCGCTCGCCGCCGGGTTTCGCCCGCAGGTGCGCGAGCATCTCCTCAGAGGCCTCGACGCCGTGCACGGCGAGGCCGCGCTCGGCCAGCGGAAGCGCGACCCGGCCGGTGCCGATCGCCAGTTCGAGAACCGGACCACCGTCGGCCAGGTCGGCCAGAAAGTCCACGGCGGGGGCCGGGTCCGGGTTGGTGTCGCCGTCGTCGTAGTCGGCGGCCCACAGCCGGCCGAAGAGGCCGGGATCGTCGAAGACCGACATCAGCGGCCTCCGGGGTTGGGGTCAGTGGCGCCCAGTTCCAGGGGAACGGTCCTGTTCACGAAGTCTCGATTCCTCAGATCGGATGACGGTGGATTCGGGGGACCTCGCTGTGTCTGGCATGGTGGCTGCTCCCTTCGCGCGGCTGTCGACCGAGGACACCAGAGACACCGCGGGCCCGGCAAGGCAATTACGCCAGCCGGGCCCACGACGGGACGTGCCGTCAGGAGATGTGGTGCAGGATCACGTTGTGCACGTGGTGGCTCTTCTGCGCGCCACGGAACTCCACCTCGTAGGTGTGCGTGCCGACGTGGATGGCGATGGCGCCGGTGGAGAAGAACGAACCACCCCACGACTTGTTGCTGACCACGCTCACGCTGGTGATCTTCGAGTACGGGATGCTGGTGATCGCGAACCGCTTTCCGACGAACGAGCGGTCCTGGATGATCACCCGTCGGTCGGTCAGCCCGATGAACCCGGTGCCGGTGCCGACAGCGTCGTAGACGGCGATGATCTGCTCGCCTTCGAGGAGGCCACTCTCGATCTGCTGGACCTGCTCTTTGCGGTCGTACGCGATGTTCGCCATGCGATCCAGGCTAGAAAACCGGTGCCAACGTGCCCACCCGGGCGAGGACCACGAACTCGCCGTCACCGTGGCCGACCGGCTCGCCGCGCCAGCCCCCGTAGATGCGGTCCACGAGGAACCCCGCAGTGGTCAGCGAGGAGCGCAGCTCGGCCTCGGTGCGGAAGCGCAGGGACGCCGAGCTGAGGATCTCCTCGCCGTCGTCGAAGTGGTAGTGGTGGGTGAAGTCGACAACTCTGTCGCGTACCCCGGTGACCGTGGTCCACGCGCGGACCTCGCCGCCGCCCGGCAGCCTGACCACCCGGTACGAATCCACCGGGTTCCACCGCTCCCAGCGACGGTCCGCCGGGTCGCGGGCGTCGAACACCAGCCGGCCGCCGGGCCCGAGCGCCCGGGCCAGGTCGGCGAGGGTACGCGCCCACTCCGCGTCGTCGACGAAGAACTGCGCGACGTGGCTGGTCAGCACCGCCACGTCGAACGCTCGCTCCGGCAGCAACGCCGAGGTGCCCTCGATCCAGGTCACCCGCTCGCCGCCCGGCTTGGCGCGGGCGGCGGCCAGGGACGCGCCGGCCGGGTCGACACCGGTGACGGTGTGGCCAGCGGCGGCGAGGGCAACGGTCAGCCGGCCGGTGCCGCAGCCGAGGTCGAGCACCCGGACGGCCGGGGTCTCGTCGACCACCGCTTGGAAGAAGTCGTCGTCCGGCCCCCACCGGCACTCGGCGTCGTACACCTGGACCAGCCGGTGGTGGCGAAACTCGGCGTGTCTCATCGGGGGTTCGCGTCGGACGCGGCGCGCACGAACTCGCGTACCCGGGTGGTGGTGTTGCTGGGCAACCAGACCGGCCCGCGCTCGATGGATGGCGCGTCGTGGATGGGCACGTACACCACGTCCGGGCGCGGGTAGTAGCGCCGGGTGTGCTCACCCACCGGCAGGACACCCCGGCCCAGCGCGACCAGGGACAGCATCTCGGAGAAGGTGTTTCCGGCGGGCCCTCTCGGCACCGGCCGGCCGCCCGGGGTGCGCTCCGGGGTGCGGTCCCGCTTGAACTCCGCCGAGGTCACTGCCGGGTACTGCACCACCGGGTGGTCGGCGAGCACCTCCAACGACACCGACCGTTCCCGGGTGAGCGGGTGACCCGCCGCCACCGCCAGCACCCGATCCTCGGAGAGCAGCGCCGGGCCGGTGGCCATCCCGTCGAACGGGTACGAGGCGATCAACACGTCCGTCGACCCGTCGAGCAGCCCGGATCGGGTGGTGGACAGCTGCGCCTCGTGCACCTCCACCCGACAGTCCGGGTGCCGTTCACCGAACAGGGCCACCGCCCGGAGCAGCACCGGAGCGGTCCACTCGCCGAGGAACGCCACCCGTAGCGTCCCGGTCACGCCGCGGGCGGCGTCGGTCGCGCGGCGGACGGCCTCGTCCACCCCGGCAACCAGCGGGGCCAACTCCTCGGCGAGCTGCCGGCCGATCGGGGTGAGCCGGACGACCCGACTGGTGCGGGCGAACAGCGGTGCGCCGATCCGGCGTTCCAGCTTCTTCACGATGTGGCTGACCCGGCCGGTGCTGACCGTCAACCGCTCGGCGGTCCGGCCGAAGTGCAGTTCCTCCGCGAGCGTCAGGAACGTCTCGACCTCGTACCGCTCCAGCACACCGCTCCCATCGTTGACCTGTGGGCAACGATCGTAGCGGCATCAGGTCTTGGTCGGCGTTCCTCGTCCGGGGATCGTGAACCGGCAGGGAACACCGAGCGAAAGGTATTGACGTGAGCGTTGACGACTACCTGGCCGGCCTGGCCGGCCCACTGCGCGAGATCGGCGAGAAGCTGACGCCGATCATCGCGACGGCCCTGCCGAGAGCGACCGGCGCGATGTGGCACGGGCACCCGGTCTGGGGCCTGGGCGACCGGCCCGGCCAGCGCCCGGTCTGCCTGATCAAGGCGTACGGGTCCTACGTCACCTTCGGGTTGTGGCGGGGGCAGGAGATCGCCGACCCGTCGGGACGGCTGGTGCCTGGCGCGCGGTCGATGGCGGCGGTGAAGCTGCGCGACCTCGCCGACGTCGACCCGGCGCTGTTCACCGGCTGGCTGCGCGCGGCGGCAGACCTGGAGGAGGCGTGAGCGCGCTGCGGGTTACCGGTTTCGACCATCTGGTGTTGACCGTCGCCGACGTGGAACGGTCCCTGGACTTCTACTGCGGCAGGCTCGGGCTGGCACCGGTACGGGTCGACGAGTGGCGTGCCGGCACCGTCCCGTTCCCGTCGGTGCGGATCAGCCCCGACAGCATCATCGACCTCGTCCGAGGTGAGCCGCGGGGCGCGAACGTGGACCACTTCTGCCTGGTGGTGGCACCACTGGACTGGGCGCAGGTGATCGAGTCGGGGGCCTTCACGGTGCTGACCGGGCCGGTCAGCAGGTTCGGCGCCCGCGGTTCGGCGACCTCGATCTATGTGCGGGACCCGGACGGCAACTCGGTGGAGCTGCGCTGGTACCCGCAGGATGCCGGGTCGGGTTCGGAAACGATAGTTAATCCTCGGTGACCGCCCGGTACGCGTCCTCGATGCGGGCGGCCAACAGGACCTCGCCCTCGGTCAGGGGCTCGCCGCTGCCGTGCCCGACCCGGATCTGGGTGCTGTCGGCCCGGCGGCTGATCTCGGGTCGCAGATGCAGCGCATCCGCGACGACCTTGACCCGTTCAGTTAGTGCGGCGTGTTGGGTATCGTCGATCACGAGCGTTCGTCGGATCTGCTCGCCCTCGCGTGTCCAACCAGATAGCAAGGTCAACGCGTCGGAAAGGTAGTCGTGCTTGGCCCTGCTGTTAAACAGCACGCGCATCACCGCACCCCCCAAGCGCCGTTGCCGGCTCGTGGCCAAATCGTCGCCATCCCGTGTCTTGTCGGTGTCCTCTAGTCTCCCGCTGCTCGGAGGGGGTGTCCACGCCCACACTTCCGTGTCTTACTGGCCTAGCGGACGGCTACGGTACCCAAACCGCCGATTGATCTGGCACCCTGGACGCCCGTGCGGACCGAACGGGCGAATGATGGCGGGCAGGCCGAGCGACGGGACCTGAAGGTGATCGTCGGCGCGGCGATCATCCGGGATGGGCGGGTGCTCGCCTGTGCGCGTTCCGCCCCACCCGAGGTAGCGGGCATGTGGGAGTTTCCGGGCGGAAAGGTCGAGCCGGGGGAGGCGGAGACCGACGCGTTGATCCGGGAGTGCGCCGAGGAGTTGGCCGTACGCGTCGAGATCGGCGACCGGGTCGGCCGCAACGTACGGATGGCGCACGGCCGCTCGGTGCTCAAGGTGTACGCGGCCCGCCTGCTCGGCGACGACCAGCCACAGGCGCTGGAACACGAGGCGCTCCGGTGGCTCACCGCCGACGAACTGGACTCGGTCACCTGGCTCCCCGCCGATGCCCCGATCGTGGCAGCCCTCCGCCCCCTCCTGCTCAACTCGCGTTGATCATGAAGTTATTGCCCTCGCGCGCGGCGTGTCGTGGCAATAACTTCATGATCAACCGGGGTGGGGTGGGGTGG